>JBNJEK010000052.1:0-19408 GCA_051745855.1 Armatimonadota bacterium
GCACGCGCTGCGCGAGGCCTACGGCATCCTGCTGCCGAGCGGGCGCCATCCGCTCTGCACGCTGCACCTGGAGGTCCCGTCGGAACTGGTCGACCCGAATGTGCATCCGACGAAGATCGAGGTGCGCTTCCGCAATCAGCAGGAGATGCATAATCTCACCCAGCAGGCCGTCGAGGAGGCGCTGGAGGAGGCCGGGATGCGACCGGGCCGCAGGGCCGACCGCAGTCCCGGTATGCCCGCTGACTGCGCCGGGCGATGGAAGGGCCCGGGCTTCGAGCAGCAGGCGCGGGCGCGCAGGCTCCGGGTCAACCCTTTCGCCGACAGCGTCGATGAGCGCGATGACGGGCTTGAGGTCCATGGGGATGAACCCGCGACCGAGGCCGCCTTCGAGCGCGGCGACGGTACACCCGAGGATGCTTTCGTCCCCGAGGATCGGCTGGAGGCGCTGGGGCAGGTCGCGGCGACATACATCGCCTGTCGCGCCGGCGGGGACCTGCTGCTGGTCGATCAGCATCGGGCGGCGGAGCGCATTATTGCCGATAAGATCGCGCAGACTGAAGGGAAAGTCCAGCGGCAGATGCTGGTGCTGCCGATGACGCTGGAGTTGACGGGGGCGGAGCTTGCGGCGGTGGAGGAGCATCGCGGGCAGCTTGACGAGCTTGGCTTCCAGCTTGAGCCTTTCGGCGGCTCGGATTACATCTGTCGCTCGGTCCCCGCCTCGCTTGTGGACGGGAATGCCGAGGACGCACTGCGGGCGATCATCGAGGAGCTTGCCCAGTGGGGCAGCACGGACGTGGGCGACGCGCGGGAGAAGCTGGTGGCGACGGTCGCCTGCCACGCGGCCATCAAGAGCGGGCAGGCGCTGACCGACCGGGAGGTACACGAGTTGATCGAGGCGCTTAATGCGAGCGCTACTCCGGCGATCTGCCCGCATGGCGACCCGACCATCATCACCATCAGGCGCGAGGAGCTTGATCGCAAGTTCGGACGCGGATGACCATTGAGAGGTTGTTGAGAGGTTGGTATTGGTTGCTGTACCGAAGCTATTAAAAGACCAAGCAACGTGACGCGCACCGCAGACGGTTGTGTGGGCTTTGGAGTGTGTGGAGGCGAGATCGCATGGTGCGTATAGTGTCTTTGTACGCTGTCGTGATCAGTGTAGTAGGTTCGGCGTTACTTACAGGCTGCACCGGCTCAGGGACTCTCGAAGAAAGGGCGGCCGAGGCTCATCGACCTGCAGATGACCAGGAACGAGTATCCAGTCTACCCGCGTACACCAATGACGACTGGGATGTGACCTCGTCGCCGGTTCTCGACAACGCGGTCGACGGATCCCCGCCTGACGCTCCCCCCGTTGATATGATGGTGCCCGATGGTGCGGGCGACAATGTGGGGCCAGATCAGCGGGTTAAGGGCGAAGGTCCGCCCCCGGTCTCGGAGATGACCGAGGGAACCCGAACCGATAATGCGGTTGATGCGCCGGTTCCGCCCCCCCCCGCTGTCGGAGTAACGCCATTTCCCGGAATTCCGGACGGTAATCCATGGCCGGCGGCTGAGGCCCCGGTTGCAGGCATTGATCACGATGCCGGCAATGGCTCCGCTCCTGCGTGGGAATCGCCGACCTCACCCGGGCCCAATGGGGCACAGCCCACGCCCGAGCCGGCCACGTGGATCCTTCTTGCCGTGAGTGCGGGGGCTGGCGCGCTATTGAAGCGTCGACGGCGGGAATGAGGAGAGCGCGTTGCGCCTGCTCTGCGAGGCACATAGGTACGAGATTCGGCTGAGGATGGTAATTGAGAGGTGACTGAGAGTTTCTCTTTTGTAGCCTGATCTACAATCAGAGTAACGCAGAGTGGAGCAAACCACGAAGTCGGCTACAGTTTGAGAAGCCATTACTAAAGGGGCTGGCGAGCGAATATGCCGCGCATCGATCACCTCTCCGTCATCTTGATCAGCGCGGCGCTTGCCTCGATTCTGCTCACCGGCTGTCCCGGATCATCGTTTCCCGAGCGGACGATGGACGAGGGTCGAGGCATTTCGGAGGGTGAGGATGGCGGATTCAGCCCACCCGGGAATGTGGCACCTCCCGATCACCAATACGGGATCGCGCCCCCTGTGCGGGCCCCCTCGCCGCAACCTGACCAGCCCTCTCCTTCTCCTCCCGCGCCGATCTCATCTGAGCCGGGAGGAATGGCACCAACCCCCGAGCCCGCCACGTGGGTTCTTATTGCGGCGACGGCTGGTGCTGCCGCCCTCCTGAAGCGACGCAGAGCGCGGGGGACGCGTTGAATTGAATGCGTTGCCCCAACATGTCCTCGGTTCCCACTGAAACTGATCACCAGATCAGGGCAGGAGAACTCCAGCGCCCCCCGAATCTTCAAAGTGAGCGAACGAGTCCCGGGCAAAATCGGGGCCGCGACGAAATCAAGGAGGACTACGTGATGAAGATTCGCGCGACGACATTCGTACTCCTGGCGCTGCTTGGCGCCGCCGCAGTGATGGTCATGGCCGGATGCCCGGCAGAGCCGGACGACGTAACCGGTGAGATGATCGACGAGGTACCTGAGGCCGCTGAGGAAGTGTACACGGACGAGCCGGAGGATCCCGGTCAGGAGGAGACGTCCGGGGTGGACGTCGAGGAGATGACAACCGACACACCGCCACCGGTTCGCGACGATGAGGGTGACGAGGCGGAGATGGATGAGGACGCCGCCGAAGAGGCACCGGAGCCCGACGACGGCATGTGACAGTGGCGCAACAGGAGTAGATCTGACCCACGAGCAACAATACGCCCGTGCAGCGGCTTCGCCCGCGCACGGGCGTTTCTGGCGGTGAGTGCAACAGGCGTCAAAAGTTGCTCGGTGGATCAGGCAGGGAAGATCCGGGCGATCGCGAAGAGATAAGGCGAGGACGTCGAAGGGGCATTAAGCCCTCAAACGACAGGAGGAGGACGTAGTGATGAAGACGAATAAGACGATGCTGGTGTTGATGGCGATGATTATTGTGGTCGCTGCGGTGGGATTCACTGGCTGCGCCGAAGAGGAAGCGCCGGTGGCGGAGGAAGTCATGGAGCCGGCTCCGCCGGACGAAGTGATCGAAGAGGTCCCGGAAGCTGCTGAGGAGACATACACCGACGAGCCGGCGGACCCTGGGATGGAAGAGCTGCCGCCTCCTACCGAGGAGGAAATCGAGCAGGAACCGCCGATCGACGATGCCGACGAGACGGACGAACCCGCACCGCCCGGTGACATGTGATGCGGGCGGCGGATTAAGCCGCGCCTGGCGCGGCACACCAAAAGGGAGCGGAACAATGATGATGCGACGGAATCTCCTGCTGATCGCGATCGTCATCGTGGCACTCATCGTAACCCTGGGCTTGCAGGGTTGCGGCGACGATGAGGCGCCCGAAGGTGAAGAGACTGCCGAGGGAGTTGATCCCGGGATGGAGGGCGAGATGGCTGGCGAGCCCGGGATGGAAGGCGAGATGGCCGGCGAACCCGGGATGGAAGAGCCCGGCATGGGTGGCCCGCCGATGGATGAGGAGCCCGCCGAGGACGCGGGCGCGCCGACGGGCGCTGACGCCGGGCAGTTGGTCTCCGAGGGCATGGCCGCCAAGCATGACGGCGACTACGTCACCGCTCGCGAGAAGCTCGAAGCGGCGGTAGAGGCGGATTCGAGCAATGCCGAGGCACACTGGGGCCTCGCGTGGATCTACGCCGAGATGGCCGACGCCGGTGACGAGTCTATGGAGCAAAAGGCCATCGATGAGTTTGAGAAATTCCTTGAACTCGGTGGAACGCAGGAGCAGGTTGCCGAAGCCACCGCGGCTCTCGACCGCCTGAGGTAGCACCGCTCGCACCATCCGCAACCGCTCACGGCGCGCCCCTCCTGCAATCCGAGGGGCGCGCCGATTTCGTGTTAGCTGCCAGCGGCCACTCGACCGCGAACTGCTGATGGCAGGCCCGGCGGATTCAGTTCAGCGTCTTCTCGATGATGTCGGCGAATGTTTCGAAGGGCACGTACTCCACGCCCTTCTCATCCATCAGGCCGGCGAGATGGTCCTTGGCGAAGACGATGTCCGCCTGCATCGCCGGGCAGCGGTCGGAGTATCCGTCGCCGATGTAGATGATGCGGTCGTAGTCCAATTGCAGACGCGCGAGGTGACCGCTCTTGCAGTTCCCGCACTGCTCGCAGTCCTCGTTTTTGTGCGGGAATGTGATCTTCACTCCCTTGGGCGTCAGTTCCGCCTTGTTCACGTAGCGCGCGATGCACTCGCCGGGATTGTCCGGGTCGGGATCGCCGTCGCAGATCTCGAAACCCATGCGCTCCATGAGCCGGTCGAGGTAGAAGCTCAGCCCATCCGATGCCACGACCACCTCGGCTCCGACCGCGCGCGCTCTCTGCACGAACTCCGGGAAGCGCTCGTCGGTCTCGAGCGTGTCGATGAGCGCTATCAGGTCATCCGGCGGCAGGTCCACCAGGTCCCACTGTCCGGTCAGGCACTCGATCGAGCTTATCTCGCGGTCGCGCCAGCGGTACTCCCAGTCCCACGCGCCGTCAAGCTCCAGTTCGTCAAAGACCACCCACCCTGTGTCTCGCTTCGTGATCGTCCCGTCGAAGTCGCTCATCACAAGATCGCCCGGGCGCAGCTTCAGCGCCTCGGTCGTTTTCATGCTCGTGTCGCTCATCTGGGGGAAACACCTCTCGGTGTGGCATTCATGATCGGTCACATTCAGTATAACATAGAAGGCAGACCTGCCGCGAGGCGCCCGGGGTGTAAACGCAGACTGTCGGTGGCTGCCTCCGTGTTCTCTCTTTCCGGGGAAATCTCGCCCCGAGTCTGGAGTCCAGGCGCCTCGCCTGGACGCCGTTTCCGCTTCAGACGTCGGCGTAAGACGACTCTCCGGGCGAGGGCGCCCGGAGTCCGGGTTCCTTGCTGAACGCTGCTGCGGTGCCGATAATCTCAGGATACACCCCCGGCGCGCGCCCGCGCGCAGGTCTTGTTCATCGCCACGAGGAAACTGGGCCGACACGCAATCATCCGCCGAGGGAGCACCTGTCATGGAGAACCTTGTCTGCCGCGAGATGGCCTGGCCCGATGAGATCGAGCAGATGCTGTCGATTCGCAACGCAATCTTCCCGCCTGTCAGCGCCGCGGACTGGCTGAAGTTCCCGTCCAACACCGCATCGATGGCGTTTCTCGATGACATTCCCATCGGCGCGATCCCGCTCGATCAGCGGCCCTTCCAGGTCGCGCCGGGCAGGATCATCGACACTGCGTTCGAGCATGCCGTCGGGACGCGCGCGGACTTTCGCTCGCGCGGGGTCGGCGGCGCGATGATCGACGCGGCCAGGGAGTTTCTCGCCGAGCGCGCGGAGGCCCTGATGGTCTACCGGGGTGGCGAGCGCACGGCGGGCTACCGCTTCTACGAGCGCTCCGGACACCGCGACCTGATATACATGCGGCCAATGACGTGGGCGCCCGCCGATGTCGAGGCGGGCGACGTGGCCGTCGGTGGCCTCGACGATTGCCTCGCGATCCAGCCGGAACTGCTGCGGGTCTTCAACGCGGCGTTCGGCGACTACGGCGGCTTCCGCCCTCGCGAGGTCGGGTACTGGGAGATGGCGCTCAATGATATGATCTTCACGGTCATCCCTCAGGAGGTCATCTTCGCAAGGTATCCCGCGGACGGTGAACTGCAGGCTTACTGCATCGCCACGGTGCGCACCAGCCAGCGCCCGGACGAGCAGATCTCGATCATGGAGATCGCGGGCGTCAGCGACAGTGCAGTGCGCGAGGCGCTGCTGGGCGTATGCGCCGAGGGGGCGCGGCGCGGCTGGCCCGTCAGCACCATCGCGAGCGTGGACAGTCCGTGGAGGATGCTCATGCGCGAGATGGGCTTTGAGGAGGGGCTGCGCGCCACGATGATCATGGGGCAGCCGATCGCACCTGCGAGGCTTTTTGAGAAAGTTGCGGCCGATCTCGACGCCGTCGCTGAACTGAAGATCAATGTCTGGTCGCCCGACTACGACGACACGATCTGGGAGGGCGATGACGCGACGCGGGAGATAACCGTCGAGGGCAAGGAACTGCTCGTGAACCGAATGCTGATGCGCCGCCTCGACATCCCCTCCGCGGTGGCATCCGACCTGCTGACGATCGCCGGCGAGCAGGGCGATGATCGCGAGCGCCTCGCCGCCGCCCTGCCCTACGTGCCGTGGGAGTACCACAAGATAGATTGGACGTGATACGGCGGCGACGACAGCGACGAAAGCGAAGACAGCGACGGCAGAACGGCACGACGCACGGCACAATGGCTGACGGCGACGAGCCGCCACCCGATGGCAACCGGCCGCTCAACTCCTCGCCGACCCCGACCGATGTACGGACTGAACGGTGCGTCGGCCGGAACTCCAACCGGTCCACGCGCCGACATATCGCACCGGGAAGAAGGGGTCGCGATGGATGTTCTTTCACGAGGAGTACGGCCGGATATTCGCGGGGCTGCTGGGCGCCCTGCTTGTCCTGACTTTCTGCTGTCGCGCCGATGCAGCGGTGGAAGTCCGAACTGCGAGAGAGGCAAGCACGTTCCTGTCCAGCGACTCGGTGCAGTTCTCCATCCACTCGGACCTGCCAGCGCAACAACTGGCGTGGACGATCACAGATCACCGCGGGGATCTGCGCGCGGAGGGTGAGATTCGCGCAGGCCACGGCTCCACCACACTCCGGGTATCGCCGTGGCCCGGAGTGGGGTATTTCACACTCGCCCTGCGATTCGAATCCGGTGAGTGCCACGAGAAGGTCTTCTGCGTCGTTCCTCATCCCGATGATGCGCGTGGTGACGGCGGCCTCTTCGGCATCGGCGGCACAAGCACATCGGACGCGTTCTGGGACGCCGCCTGGCAGATGGGCGCCCGGCACCTCCGGACGGAATTCGCCTGGACGTCAGTGGAGCGCGAGGAGGGGGAGTACGATCTGGACTGGGTCAACGCGGTCGCGGCGCAGGCGCGGGAGCGAAAGATGCAGCTCACCGTGCTCACAGGGCACACTCCGCGCTACTACAGCGTCAAGCCGATCGATGCTGAGGGGCGCGTGGACACCGCGTGGTACACCTGGCAGCCTGCCCGCACGATCGAGTGGTACGACTTCATCGACGCGATGGCGGACACCCTTGCCCGCCAGCGCCTGAGACCGGCGCCGGAGCACCCCGCTGACACGCTCCCGCGAACCGGCGCCCGGCTCGTCCGCGCGTGGGAAGTCTGGAGTGAGGCGGATCAGAACTTTTACTACGGAAGCTGGAACCGCTACCTCGACATGCTCCGCATTGCGTACGCCACTATCAAGCAGCATGGTCGGATTCCGATCGTATACGGCTCATGCGGACACATGACGGAGATGAAGTACACCATCTGGTCGGGTTGCGCCGACTACCTCGACCGGATCGCGTACCACCCCTACCACGACGACCCGCAGTGGATGATGATGCACTGGTACCGCAACATGCCCCAGGCGCTCGCCGAAGTCGGGGCGCTGCGGGACACCGCCCTCACCGAGTGCGGCTTCCACCCGCCGGATGGCGGCGCGACAGAGGCGGGTTTCATGCCGCGGGTCTACGCGACACTCAAGGCCTTCGGTGAGGATCTCTTTGTCCGAGCACAGTGCCTCGGAGGCGTCTTCCCCTCGCACGAGACACCGAACGCTCTTGCGGTCTGGGAGGACGGTGAACTGCATCCGCGCCCGGCATACGTGGCCTTTGCGGTGACACGCTGGCTGCTCGAATCCGCGCATTACGTCGGGCCGCTCGATGCTCCTGAGGGCGCGACGATGGAGCTTTTCGTTCGGCAGGGCGCGCCGATGGTGATCGGCTGGACCGAGGAAGGAACGCGGCGGGCGCAGATAGATGTGTCGCCGGGCGCGCGCGTGATCGATGCTCTCGGCACGGTCACAGCGCTGCAGGGGCAGAATGCGACGGTCGAACTGTCACCCAACGCGGTGGCGGTCCTCGGGGTCTCGCCGGCCGAGTTTGCCACGGCCGCTTCGGCGGGGCTCGAGGTGGTCCTCACGACTGATCTGGGGCATGAAAGCCCGACCGCCTCGCGCTGGCTCGATCCTCTCGAGGAGGACCTTGAGGCATGCGTCGGCCCGGGCGGCGGCGACCTGCTCAGAGCGGCCGTGGAGGACGCGTGTGAGCGGGTGCTGGACGTGCGTCCCCACGGCGCAGCCTCGTTTTTTGAGGTTCAGCGGCTGATCGGCGACCTGATGCTGCGCGTGGTGGACAGTGCCCGTGCGGAGGAGGATTTGCGGCCGATTCACACCAACACGATCTGGCGCCTGGCGCGGCTGGCCGAGCGCATGGGCGGCATCGCCGACGGCCTGGGGGCGCTCTACCCGCGCATGAACAACGTCTCCCGGGATGACCTGCAGAAGACGCTGGACGCGATCTCCCGGACGCGTTCAGGCGTGCGAGAGGCGAGCGGGGGGCGCGAGTGCCCGTTCGCGGAGCGGCTGCTTGACCGCGCTCTGAGCAGCCTCGATCGTGTGCGCGAGAACGGCGGTCACGCCCGGGGGGCGTGGTGGGCGGCGACTGTGAATGCGCGAGCGGGACACGCGCTGACGGCCGTCGAGGAGCCGCTGCTGCGCGGCCTCTTCGTGACGGCGAACTTCACGAGCGCCGACATCATCACCAAGGGCGTGCTGCTGCGGCCTCAGCCGGATCACAGGCTGCAGATGCGCGTGTACAACTTCCTCCCGGAGGATGTCAGCGGGTGGCTGAATGTGTCACTTCCGGATGAGTGGGGCGTGGCGCCGTCGCGAATGTTCACGGCCGAGGCGGGGGGGCACTCGGAACTGGTGGAGACGGCATTTTCGGTGCCCGACCAGCCAAGGCCATGGGTGCAGCGCGACCTCGGCCGCTTCGAGTGGCATGACATCAAGGTCGATGCTCCGCCGAACGCGCGACTGCGGGAGGAGCTTACGCTGTCGGCTGAGACGACGGTTGGTCCGATGAACCCGCTGATCTACCGAGTGTTCATCGGTGCGTATCCGTCAGAGGAAGCGACGTCCGACCCGCAGCTTGCCGCGCCGGTGGAGCCCGCCCCCTCCGACAGCATCATCTGGGCGGCAGGGATGCTCTCAGGAGCAATGAGATAGGCGGGGCGACGAGCACGCGCTCGGGAAGCGGCGCCCGCACCGGCGCCGCTTCTTCCATGTACCCGCGCAAAGGAGACCGGGGGGCGGGCGTGGAACTTACCTTCTGTCTCACGACAGCCCGCCCGAAGACGGCCGTGTCATAAGGAGAGCTTTGATGTCGCCCTGGTACTACCTGATCGTGCTGATCGAAGTCCCGGTGCTGCTGCTGGTGGCATACGTGGGCGGCTGGTGGCTCTACCTCGCCGTGGCGTTCGCCACGCTGATGGGGATGGGGGAGCTTTACTCCGCGCTCATCGTCCGGGGGCAGCGCCCCGAGGCGGGGGTCGGCTATCTCTGCGCGCTGCTGCTGCTGATGGCAGCACAGTTCGGCGGGCATGAGCTGTGGGCCGAGCTTGTTGTGCTGATGGCCTTCGTGACTGCCGCGGCCCCGCTGGCCGCGCAGTTCGGCCGCACCGGAGAGCCGGGGCGGATCCGGGACGCGGCGGTGACGACGCTGTGCGCGCTCTACGTTGCCCTCCCGATGAGCTTCATCTTCCTGCTGTGCACATTCGACATCCCGCTGGCGGTCACCGGGGAGAGCGAGGGGCAGTTGAAGGCGCGGCTCGGGGCGCTCATGCTGATGATGGCGACGGTGTGGATCTCAGACACCGCGGCGTGGGGGATCGGGAAGCTCTTCGGCCGGAGCAGGATGACGCCGAAGCTCAGTCCGAACAAGACGTGGGAGGGCGCGGCCGCGGGCATGGTCGGGGGCGTGCTGACAGCGATGGCCGTGGGCGTCGGATGGGTCGGCCTCTCCGCCGGACACGGGCTTGTGCTGGGCCTGCTGCTTTCGGCGGCCGCCCAGGTCGGCGATCTCGCCGAATCGGTGATCAAGCGCGATCTTCAGATGAAGGATTTCGGCACACTGCTCGGACCTCACGGCGGGATGCTCGACACATTCGACGGACTGCTCTTCGCAGCGCCGGTCGCATGGTTCTACCTTTCGTTCTTCGTCTGAATCTGAATGCGGGCGCCCGATCCGACCTGACGGGACGCCGGCGAAGGGGATGGGCATCAATGCGCATTGGTGTGCCTCGCGAGATCAAAGATGGAGAGCATCGAGTGGCGCTGGCAACCCCGGGCGTGGATGCGCTGGTCAGGGACGGCCACGAGGTGCTGGTCGAGCATGATGCGGGCACAGACAGCGGCATTTCCGACGGCGAATACGAGGCCCACGGGGCGCGCATCGTCGATGCCGCCACCGCGTGGGATGAAGCGGACATGGTCATCAAGGTGAAGGAGCCGCTGCCGGAGGAATACGATCATCTCCAGCCCGGTCTCGTGCTCTTCACCTACCTGCATCTCGCGTCCTCGCGCGAACTGACCGAGGCGCTGCTGGAGCGCGAGGTAGTCGGCATCGCGTATGAGACGGTGCAGACCGATGACGGGCACCTTCCGCTGCTCGAGCCGATGAGCGAGGTGGCCGGTCGGCTCGCCACGCAGGTCGGCGCGCGCTGCCTTGAGAGCGCGTGGGGCGGCCGGGGCGTACTGATGGGCGGGGTCACCGGGGTCGCGCCCGCCGAGGTGGTCATCATCGGCGCGGGCACCGTCGGGCAGAACGCCGCGCAAGTGGCGCTCGGCTACGGGGCGCAGGTCACACTGCTTGACATCAAAGCCGATCCGCTCAGGCACATGGAGGAGATCACTCACGGCAACCTGATCACGCTCTTCTCCAACCCCTACGCGGTCGCGCGGGCGGCCCGCTACGCCGATCTGCTGGTCGGCGCAGTGCTCATACCCGGCGCGCGGGCGCCGAGGCTGGTGGCGGAGGAGGCCGTCAGGGAGATGAAGCCGGGGTCGGCGATCGTGGACGTAGCCATCGATCAGGGCGGCTGCGTGGAGACCATCCGGCAGACGAGCCACTCCGAGCCCACGTACACGATGCACGGGGTCGTGCATTACGCGGTGCCGAACATGCCGGCGCTCGTTCCGCGCACTTCGACGTTCGCCCTGACCAGCGTGACGCTGCCTTACGTGCAGAAGATCGCGGCGCTTGGCGCGGAGGCGGCGTGTGAGCAGGACAGGCTGCTCGCGCGCGGGCTCAACGTGATCGACGGAAGGATCACGCATGACGCGGTGCGCGAGGCATTCCCTGAGCTTGCCGACTGAAGCGGACGCGGGGCCCGCAAACTGCATCTTCCCGGGAGACACAGGTGAAGAGGCGGCGCAGGAGCAAAAGACGGCAGACGATCGACGTGGGCTGGGCGATCGCGGTGGGCGTGTTGGCCGCGGGCGGCGTCGTCGCCTGCGCGCACTACCAGGAGAACCTGCACAGCGGTGGCATGCGGCTCGCAATGATCGCGGCTGCGATCAGCCTCGGGGCGGGTGCGGGATTGCTGGCCGATCGCATGACGGCCTCGCGCCGCAGTGCTCGCAGAAGCGGGCCGAATCGCAAGACGCGGCGTCAGATGAGGTCGGTTGCTTTCGCCGTCACCGGGATCGTCATTGCAAGCTCGATCCTGGCGCTTTACATGGCGCATCAGGTGCACATCATCCTCGGCACGGCCGCCTTCGTCCTTGCCGCGACGTGGCTGTGGTACATCCTCGAGAGTCGCCACCTTGCGCGAGGAACGGAGGCCCTCCGCCTCCGCAACCGGAACGATGACTGAGAGATGACCGATTCCTCAAGAATATCTTGAGCAAACATTGAGCATAATTCTGCCCGCAGGCTTAATATAAGGTGTATAATGCCAGTAGTTCTAACGCAGAGGACTGGTTGTCCGCCTCCCCTGCGCGAAACGAAACCGCGCCCGCCAATCTCTCCCGGGACTGGCGGGCGCTTTGATTCTGCCTCGACCTCCCGCGCCGGCCGAGCGCTGGTGAGCGGCGATCGCCCTTCAGTCCGGCGTGGCATTCCGGTCAACCGGCAGCGGGTCGGTCGTCTCGACGTGCAGGTCGAGGAGACGCTCGATGAGCGCCGCCTCGATCTCCTCGCTGCCGGGCGCCCCGCGGAGGTTGTGCAGTTCCCACGGATCCTGCGTGAGATCGTAAAGTTCACCTTCGGAGCGGCCCGGGTAGTGCACCAGCTTGTGAGTGTGAGTGCGCACGCCGCGGATAAGTCCCCGGCCGCCCAGTTTCATCTTCGGCGAGAAGTCCGGCGTCAGCGGGCCGTCGGGGAAGGGCCCCGCGTCCTCAAGCTCGACGGGATCGAGCATGTTGCCGGCCTCGAAGAGCAGTGCGTCACGGGCCTGGTAGGTCTCGCCCCGCAGCAGCGGCGCGAAGCTGCGGCCCTGCACGCCCGCGGGCGTCTCGAGCGCGCACAGGTCAAGCAGCGTCGGCATGAGATCCACGTTGCTCAGAAGCTCGTCGCGCGTTCGCCCTTCCTCGAGCATGCCCGGCCAGCGCATCATCAGCGGGATCTGCGTCAGGCAGTCGTAGAACGCCTTCGACTTGCGGATCATCCGGTGTTCACCAACGTAGTCCCCGTGATCGGACATGTACACCACGACCGTCTCTTCGTCGAGACCGCGGTCGGCAAGCTCTCCGAGGAATCTCCCGACCTCGTGGTCGATCGCCGAGACCATCCCGCAGTACATTGCGATCGCCTCGCGCATGATCGGCTCGGTCACCGTGTCGCCGCACAGCGCCCGGAAGTCGATCTGCTGGCAGGTGGGCTTGTTCGCCATCTCATCGTCGAGCAGCGGCGGAAGCGGCACCGCGTCGCGGTCGTACATCGACGCCCACGGCTCCGCGGCCTGCAGCGGCGTGTGCGGATCGGGGATCGACAGCCACAGGAAGAAGGGGGCGTCACCGAAGCGATCGAGAAAGTCGATTCCGTGGCTGATCGTCTGCGCGGTGCCGAGCGCCTCGTGCGGGTGAGGGTTCGTTGCCGCGCCCCAGCAACGCGGGCCGGGGCCGTGTTCGCGCACCCACCTCTTCGCCGCCTCCACCCGCCGGTCGTGCGACGCGTCAACGGGGCCGAGGTGGTTCGCCAGCCAGACGTGATCGAATTCCGCAAGTTGCTCGTCGCGGAAGCAGTGATTCTTGCCGACCAGCCCGACGGAGTATCCGGCATCCGCAAAGACCGCGGGCATCTGTCGTTCGCTGGGTCGCATCAGATGCTCGTTGGTGCGGGAGCCGTTGATGCGGGGGTAGCGCCCGGTCATCATCGCGACGCGAGCGGGTACACACCACGGGCATGAGGTGAATGCCTGCGTGAATTGCACACCCTCCTGCGCAAACCGCGTAAGATGCGGCGCCTCGACGATCGGGTTGCCATACATCGGCAGGGATCGAGCCTGCTGCTCGTCGGTGAAGATGATGATGACATTCGGCCGATCGGGCATACGATCAACTCCGTCCATGCCACGGCGGTTCGCGCGAAGGCCCGCCGCCGGTGCGCAGATGTCGTCAGAAGCGTCTGAACCGCCGCGACCAGAAGTCGATGGTGTCATCATCGATCGGCAGATCCACGTGGCCCTCCGCTCGCTCGCGCACGCTCTTTGCTGCTCCCGGTCGGCACAGGAACATATGTCTGCCGATGACCTCGACCTCCTCCAGCGCGCCGCAGTCGCGCAATGCATCGCGCAGATCTTCAACGCCTCGAAGGCCGAAGCCGTGGATGAACTCGTACTCGTCCTCGGTCACCACGTGGATGCGCGCGTCGTCCTCCCTGCGTGAATCCGGGGCCGGCACGCCGACTGCGAGGATCTCGTCCCACGCCCGCTCAGTCCACCCACCCCATCCGCGCCAGCGAAGTCCGGATGCATCGACCACGACCCGTCCGCGCACCAGCCACATGATCTCCATCGCGGGGACCGGCACAAGCACCAGGGCGAGCGCGAGCATGATGAAGAGCATGCCGACAAGCGAGCCGGGATCGCGTCCGGTGAGGTCGAGGAAGATGTACTGCGCGCCGAGCGCGGTGGTGATGGCAAGAAGCAGGCCGAGCATCACCCGAGCGGGACGGGAGAGACGGTAGCGAAACGCCTGTCCGTCGGACGCGGAGCACATCAGTTCGGAACCCTCCTCCACGGGTGGCGCTGCGGGAGTTCTTCCGGCGTCCACCCGGGGCGGCAGCGGAATGTCCGCCCGTCGTGGTCGAAGCTCTCGGTGAAGCCGCCGGCGTCCGCGATGGCCTCATACGCGCTGTCACCATTCTCGCGCAACAGTCCGGAGGGGATGTCTCGCGATCGTTGGTCGGTGACGATGCGGATACTCTGGTCGCTTTCCAGCCAGAACTGGAGTATTCCGCGCCAACTGCCGTAGTCGCTCGGTTCGCCCACCGCCCTGATCTCATCCCACGACAGCACCCTCTCGCTCCACCAGGTCCGCCACCGCAGGCGCTCATCCGTCACCGTGATGTGCCCCTGGGTGAAAAACAGCAGCAGACTCACCGTCGGCAGGAGGCCGAGACCGCCCACGAAGAGCGCGATCATCGCGAGGTAAGCCGCGCTGAGCGGCCCGAGAGGCTCTTCCACCACCCATGTTCCGTAGCCGAAGCTGAGGTGGTACCACGTCCATCCGATCATGATGGCAAGGGCGAGCGCCCACTTCTGCCACGCGGGGCGGTAGCGGAACACTCTCTCATCACGGTCTTCCGACATTTCCGGCGACACCTCCCGCCGCGGATGGCCATGGCGAATTCTGTGGCGCGGGTCGGCGGCTACTCACCCGTGACTGCCTCCGCCAGGCCGATGCCGGCCTCCTCGCCACCCGCGTAGAAGAGATAGAGCCGACCATCCCACTCGAAGGGGAAGGGGTCGCGCAGGTCCGGCTCCTCCCAGTCAGGGCCCGGCTCAAGGACCGTCCCGAGCTTCTCCGCATGCCACTGCTCCGGCGGGAGCGATGCGTCCACGCGGGCAAGGCGGATGACCTCACGCTCGAAGGCCCGCGAGGTGCGCGTGGAGTAGTACACATCCAGCGTGTCTCCGCGCACGTGGACGCCGGAGTGGCGGATCTTGCCGAAGTCGTTGACGCCGTCAGGTTCGATGAGCGGATCCTCGCGCACGCGCTCCCAGTGCTGGTAGTCGCGGGCGCGCAGGATTCCCTGGCAGTTATGTCCAACTTCGGGCACCGATCGCTGACCACCGTTGCCCATGTACAGGCCGAGTATGCGGCCGTCCAGCCTGAAGGGGCGCAGGTATGCGGTGGAGACGCTGTCCCACGCGCCCTCATTCTCACTGGGGAGAATCAGCGGGTCAGGATTTTCCACCTCGAAGTGAACCCCATCGTAGCCGACCGCGCAACCCATCACCTGGCCCTTCCCGGCGGCGTTGCCGCCGTGGTAGTAAAGGTAGACGCGCTCGGCGTCCTCGTCTATCAGCACGTCGGGCGAGGAGATATGTCCGGCGATCATCGGCGCATCATCGAGAGAGAAGATCGGATTCTGCACGGTCCACGGCCCTTCGGGCTCTGGCGCGGTCGCAAGGCCGAGGCCGGTGCCGTGGTGGCTGGCATAGTACATGTAAAGCGCATCCAGCGGCTCAGTCAGCCACGCGGGTGCCTCCACCACCGCCGGGAACATGATCGTCTGTCGCTTCGCGGGCCATCGAATCGCGTCGAGGTCAAGCACCGGCTCGTCGCTTACGCGTGTGAACTGCGGGATGTCGGGCATTGTGCGAGCCTCCTGAGTCGTTTGCTGTTGCCGTCCGGAGGGACGCATCTTCAGATGCGTCCGTAGTAGTAGTTGCCACGTCAACGGCTGACGGCAAACGGCCGACGCATGTGAACATGCGTCGCTCCGAACGACAACGGCGCGCGCCGCCGTTAGCCGCCGTCCTCTGCCTTCTCCTTGAGCCTCGCAAGCGCCTCCAGCGCCTGCAGCGGCGTCATGTTCTGCGGGTCGAGTGACTTCAGTTCCTCGACGATCGGGTGCGGGGCGGCCTCGAAAAGCTGAAGCTGCACTGTCTGCGCCACGTGTGAGGCCGCCTCCTGCGACGGGCCGATCTCCGTGCCGATGTCTTCGCGCTCGAGGGTGTGCAGGACCTCCTTCGCGCGCTCGACCACCGCCTCGGGGAGCCCTGCCAGCCGCGCCACCTGGATGCCGTAGCTGCGCTGGGTGCCGCCCGGCTCGATGCGTCGGAGGAACGTGATCCGGTCGCCCTCCTCGCGCGCAATGACCTTCAGATTCTGCACCTCGTCGAAGAGGCTCTCAAGCTCGTTGAGGTGGTGGTAGTGGGTGGCGAAGAGCGTCTTCGCGCCGATCTGCTCGATCAGGTACTCCACCACCGCCCACGCGATCGAGACGCCGTCGAAGGTCGAGGTGCCGCGCCCGATCTCGTCGAGTATCACCAGCGACTGCGCGGTCGCGTTGTTCATGATGTTCGCGGTCTCGTTCATCTCCACCATGAACGTGGAGCGGCCCGTCGCGAGGTCGTCCGACGCCCCCACGCGTGTGAAGATGCGATCGACCACGCCGATTCTCGCGCTGTCGGCCGGCACGAAGCTCCCCATCTGCGCCATCAGCGCGATCAGCGCCACCTGCCGCAGATATGTGGACTTTCCGGACATGTTCGGCCCGGTCACGATCTGCATCTGATGGCCGTCGCGATCAAGCAGCGTGTCATTCGGCACGAAGGGCTCCTGCCCGGCCGCGCGCTCGACGACCGGGTGTCGCCCCGCGCGGATCTCGATCTCATCGCCCGCATCGACCTCAGGCCGAACGTAGTCGTACTCGATCGCGACCTCCGCGAGGCAGACGATGCTGTCGATGGCCGCCAGCGCCCGCGCGGTCGAAAGCAGCGGCTCGGCGTGCTCGGCGACCTGCGCGCGGAGTTCGCAGAAAAGCTCGTACTCCATCTCCTGCATGCGCTCCTCGGCGCCGAGGATCTTCGACTCCTGCTCCTTGAGTTCGGGCGTGATGTAGCGCTCGGCGTTCGTCAGGGTCTGCTTCCGGTCGTAATCCTCGGGGACCTTATCCGTGTTCGCATGCGTCACTTCGAGGTAATACCCGAAGACCTTGTTGTAGCCGACCTTCAGCGAGTCGATCCCGGTCCGCGCGCGCTCTTTTGACTCAAGTTCCGTGATCCACCGCTTCCCGCCGGTGGCGATGTCGCGGATCTCATCGAGGTCCTCGGAGTAGCCCTCGCGGATGATCCCGCCCTCGCTGATCTGAATCGGCGGGTCATCGAGCAGCGCCGCGTCGAGCAATGCGGTCACATCCTCGAGGTTCGCGATCTGCCCGCGCAGGTCGGCCAGCAGCGGCGATTCGCACTCGGAGAGAATCTCGGCGATCAGCGGCAGTCGGCGCAGCGATTCGCGCAGGGAGACGAGGTCGCGGGCGTTCGCGCGGGCGGCGGTGACGCGCGAGGTCAGGCGCTCGACGTCGTAGACATCGCGAAGGTGCTCGGACAGGTCCTCGGCGGTGAGGCGGTCGCGCACCATCTCGTCCACCGCGTCGAGGCGCTCGTTGATGCGCGCCGGGTCCAGCAGCGGCTGCAGCAGCCAATCGCGCAGCAGCCGCCCGCCCATCGCGGTGGAGGTGCGGTCGATCAGCGACAGCAGCGAACCCTCGCGGCGGTTCTCCCGCAACGTGGTGGTCAACTCGAGATTCCGCCGCGTGGCCGCATCGATGACGAGGAACTGCTCAGTCGAGTAGGTGGTAATGCCCGACAGGTGCGGCATGCCGTCGAGGTGCGTGTGCTTGAGGTACTCCAGCGCCTGCGCCGCCGCCGCGATGGCCGCGGGCATATCCTCACAGCCGTAGCCGCGCAGCGACTCCACGCCGAAGTGCTCCTGCAGAAGCTCCGCGGAGGACATGAAGACGCCGCCGGCCTCGTCGGAGATGGTGACCGGAGCCTGCAGGTTGTGGTCGAGGAGCCTGCGTAACTCCTCCTCGTCGGCGAGATCGGGCGGGAGCAGCACCTCAGTGGGGGAGAGGCGCGTGGCCTCGTCCACGACGGCCGCGATGGCCGGATCGAGGCGTTGCGGGCCTGTCGCCGGCAGTTCGGGTTCATCGGGTTGCTCGCGCGTGACGGGCGCGGGCTCAGTGACGAGGAAGTCGCCGGTGGAGACATCGACCGCCGCAATTCCGAAGCTCCCGTTCTCGCGGGCGATTGAAAGCAGGAAGTTGTGATCTCGAGTGTCGAGCAGCGAGTCCTCGACGAGCGTCCCCGCCGTCACCACGCGGGTGACGTCGCGCCGGACGAGCCCCTTGGCCTTCGACGCGTCCTCCACCTGGTCGCAGATGGCGGCGCGATAGCCGCGGCGGATGAGGGTGGCGAGGTACTTGTCGATGGCGTGATAAGGGACGCCGCACATCGGCAGCTTGATGCCCTCGCCTGCCCGGCGGGAGGTGAGGGTGAGTTCAAGCTCGCGTGCGGCGACCTCGGCATCCTCGCCGAAGATCTCGTAGAAGTCGCCCATCCGGAAAAGCATCAGCACATCCGGATAGCGCTGCTTGGCCTCATGCCACTGCTTGAAGACGGGTGTGAATTTGCTCGGGTCGGGCACGGAAAGGCCTCCAGTTGCCAGTTCCCAGTTGCCAGGTAACGACTGAACGGCGGACGGCGCGGGCCATGCGTCGTTTGTACTACCGATGCCGACCATCCCTGCCGTTCGTGGGGCAGGCTTTCCAGCCTGCCGTCGTTTTGCGGGAGGACGGCCACGGCGGGCGGGCAAGGAAGCTGAGCCGGCTGGCGCCGTCTCACCCTCCCGCCACAAACGGCGTGGCGGGAGGGCCGCCCCTCCTTAACGGCTTTCTTCCGCGAGTTCGCCCATCCAGCCCCACAAGTAGCCCTCGACCGCGCGGACCTCGACGATCTCGCCGATGAGCGACTCGGGCCCGGCGAAGATCATCAGCTTCTGCTGACGCGTGCGGCCGCGGACGTGGCCCTCCGACTTCGGGTCCGGCTCCTCCACCAGCACCTCGAAGACCTCGCCCTCCAGCGCCACGTTGATCTCCCTGGCGGTCTCGTTCTGCAGCGCCACCAGCTTCACAAGCCTGCGCTGCTTCTCCTCTTCGGGGACCTTCGGCTCCATCTTCGCGGCGCGGGTGCCGGGGCGGTCATTGTACTTGAACATGAACGCCTGGTCGAAACGAATCTCCTCGAACGCGCGCATTGTCTGCTCGAAGTCAGCCTCGGTCTCGCCGGGGAAGCCGACCATCACGTCGGTGGTGAGCGACAGACCGGGAATCGCCTCGCGCGCGGCGTCGATCAGCGACCGGAAATGCGCGTGCGTGTACCCGCGGCCCATCGCCCTCAGCACCGCGTCCGAGCCCGCCTGGATCGGCAGATGC
Organism: Armatimonadota bacterium; assembly: GCA_051745855.1. Taxonomy (GTDB): domain Bacteria; phylum Armatimonadota; class Zipacnadia; order Zipacnadales; family UBA5352; genus UBA5352. Next base: position 19,371 of record JBNJEK010000052.1, read on the forward strand.
AGGTGCTCGCAGGCGCTCGGAAGGTCGGCCATGGTGTC
>JBNJEK010000053.1:0-19126 GCA_051745855.1 Armatimonadota bacterium
CCACCGACAGTCTGCGTTTACACCCTCCCCCGCCGTCTCGACCATGCGGGGGAGCCATGCAGAAGGGCCCCCGGCAGACGCGCGCAGCTCGCGCTCAGCAGACGGCCGCCCCCTCAACGACGTCCCTGATGGCCGAGATCAGCGGGCCGGCATCGGCGGTCTTCTCGACGTACGCATCCGCCGCCCACGCCAGGAAGTTGTCGGTGAACGAGAGATACGCGGTGTTGATGATCACCGGCATCGCCGGCTGGATGTCCAGCAGCTCCTGCAGACAACTCAGTCCGTCGCGACCGGGCATCGCTATGTCGAGCACAACTACATGCGGCGGTCGCTCACGGACTTCCGCGGTCGCCGCGTCGGCGCTGTTTGCCAGCCGCACGCGGCAGCCCGCCCGCTCCAGTCGCCGGCGGTACATCTCCCGCTGAGCGGCATCGTCATCGACGAAGAGCACCTCGATCGTTTCATCGAGCTGAAGCGTCGGCTCAACCGTGGCATGTGCCATCCCTGTCACCTCGCCGGTCGTGATGGTAGAAAGCCCGACCATCCGCGCCCGCGGATGGTCCTCACTTTCATAACGACCCGTCGGCACACAACTTGAGCACGGCCGTTCAGTCGCTGAAGATCGGCGGAAGGAGATCGAGCCGGTCGGTGACGGTGACGCCATCGCGAAGGGCCTCGCGCATGGCCCCGAGCGCGCGAGGTGTACACTCCTGCACCTCGCACAGCGCCGTCTCGTGGGACGCCGACGGCGGCCGGTGCTGCATCAGCATCAGGCATGTGCGCGCGGTGGTCGCGTGGGCGCGGAATGTGATCCGAGGAAGGGCGGCCACGACGTGCACGGTCATCTCCCGCAGCAGCCACTCGCGGGCGTGGCGCCACCGGCGGTTCGCGAAGAGGCCCTCGGGGAGCACGATCGCGACCCAGCCATCGGGGCGGCAGATCTCCACGAAGCGCTCAAGGAAAAGCACCTCCGTCGGGAAGCGCCGAATGCGCTCGATCTCCGCGGCGGATGGACTGGCGAAGAGACGGGGCTGCTCCCCGCGTCGCGCGAGGCGGTAGTGTCGGGCGATGTTGCACAGCGCCTCTTCGCGCAGATCCGGAAGCTCAGCGCCGAAGGGAGGGTTGCCGAGCACGAGGTCCGACGTCCCGGCCAGTTCAAGCGCGGGCAGCAGCCCGTCGCCGACCATGAGCCGGCAGCGCGCGTCCGCGGCCAGCCCGCTCTCCTGCCACTGCCCGATCATCGCGGGGTCGCAGTCGATCCCCAGCGCCTCCTCGGCCCCTGCGCCGAGGGCCCCCTGCAGCCACTCCCCCGGACCGCAGGCCGGGTCGCACACACGGACGCCCGCGATCTCCGCGCCGAGGTCGTGGAGAATCGCGAGCGCGGTGTCGATGACGGTGCGCGGGGTGAAGAACTGGCCGAGTTCGGCTCGTGTCTGAGGCATGCCCCTATCTTCGCGCAATCCAGCGCTCAGCCCTGCATCATCGCACGAAACGTGCTCCGGCAGTTGACAGAGCCGAAGCGCGAAGTTAGTGTGCCGAAGACACATAGGTTTTCATCTCGCTCGCGAGGCGCAGGAAGGAGGTTTCCGCGAACACAAGCATCGAGAGACTACGAAGGGAGTGGCAGACAGATGCCTCTACTCGATTCGGCGACTGGAAAGCCGCGCCGGGCGTACAACATCGATGAACTGGAGCAGGCCGCGCGTGAGATCCGCGCGTGGGTGACGATCTCACTCCATGCGGCAGGAAGCGGCCATCTCGGCGGGACGATGTCGATCGCGGACATCGCGGCCGCGATGTACCTCCACCACCTCGACCATGACCCGGCCAACCCTCGCTGGGAGGAGCGCGATCGGGTCTTCTGGTCGGCCGGGCACAAGGCCCCTGCCATCTACGCCACTCTCGGCGTCGCGGGATATTTCGACGACATGCCCGTGAGCTGGCATGGCGAGCCACTGGACGAATTCGCCGACATTCCCGGCGAGCAGAAGTGCGTACTCCTGCGCAAGCTCGGCTCGCCCTTCGAGGGCCATCCCAACTGCCGCAAGCTCCCGGGCATCGAGGTATCCGCCGGCTCGCTCGGCCAGGGACTCGGCGTGGCCTGCGGGGCGGCGGTGGACGCGAAGCTGCGCGGCCGCTCACACCGAATCTACTGCATCATGGGCGACGGCGAGCAGCAGGAGGGCTCGGTCTGGGAGGCCGCGATGTTCGCCTCTCACCACGCCCTCGAAAACCTCGTGGCGATCATCGACGACAACGGCCTGCAGATCGACGGCCCTACCTCCGAGGTCTGCAACGTCCAGTCGCTCGCGGCGAAATACGAGGCATTCGGCTGGGAAGTCTTCGACATCGACGGCCACGACATGGCAGACATCCTCGGCGGCCTTGCAAGAGCCGACAGCGTGCGGGGCCGACCTGCGCTGATCATCGCCGACACCATCAAGGGCAAGTGTGTCAGCTACGCCGAGAACGTGGTCGGCTACCACGGATCCCCGCCGAAGAGCGGACGCTCGGGCGACGAATCACTGGACCGCGCGCTCGAGTGCATCGGCGTGGCCGAGACTTTCACGCCCGAGCGCGTCGATGAGATCCTGGCCTTCGCGGACGCCTACGGCCGTCTCGGCGCCGCGCGCGCCGATGACGCGGTGCCGAAGTTCGATCGCGACTGGTGGTGGAACGAGGGCGAGGCGATGCAGGTGGAGATGAACGCCACCCGCAAGGGCTTCGGCGACGGCATCGCGGAGATCGGCGCGGATGAGCGAGTGGTCGCCCACGGCGCGGATATCACCGGCTCGATCTGCATGAACCGCTTCTATCAGCCTGAGGACGGCACTGATGACCCGGAGCGCCTCCCGCGCTTCATCAGTTGCGGGATCGCCGAGGCGAACATGACGACCGTGGCAGCCGGCTTCGCGCTGGAGGACCGCGTCCCGTTCATCGGCTCCTACGGCGTCTTCTCCACCGGGCGCAACTGGGATCAGCTTCGCACAACCGTCGCCTACTCCGGTCTCCCGGTGAAGGTCGCCGACGCTCACGGCGGCGTCTCCGTCGGCCCTGACGGCGCGACGCACCAGGCGCTCGAGGAGATCTCAGTCATCACCGCGATCCCGGGTTTCGTGATGTATGTTCCGTGTGACGCGATCGAGACGGCGAAGGCCACGCGCGCGGCGGCAGTCAACGATGCGCCCACCGTCATCCGCTTTGCGCGGGAGGCGACGCCGGTGGTGACGACCGAGGCCACGCCCTTCGAGGCGGGCATCGCGAACGTCATACGCTACCGCGGTGCGCAGGAGCGCTTCGTGGACGCCTTCGAGACAGTGCTCTCGACGGAGTACGAGCCTGAGGATGAGCACCTCGCAATCATCGCCTGCGGGCCGATGGTGCCGGAGGCGATGCGGGCGGCGGTGATTCTCAAGGAGGAGTTCGGGCTGGAGACGCGCGTGGTGAACCTGCACACGGTCAAGCCGATCGACAAACCGGCGGTGATCGCCGCGGCGGCTGAGACGGGAGCGGTCATCACCGCGGAGGAACACCAGGTGGGCGGGATGGGCAACCGCGTCGCGGGCGTGATCGGCGAGGCGAGCCTCGACCGGCCGGTGAAGCTGGCGATGGTTGGCGTCCCCGACCGCTTCGGCGAGTCCGGCCAGCCGTGGGAGCTTGTGAAGCTCTTCGGCCTCACCGCCGAGCACATCGCGAAGAAGGCGCGGGAGTTGCTTGGCTGAGCGCCACAGGCCGCGAGATGTATCTCCCGGGCACCGGCCTCTGCACGGCACAGGACCGCCGGCCTCGCAAGTGCGCCATGCCGTCCGGAGGGGCCGGCCCGAATGGCTGCGTTCCGCGAGCGCCGTGTGCAAGCGGAACGCAGTCGCCTGACCGGCCCGTTGCTCCTGCAATATCACGTTCACCTGCGCTCCTCCGACGACAACGGCACAGGCGGGAGCGGGGCCTCGCCTCTCCATGGCGCCGGCCGGCCTCATTGCGACGGGCAGAGCAGGTTGTGCCGGTTCGACGCCCACCCGTCATCCGCAAGCTCCTGGAGAAGCTCCTCGTACGCCGGCTCATCGTAGACGACAGCCGCCGTGCGGAGCAATGTGAGCACCTTGCCGGGCTTGATCTCCGAGAGATTCTGATGCTCCCACTCGCTCTCTCCGAAGGCGTGCTCGATGACCCAGTCGAGAGCGTTCCGAATGCTCCGGCCACCCTCGTCCTCGTAGCCCCACAGGTCGATCTCCAGCTTCTCCGCCTGCCGGGCCAGCGCGAAGAACCCCTTGAGGTTCATCGCGCAGTAGCCGTAGGAGTTCGTGCGCGCAAGCTCATGCGGCTGACTCCCGTCCGGCTCGATCTGCGTGACGATCCGCTTCTCAGGCACGGCCTCGAGGACCTCTCGGGCGATCTCCGGGCGGTCGGTGAAGAGAGCATAGGAGGCCGCCTGCACGTCGTACCAGGTGCCGTGATTGTTCCGGGCCGAACGCTCCTTCTCGCCGTAGGGATGCGTCCAGATCCAGTCGAGATACTCCGCGAACCATGCCTGCAGTCCCTGCTGGTCCTCCTCGGTCCATGCTTCCGATGCCTCGAGCATGCCGACGGCATCGAGCATCGCCGGGAGGCCCATCGTGTCGATGATGCCGATCCCACGGCCGTCAACGCGCCCCGGGATCGCCTGGCCGTAGGTCAGGTGGGGGTTCATCCGCGTCTCCTCATCGAGGAACCATGTCCTCAGCAGAGTCGCGGCATGCTCGGCGTAGCGCTCTTCACCGGTGAAGAAATGAGCGAGGCCGAGCGTGGTCACCGCCTTGCCCATGGCCGACAGTCCGACGTTGTCGTACTCGCGGCGCTCGGGGTTGGTCTCCCCGTCGCGGCGCACGTAGGGCAGGCCGTCGTCGGTGTCGGGGTTGGGCCACCAGTAGGGCCCGACGCTCATGTAGTCGTGCCTGTCGCCGCTCGGGGGCACCATCGGTTTGTCCACCACGGTGAACGGCCCTTCATCGAGCGCTCTCTCCGCGAGTCGCAGGAGCAGGTCGATCGCAGGCTGCAGGGCGGGATCGCCCGCCTCGACGCGCCGCCGCGCTTCGGAGAGCAGGTCCGGATCGATCAGAAACACCTCGGGTGGGCTCGCATCGGATGACGCAGTCATCGTCTCTTCCTCATCTCCGGCGTCAGGAGTAGCTGCCGCCGCGTCAGCGATCGGAAGGGTGTATACATGCACGCCGAGCGGCGCGAATTCGTCGATGATCGTGCCTTCGGGAGCGCGCACGGTGCGCTCCTCGAAGATCTCCTCGGCCGTCTCCGCGCACTGCATCCCCGGGGCGATGGCGTCCAGCACGATCCCTCCCGAGACCGCCTCGTCCGTGGGGTTGACCGCGATCACAACGAGTTCATCGTCCACCCGCTTCGCGCATGCGTGGAGCGCTCCATCGTGGAATGTCGCCTCGCCGATGTTGGGGGTCAGAAGCGCCGGCTCAAGCTCGATCAGTTCGTCGTTCACGCGCTTCATCTCCGCCCAGACCTCCGGATTGTCGTCGGGGATGTACCAGTCAGGGTCGCGGAACGAGTACCAGAAGAGCCCTCGCGCTCCATGTGCGAGGCTCAGGTAAGTCATGCAGCGATGCTCCTCGGGTTCGACCAGTCGCGTGTTCGGCCATGACCAGATCTGCCCGATGAAGTAGTGGACGTGATCGGGGATCACGTCCTGCGCGTGTTCGAGCGTGTCGGAGATCGCGGTGATGGGGCTGCGACCTATCGGGTAGACGTCGATGGAGACGATGTCGGTCTGCGGCGCGTAGGTCTCATAGGTGTCCGGCACGCAGAGGCATGTGTACGCCGGGCGGTCGGGATCGCGCTCGCGGATGTACATGTAACAATCCGCCAGCACGTCGGTGGACATCCGCCGCGCATCCGGCTCATCCTGGATCCACCACGCGAAGATAGACTCATTGTCCATCAGTCGGTCCACCTTCGCCTTCCACGCATCACTGCCGGGGCTCGATCCCCAGTAGAGCGCCACCCCGGTGTTGAGGCCCGCTGCCTCAGCCGCCTCGACGTTGTCTGCATGCGCCTGCACGACGTTGAAGCCGTGTTCGCGGACCAGGTCGTAGTCCTCAGGCTCGACGTGGTAGAGCCCGCGCGCGAAAAAGGGCTCGCCGTTGAGAAGCGTGGTCCCGTCCTCTGCGATGTGATTCGGCGCCGGCACGTACCACCACGTGCCGCCGAATGATCGAAGTTCCTCGCCAGCCTGAAGCAGCCGCGCGTTCCAGCGGTACTTTCCGTCAGGAAGACGCTCGTCAGGCAGCAGCTTGAGGCCACGCACATCGCTCTCGGCCACGCTCTGCGACCAGACCGCGTCACCATCAAGCGTGGTCGCCTGCACCTCGAGGGAGGCGTCTCCGAAATCGGCAAGGTCGGCGTAGAGCGTCACGTCCACAGGCAGCAGCCGGTCGCGGTCCTCGCGCGAGACTTTCCCGCTTGACGCGCTCATTGCCGGGCAGAGCAGGTCCTGCGGCTTCTCTGCCACGTAAGGGCTCACATCGCCTGTGAGCGTGAACTCGAAGTCCTCGAAGACGCCGTCGTCGCCCTCCTCGATGATCACCGCCCAGACGGCGTCATCAGCCCCGCCGGGGACATCGATGGTCAGCGTGTCAGTCATCTTGCCGGTGGTATTGAGCAACGCCGCCTCGGTGCCGTCCGGGCCGAGCACATGCGCCTTCGCGGTCTCGCCGGTACCCTGACCCGAGAGAGAGATGGTGAAGTTGCTCGCGCCCGGCGGCACGAAGAGATAGACCGGCGCGGCATGGCGCACGCCGTGGAAGGGCTGCCCCGCGCCGGCGGGGATCAGCACCTTCGCGCCATCGGCCGCCAGCGTGAAGGCATTGCGGCCGGCATCTACGCGCAGCGTGTAAGGTCCGGGCTCGGGTGCGGTGAATGCCGCCTGCGCGGTCTCCTGTGTCGCGGCCGAAGCGGTCGCAAGCTCCGCCCCGTCCGGTCCGACCACGGCAAGCTTCGCGTCATTCTCAAAACGCCCGATCTGCACCCCCTCGATCGTCACCGTCACATCGCCGGGGTCCTCGACGTAGAGCAGAAACTCCCGGCCGTAGCGGAGGTGGGTCTGTCCGGCCTCAAGCTCATGTGAGCCGAAGTCCGCGGGTTGGAAGAATGCGCCCGGGAGCAGATCGATCTGTGCCGCGCACAGACCGGCCGTCAGGGAGAGGAGGGCTGTGTTTGTCAGGAGCCTCATGAGCATGGGATACACCGCCTGCGTGTGTCGTTGCACTCAGACGCGTTCTTCGCCCGATCAGAGCTGAGACCTTCCGTGTGCAGGAACCGGCCGCGGTCGCCCGGAAAGAGCACGCGACGTCAGTGACGCAGGAGCGGGAGGGGTCGCGATGGGCATGACGATCGGCGCGTACATCGACGGTGGCGGACATGTCGGGCCGCACATGAAAGATGTCTCGCAATGTCAGGGCATCGACCGACTGCTGGTGACAGGTTCGGAGGAAGCTCGCGGAATCGCCGCCGAGATGGAGAAGGCGCAGTTCGTGGACGACTGGCAGGCGCTGCTCGACGACCCGGACGTGCCGGCGGTGATGGTACTGACGAACAACCGTGATGCGGGGCGGCTGACACTGGAGGCTGTCGAGGCCGGAACGTGGGCGTACGCCGAGAAGCCCGGCGCGCGGACTGTCGACGAGATGCGGCAGATCGTCGAGGCATGCGAGCGCACGGGCGGGCATTTCACGCCCTGCTATGTGCGCCGGACCTTCCCGGACACGCTGGAGATCAAGCGGCTCTACGAGGCAGGCGCGGTGGGCGAACTGTGGTCATTTCAGGCGAACTGGATCACATCACAGGCCGAGGTGCGCGGGGTGGATACGTGGTTCTTCTCCGATGAACTGGCCGGCGGCGGGATCCTTTACTGGCTGGGCTGCCACTGGATCGACATGCTGCGCTTCGTGACTGGTCAGCGCATCGCATCCGTCAGCGCAATGTGCCGGACGGCCGATGACCGCATCAGCGTGGAGGACGTGGCCTGCCTGTCGGTGCGACTGGAGGGCGGGGCGATCGGCACGATCCGCTGCGGCTACCTGCAGAACCCCTACCACGGCTACGAGGACCGGCAGCTTATGACCGCATGGGAGGGCTCCGACGGGCTGATCTCACACTACCCGCACGGCGAGATCACGCTTCGGATGAGCACGCGCGCGAAGGGCTTCTGCAGCGCGACTGAGGCGTGGGAGCTTGCCATCACACACCCGCCCACCGGCGGCTACGCGCTGGAGTTGCTGGATGACTTCCTGCTGGCGATTGACGAGGAGCGCGCCCCGCTCGTGGCCGAAGAGGACGCGCTTTACGTGCTGCAGGTCGCCGAGGCGGCGTACGAGGCATCGCGGACGGGACGCGAGCAAACGGTCGGGTGAGGTGGGGCGGGCCCGCCGGCTGCCGGCACAAACGGCGTGCGGACGAGCGCGTCCGCACCACGGATGTGACGTCGCGAGCGCATCTCCCCGACGGGCTCCTGAACGGCGCACGCACAGGAGGAGGAGTGTGCGTGCCACGGGAACGACCCTCTTCGCGTCACCCGTCCCGGAGTCCAGGCGCCCTCTGCCCTCGCCAGGACGGCGTTTCCCGCACCTTGACACCTCCCTCAGGCGGGGTAGAATCAGGATGCACACTCGCATCTACCATCATCCTCACCGGAGGCACCTCACGTGACCCGGCTTGCACTTCATTCGTTTCTGACCCTCGCCCTGCTGTTCGGACTGCTCTTTGCGGTCATCACCGCGGTGCTTTTCGCCATCGAGGCGCCGCTGTCGCTCGCCGTGGCGATCGCGCTTGGCTTCGGCCTGCTTCAGTACGGCATCGGCCCATTCATCATCGAGTGGGTGCACAAGATTGACTGGGTATCGCCCGAGGACGTCGATCCGCAGATCGCCTCACTGCTGCGCTCGGTCTGCGAGGAGCGTGGGCTCAAGCAGCCCCGCTTCGGCCTCATCCGCGATGGCAACCCCAACGCATTCACTTTCGGCCACCACCCCGGCAACGCGCGCGTCGTCGTAACCACCGGCCTGCTCGAAGTCTGCGACACACAGCAGCGCCGGGCGGTGGTGGCGCATGAGATGGGCCACGTGGTGCACTGGGACTTCGTGGTCATGACCATCGCGGGCACGATCCCGCTGCTGCTCTACTACGTCTACCGCTTCGGCCTGTATTCAGGCGGCGGCCGGCGGCGGGAGGGGAACGTCGTTATCCTTGTCGCCATCGGCGCATTCGTGGCGTACATCATCTCGCGGTACATCGTCCTCTTCCTCTCACGGGTCCGCGAGTACTACGCCGACGAGTTCGCCGCACGGACGGTCGGCGACGCGAATGCGCTTGCGACGGGCCTCGTGAAAATCGCCTACGGCCTCGCGCAATCGCGACCTCCGGAGGAGAAGCAGCAGCGTGTGGCCGCCAGCGCGGGTATGAAGCCGTTCGGCATCTTCGACGGCACCTGGGGCAAGTCGATGGCGGTCTCAACCGCGGGCGCCTACGGGCTCACCGGCGAGAAGGAGGCTCCGTCCCATGCTGTCGATGCGATGAAGTGGGACCTGTGGAACCCGTGGGCGGGGCTGCTTGAACTCAGTTCGACGCACCCGCTCCCGGCGAAGCGCATCCGGGCGCTGGGGAAGCTCGCCCGCCGGGCCGGCCATGCGCCCGCGTACGATGTGCCCGAGCGCGCGGACCGCAGCTACTGGCCGGAGTTCCGGCGGGATCTGCTGGTCAGCGCCATTCCCTGGCTGGGCCTGCTCGCGGGTCTCGCCGTCGGCTACGCGCTGGGCTTTGGCGAGGGCATGGTCGTGACGGGCGTGGGGATCGCCGCGCTGGGCCTCGGGGTGGGGCTGCTCGGGCGACTGGCGTTCGTCTATCCGCGGGGCCGCTTCGATCGCGGGCAGGTGGCGGAGCTTGTGGGCGAGGTGGAGGTCTCGGGGGTGCGCCCGGTGCCGGTGCGGCTGGAGGGGCAGATCATCGGCCGCGGGATCCCGGGACTCTACTGGGGCGACGACCTCGTGCTGCAGGATGACAGCGGCTTTATGCTTCTGCAGTACCGCCAGCCGCTGCGGGTGCTGGAGTTTCTCTTCGGGCTCTTCAGGGCGGAGGGCTTCATCGGACAAAGGGTGGTCGCGGAGGGCTGGTACCGCCGCGCGCCGGTGCCCTATCTCGAGCTTTGGAAGGTGCATCTGCCCGACGGCAACACGCACACCAGTCACAACTGGGGGTTGAACTTCGCGCTCGCAGTTCTTCTGACGGCGGGCGGTCTGCTCACCGCTCTCTTCGGCATGATCGGCCTGATGTAAACCGCCGGGCAGATGACCTGCCCGGCGGGGTGATTGACTGCTGAGCAGACGGCGCTCCGTCAGATGCCGTGGTCTTCGGCGTGAACATCCGCGTTGTACTCCTGAAGTGTGCGGAGATCCACCTCGCCCTTCTGCAGCGCCTCGACGCCGAGGATGGCGACCGACGCGCCGGCGATCGTGGTGATGCACGGCACGCCGTGCTGCGCGGCGCTCGCGCGAATCCGGCGCTCGTCATCACGAGGCTGCGGCCCCGAGGGGGTGTTTATGATCAGGTCGAGGCGCAGGTTCTCGATCAGGTCGATCGCGTTCGGGCCACGATCATCGCCGAGGCGGTAGACCACCTCGGCTTTGATGCCGCTGCGGCGTAGCGCCCGCGCGGTTCCCTCTGTCGCTACCAGATCGAAGCCCAGCGTTTCGAGGTGTTTTGCGAGGAAGATCGCGTCCCGCTTGTCGCGGTTGCGCACGGAGATGAAGACCGTGCCCTCGCGCGGCAGATTCTGCCCGGCGGCAACCGCGGCCTTGGCGAAGGCTGCACCGAAGTTGCGGTCGATCCCCATCACCTCGCCGGTGGACTTCATCTCCGGCCCGAGGATCGTATCCACACCGTGGAAGCGGCTGAATGGGAAGACGGGGAACTTCACCGCGAAGTGGTTGATCTTCACCTCCTCGGTGAACCCGATCTCCTCGAGTGTCTCGCCCGCCATGACGCGCGCCGCGATCTTCGCAAGCGGCACGCCGATCGCCTTGGAGACGTAGGGGATGGTGCGCGAAGCGCGCGGATTCGCCTCCAGCACGTAGACCTGCTCGTTGCGGATCGCGTACTGGATGTTGAGCAGCCCGACCACGTTCAGCTCGGCCGCCAGCGCTCGCGTCTGCTCCATCAGCCCCTCGACCTGCTCGTCGGAGAGGCTGAAGGGCGGCAGCACGCAGGCCGAGTCGCCGGAGTGCACGCCCGCCTCCTCGATATGCTCGAGCACCCCGCCGATCACGCAGCGAGTGCCGTCCGACACCGCGTCGACGTCGATCTCAATCGCGTCCTCGAGGAAGCGATCGATCAGCACCGGATGCTCGGGCGACGCCTCCACGGCGAGGTCCATGTAGCGCATGAGCTGCTCTTCGTCGTAGCAGATCTGCATTGCGCGTCCGCCCAGCACGAAGCTCGGGCGCACCACGACCGGGAAGCCGATTGCCTCCGCCTTTTCGATGGCCTCCTCCGCCGAGAACGCGGTGGTCGCCTGAGCCATCTGCAGGCCGAGGCGTTCGAGCGCCTGCTTGAAGAACTCGCGGTCCTCCGCCCGGGCGATGTCCGCGGGGGTGGTGCCGATGATCGGCACCCCGTGCTCGCCGAGGCCCTCGGCGAGGTTCAGCGGCGTCTGGCCGCCGAACTGCACGATCACGCCGTGAGGCTGCTCCTTCTCACAGATATTCAGGACGTCCTCGAGCGTCAGCGGCTCGAAGTAGAGCTTGTCGGAGGTGTCGTAGTCGGTCGAGACCGTCTCGGGGTTCGTGTTGACGATGATCGCATCGTAGCCCTGCTCCCGGAGCGCGAAGGCCGCGTGCACGCAGCAGTAGTCGAACTCGATCCCCTGGCCGATGCGGTTGGGGCCGCCGCCGAGGATGATGATGTTCTTCCGCTCGCTTGCGCGATGCTCGTCCTCCTCCTCGTAGGTGAGGTAGAAGTAAGGCGTGGTCGCCTCGAACTCGCCGGCGCAGGTATCAACGAGCTTGACGATCGGCTGCACACCCAGTTCGCGCCGCAGCGAGTGCACGTCATGCTCGGAGACCTGCGCGAGCGTCGAGATCTGCCGGTCGGAGAAGCCGGCCCGCTTGAGAGAAAGCATCTCATCACGCGACATCTCGGCGATGCTCGCGTCCTCGTCCCCGGCCGGTCCGCGGCCGCCGCCGGGGCGCCATCGGGCCACCTCGTCCTGCATCTCGACTATCTCAGTGAGATTGCGCAGGAACCACGGGTCGATCATTGTGCGCTCGTGCAACTGCTCGACGGTTGCCCCGCGCATGAATGCGGCGCGGATCTCAAAGAGCCTGTCCGGATGGGGCCGCTCGATCACGTCAAGCAACTCATCGAGCGTGAGGTCCTCGTAGCGCCCACCGGCGCCGTCGCCGCCGAGTCCGAAGCGCCCGATTTCCAGCGATCGGATGGCCTTCTGCAGGCTCTCCTTGAAGGTGCGACCGATCGCCATCGCCTCGCCGACCGACTTCATGTGGGTGGTGAGGCGCTCCTCGGCGCCGGGGAACTTCTCGAAGGTCCAGCGGGGGATCTTCGTCACCACGTAGTCGATCGTGGGCTCAAAGCACGCCGGGGTCTTCTCAGTGATGTCGTTGGGCAACTCGTCGAGCGTGTAGCCGACGGCCAGTTTCGCCGCGATCTTGGCGATCGGAAAGCCGGTGGCCTTCGACGCGAGTGCCGAGGAGCGGCTGACGCGCGGGTTCATCTCGATCAGCACGACCTCGCCGTCCTCGGGGTTGATCGCGAACTGGATGTTCGAGCCGCCGGTATCCACGCCGACCTCGCGGATGCACTTGAGCGACATGTCGCGCAGAAGCTGGTACTCGGGCTGGCTGAGCGTCTGGGTGGGGGCGACCGTGATTGAGTCGCCGGTGTGGACGCCCATCGGGTCGAGGTTCTCGATCGCGCAGATCACCACGACGTTGTCGGCGGTGTCGCGCATGACCTCGTACTCGAGCTCTTTCCAGCCGACCAGGGACTGCTCGACCAGCACCTCGTTCATCGGGCTGGCGTCGATGCCGCGGAGGATCATGGGCTCGATCTCATCCGGGGTGTTGATGTGCCCGCCGCCGATGCCGCCGAGGGTCGCCGAGGGGCGTACGACCACCGGCAGGCCGATGCGGTCGATGATCTTGCGGGCTTCCCGCAGGTCGGTGGCGACTGCGCTGTCGGTCATGGGCAGGCCCGCTGCGAGCATCGCGTCACGGAAAAGCTCGCGGTCTTCGGCCTTCTTGATAGCCTTGCGTGTGGCGCCGATAAGCTCCACGTCGTGCCGTGAGAGAGTCCCTGACTCGGAAAGCTCAAGGGCGATGTTCAGGCCGGTCTGCCCGCCGAGTGTCGGCAGGAGCGCGTCGGGTTTCTCGCGCTCGATGATCGCCGCGACGGTGTCCACTGTCAGCGGCTCAACGTAGGTGCAGTCCGCCATCTCAGGGTCGGTCATGATAGTGGCCGGGTTGGAGTTGACAAGCGCCACCTCGTAGCCCTCTTCCATCAGGGCCTTGCACGCCTGGGTGCCGGAGTAGTCGAACTCACACGCCTGTCCGATCACGATCGGACCGGACCCGATGATCAGGATCTTCTTAAGGTCGTCGCGCCTGGGCATGCGTCCTCCCGTGTCGTTCTCAAGACATGATTTGTGTTGATGGGACGGGCGATCTGTCGGGCGAACCGCGGGGACTCAAAGAAAGACCCGCCCGAAGGCGGGATCTGTGTCATCGAGTCTCCGCGACCTCTTTCATCTCGTCGATGAAGATGTCGAACAGGTAGTGCGAATCGTGCGGGCCGGGCCCTGCCTCCGGATGGTACTGCACGGAAAAGATCGGCAGTTCGCTGTGTCTGAGCCCCTCAAGCGACTGATCGTTGAGGTTGATATGTGTGACCTCCACGTCGCCGGGAAGGCTGTCGGGGTCCACGCAGTAGCCGTGGTTCTGCGTCGTTATCTCAATCGCGCCGGTCTCAAGGCGCTTGACCGGGTGGTTGCAGCCTCGGTGACCGTACTTCAGCTTGTACGTGGTGCCTCCGAATGCATGGCCGAGAAGCTGCTGGCCGAGGCAGATGCCGAACATCGGCAGGCCCGGTTGCATCAGTTGCTTGATCTCATCGATGACGTAGCCAAGGGCCGCCGGGTCGCCGGGGCCGTTGGATATGACGATCCCGTCGGGTTCCCACTGCTTGATGCGCTCCGCGCTCGTGGTGCAGGGCGCCACGATGACCTCACAGCGCCGCTGGACCAGATGCCGAAGTGTGTTCTGCTTGATGCCGCAGTCGATGACGACTACGCGAAAGCCGAACCACAGTTCATCGGCCTCAAGGTAGCCAACGGGAGAAACGCCCGTGCCGCCGTAGGGCATGTAGGCGCGCGGGAAGTCGGTCTCTTCCTCCTCGATGTAGCCGTTCGGCCCCCAGCGGCGTGGTCGGTCGTGGATGACCTCTTTGACCAGGTCGCGTCCCGACAGCGGGGGGATCTCATTCGCCCGCGCCACCAGCGAATCAGGGTCGAGGTCCTCGGTGGAGATGATGCCCATCTTCCAACCCTCGTCGCGCAGATGGGTGGTGAGCTTTCGCGTGTCGATGTCGGAGATGCCGACGATTCCGTTTTCGTGGAGGAACTCGCCGAGGCTTCTGTCAGCGCGCCAGTTCGAGGGGGTGTGGTTGTATTCGCGGACGACAAAGCCCTCAACCCACGGTCGCCACGACTCCATGTCGTCGGGGTTGATGCCGTAGTTGCCGATCTCGGGATAGGTCATGGTCACGATCTGGCCGCGGTAGGAGGGATCGGTCAGTACCTCCTGGTAGCCGACCATGCCGGTGTTGAAGCAGATCTCGCCGAAGGCTTCCCCTTCAGCCCCGAAGTTGTATCCGTTGAAGACCGTGCCGTCCGCCAGTGCGAGTAGGGCGGGCCGCCTGTCTTGAGCCATTGATTCACCTCTGGAGTTTTTTCAGCGGGGGGTCTGTTGCCGTACGCTTACCCTTCTCTTATTATGCCACAAGCTTGCTCATGATGCAATCGGATGCAGGATAATCGCTTCTCGCGCCTCTGCGGGCGATGTTGAGCGCATCCCGTGCGGGCCCCGCTGGAAGCCGCCCCCGAGGCAATCCGAGATATCCCGCAGGTTGCGGAACATGAGCCGTCGAAGAAGAGTCTAAACTGATACGTACGCATATTTCACGCCTCTCTCTCCAAGAGAGGCAACTTAAGGACTGTGGTATTGTGACAAGACTGACAATCGCAGCTTGCATCGCAGCAATCGTGGCGACGGCCGGGATGGCCATCGCCCAGGACTACGCAAATATCGTCGTCGGCGGCGATACTGTCGCGCGCATCCGCACCGCCGGCCCCCACGGGAGCATCTATCAGCGGCAGGCGCGCATTGACCAGCGAGTCGTGCAGGCGCTGGCCGAGGAGCGACCGAGCATTTTCGTGCAGGAGACCGGTGTCCCGGACCTCGATGTCTACCAGTCCGAGGGCCGCTGGACGCTGAGCATCGGCAACACCATGCTGATCCAGGCGTACCCCGAGGATGCGGTCGGGACGACGACGAGAGCGCTGATTGAGCAGTGGAAGCTCAACTTCCAGAGACAGCTTCCCAGAGCGGTCTCTCCGATCCACGTGCCGTCGTGGTGGCAGGACCCGCACGCGGAGGAAGGCGGCGCGGTCAGCGGCCAGCGCGAACACGGCGCGGCGACCGAGGACCTGCCGCTCGTGCGCGAGGTCGCGGGGATCCTTCAGGCCGCCCGCGAGACCAACGACGACGAGTTCGAGGAGATGCTGCCGGCGATGGAGCGGGCGATGCTGCAGACGGTCTGGACCTACCGACACCCCAACTGTGGCGCGGCCCCGATCACCGAAAGCATCCGCGCGCGGTCGGTACTCAAGCGCGCGAAGGGCCTCGAAGAGCCCAACTATCGCTACGAGAAGTACTGGCTCGCGAAGGTCACAATCGACAGGCTCCGCGATGCTATGGATATGCCCGAGGGTGTCGGTCCGATCCCTGAGGAACGCGATCTTCCGGACTTCGAGGCGCCGATCCCGCCAGATGACGGCGGGATCGCGTCCGATCCCGAGGCCACCGAGCCAGCGGCAATCGCGGAACCGACCCTCGTGCGCGGAACGTCCCTCACACAGGTGGCGATCGGCACCGGCCTCGGTAGAGACAATGCTTTGCTCAACGTCGGGCAGGAGTTTGACGCGGACACGTCGCAGTTGATGGTGTATCTTCAGACGGATGGCGCGCCGCAGAACACGATCGTCGGCGTGACCATCCAGAAAGATGACGGGATCGTCGCCCGGCGCCTCGTGCGCGTGAGCGGCGACCGGAGGATGGCCGTGACGTTCTATCCCGCCCGGACGACAGCCTTCGCGCCGGGCGACTACGAGGTCCGACTCAGCGTCAACGGTGAGGACGCGGGCATTGTGCCGTTTCGCATCGGCACCGAGTAGGGAACACTTATATTATACAGCAGCGTTGCTGAGCCAGAAGAACGTTCGCCGGACGACGGAGCTTCCGTCAGGTGGTTTGGGTGAACGTCTGGCAGCACTCCGGCATTGATGCCGGCTCATGCCGCCTCGCGGAACCGGTCGTGATTGAGGTCCGACAGGAGGTGGCCCCATGTCTGACAAGCTCTCTGCCCTTAAGCATCTGCTCGCTGCGTCCCGCTACGCCGACACGGATCACCGGGCGAAGATCGAGCTTTTTCACCTTGACCCGCGGGCGGTCGCGGGGTGGATTTACTGGAAGCTCTCGCAGCGCCAGTTGCAGGGAATCCAGCCCGGTGACATCCGGCGGATGAAGGTGCTCCCGGAGGACAACGCACTGCTGGTGACGGGCGAACCCGGCGCGCTTGATCGCCTGCAGGTGCTGATCGAGCGCCTCGACGTCCCCCACGCCGCAACGATCTCACTCTCCTGCATTTCGGTGGAGACCACCCAGCCCCACCGCCTTCTCTGCCAGCCCCGGGTCCCCAACATCATCGAACGCGCCGACGGGACTGAGTTCGACCCGGCCGAGGGGCAGCTTGACGTGGGGAAGCTCTGCCCGGTCGCCCCCGAATACGCCGACGAGTGCATCGTCGTGGTCAACGCCTACGTGGACCCCGATGAAGTCGATGAGATGATCGAGGACGGGGTCGCGGAGATGCCCTGGGAGCCGCGATTCGCCGAACACAAGGGACTCGGTGGCACCGTCACCTTCCAGTGCGAGCATACGATGCCCTCGGGTCTGCCCGGCCTTCGCCTCGCTGCTCTCGTGGGCGCCAACGGCCTGCTCACCGTGCAGGTGAGCCTCCGCTGCGAGGGCGATCAGCGGCCGTCAAGCTCGGGCACCGTGCAGTATGCCGCCCTTCCCGGCCAGACGGTCGCGGTGGGCGTGATCCCCGGGCACCGTGAGATCGAGAAGATGACGGTCCTGCTGGTGACCGCCGACACCGTGGACCGGCAGGCTCGAAGCAGCGCGCACCAGCACGCCCACGAACACGCCAGCAAGCTGCAGAGGACACCCGTGCCGGAGAGGGAGTAGGCTCGCGCGACTCTTCGGTCACAACTGCTCCTGCGCGTAGCGGTTGAGAACGAGCGCGATCACGCCACAGACGGCGAACGCCGCCGCGAAAATGCCGAAAGTGACCGCGACCCCGCCCGCCTGCACCCCCAGCAGGCTGCCGGCGACCGTCGCGACCACCACGCCAAGGTCGCGCCAGGTGAACATCGCGCCGTAGACCAGCGGCCGGCGCGTGCGGTCGGCCGAGCCGCCGATAAGGGCGGTGCTCACCACCGGCACCGCGCCGTTGAGCAGCCCCAGCGTCAGCGCGGTGATCGCAAGCCCCGCCGGGTGGTCCCACAGCAGCGGCACAAGCATCCCCGCCGATCCCCCGAAGAAGCCCAGCGCGAGCACGCTGCCGTGACTGACCCGCTCACTGAGCAGGCCCGACGAGAAGCTCAGCAAAAAGAGCGAGAACGGGTAGAAGAATGTCGCCACCCACAGCCACTGCGCTCCGTGTGTACGCCCGACGTAGTCCGTGAAGCTGCCGAGTACGAAGCCGAAGGCGAGGGCCGCGGAGAAGAGCAGAAACGCGGCGATCCGCGCCTTTGCGCGGGACATGATCTCCATCAGCGCGCCCCATGTCGGCATCTCCGGCAGCGGCTCGGGCCTGCGCGGGAGGGCGAGCATGATCCCGTAGCCCACGAGGGCCAGCGCCGTGGCGACCGCGTAGAGGAGCCACGTGGTCCCGGCCGCCTGCGCGTAGCTGAAAACCGCCCCGAGGACGACGACGCCGACCGCCCAGCCCGCGTGCGTCGCGGCGTAGAGCACGCCGACGCCCGTCCCGTGCTTCTTCGCGCGGTCGGCAAGCGCGAGGATCTGCAGCGCAGTGCCCATCCACATAGCCGCGCCGCCCCATCCCCAGACCGCGGCGGCCGCCAGCGCCAGCGGGTAGCTCGGCAGGAAGTAAAGGCCCAGCATCGCGATCGGGAAGAGCACGTACATCGCACCGCCGACGATCGAGCATTTCCACTGCGGCCAGTCGCGCAGCAGGTAGACGTGGCCGAGGCGAAAGATCATCATCGAAAAGTACACGGTGGCGATGACGAGCGCGCGCTGGAACTGGCTCCAGTCGGTGATCTCGCCGAGGTAGGGCACGAGGAAAGCCTGCTGCGCGCCCGTCCCCATGAAGATGAAGAAGAAGGTGCTGGCAAGCAGCAGCACATGCGCGCGGGGGGACAGGCCGGTGGGTTCCGACTGGGCTTCGGGCATTGACATACGATCTCCTCACTGTGAGGCTCTTGTAGGCATCAGACGGGCTGGAAGCCCGTCCTACACACGGCGGAAACGACACCGGCTTCGCGAGGCCCCCTTGAGCCTCTTGCAGGAGAACGGGCTGCCTTCTTAAGCCTTTTGTAGGAAGGCTTCCAGCCCGTCGTCGTTCACCGCATGCATGCCCAAACGGCTCAATGTCTAACGGCATCAGACGGGCTGGAAGCCCGTCCTACACACGGCGGAAACGACACCGGCTTCGCGAGGCCCCCTTGAGCCTCTTGCAGGAGAACGGGCTGCCTTCT
>JBNJEK010000054.1:0-18983 GCA_051745855.1 Armatimonadota bacterium
GATGACACGGATCGAGGCAGTCGAAGGATTGGCGACGACGGCAGGCAGGAATGCCTGCCCCACGGACGGCACTGATGACGCAGATCGGGACGGTGGGGTTGATGACGGAGACGATGATGGCGGTCGAGGACGCGGCCGCGGTGTGCCATCGCATCGCGGACAACGTGGAGAAGGTGATCGTCGGCAAGCGCCAGGTGATCGAATGCAGCCTGGTGGCGATGATCGCACGCGGACACGTATTGCTCGAAGACGTCCCCGGAGTGGGCAAGACGATGCTCGCTCGCTCGCTGGCGGCGTCGATAGGGGGCGACTTCCGCAGGATTCAGTTCACGCCCGACCTGCTGCCGACCGACGTGACGGGCGTGTCGATCTACGATCAGCGCGCCGGCGAGTTCAGCTTCCGCCCCGGCCCGGTCTTCGCGAACATCGTGCTCGCGGATGAGATCAACCGCGCCTCGCCGCGCACGCAGTCGAGCCTGCTTGAGGCGATGGAGGAGCGGCAGGTGACGGTCGATGGTGTGACGCACACCCTGCCGCGACCTTTCATGGTCATCGCGACTGAGAATCCGATCGAGTACGAGGGCGTCTACCCGCTCCCGGAATCACAACTCGACCGCTTCCTGCTGCGCTTCAGCATCGGCTACCCTGAACGCGACGAAGAGAAGCAGATCGTCCGCGGGCAGCTCGAGGGTCATCCGGTGGAGACGCTTGAGCCAGTGGTGACCTCGGATGAGGTCGCGGAGGTGCAGCGCACAGTGTCGCGCTGTCATGTCTCCGAGGAGGTCTACGACTACGTGCTCGACCTGATCGAAGCAACGCGCGACTCCGACCAGCTTTATCTCGGCGCGGGGCCGCGCGGGAGCCTTGCCCTGGTGCGTTGCGCGCAGGCAAAGGCGACCCTCGACGGGCGCGACTACGTCGGGCCCGATGACATCAAGTCGATCGCCACCGAGGCGCTGGCGCACCGGCTCATCCCGCGGCCGGAGGCCCGCGTGAGTGGCGTGACCGGGACGGAGGTCGTCGAGGAGCTGCTGGAGCGGATAGCGGTCCCCTCGTGATCGCCATGAGTCAGAGGTCGATCAGATGAGCCGCAACCTGCGCATCTTCGCCATCGCCACCGTGGTCTTCGCCATGGTCGGGCTGATGAATGACGCCACGGTCATGTATGTGCTGGCCGGGGTCAGTGGCGCGGTGATCCTCGTGGCGTACCTGCTCTCGCAGCTTTCCCTCAGCCGGCTGCAGGTGGAGATGCAGGCGCCTGCGGGGAGTTCGGTGGCCGGTGCGAACCTGCGGCCGATGGTGAACGTACATTCCGTCGGCAGCATCACCGTCAGTTCCGCGACGATCGAGCTTGCGGCGGAGAATCGCACTGTCGAGGGCGTTGAGGCGCGTCGCCGCGTGTTGCTCCCGCCACTGCCACCCGGCGGGGGCCTGGAGCTTGAGGTCGACCTGCGTCCGCCCACGCGCGGGCGCTACCGCGTTGGCCCCCCGGCGATCATCGACAGCGATCCGCTCGGCATGTTCGAGGGGCGCTCGGCGCAGGGCGATGCGGTGGAGGTCGTCGTCTTTCCACGCACCTACGACGTCCCCCGCGTGGCCTCCTGGGAGACCGGCTTCGGGCGGCACTCCACGCGCGGGCAGCAGGCGCGGCGCGACCGCGGCGAGTTCCGCGGCATCCGCGAGCACACGCCCGGAGATGATCTGCGTCATGTTCACTGGAAGGTCAGCGCGCATGTCGGCGAGCTTGCGGTGAAGGAGTACGAGCCGCTCCGCCACGATGTGATCTCGATCCACGTTGACCTGCACGGCGCGAATCACTACGGCAAAGGAGCCACGAGCACACTGGAGACCGCGATTTCCGCCGCCGCGTCGCTTGCCCGCGGGGGGCTGTCGGAGCAGCGATCGGTGGCGGTGATGGGCAGGAACCTTCCGCCGGGTGTCGGGCGTCCGGGGTCGGGGCAGGCGCACATGCATCGGATCATGGTGTCTCTGGCCGAGGCGCAGCCAGCGGACGGGCGTTTCTCGGAGGCGCTGGTGAGTCAACTGCGCACGGTGCCGCAGGGCGCATCGGTGTTCATCATCACGACCGCGGCCGAGGAGGGCCTCGTCCAGGCGCTCTCGGGGGCGATGACTGGCCGCGGCTCCGCGACGCTGCTGGTGGTTGAGGGTGAACTCGCGAAGGATGGCGCAGCCGCGCCTGACGAGCGTTTCGTGGTGCAGCCCCGGCTGGCGATGGAATCCGGTCGGGCTGCCGGGATCGGCGTGGGGGTGCTGCGCTCGCCCGCGGACATCGCCGACGCGCTGACAGTGGCGACCGGTCCGTCGATGCGGGCCGGGGCGGGGGTGCGATGATGGCGGGTTCCGGTGACGGCGCATTGAGTCGGGCGTACGACTGGCTCGACCGGCACAAGTTCACGCCTCAGCCACACACTCCGCCCGCGGAGACGCCCGCCGAGCGGCGGCGGTGGTTGCTGCTGATGCTCACCGGCTGGCTGACGATGGCCGGAGCTTTGCTGGCGGCCTCGACCCTGCTGAACAACCCGCTGTTGCTGGCCGAACTCGCCGCGATCATCGCGCTGGCGTTTCCGGTGGCGTGGCGGCTGCATTTCAGCGAGATGCCGCGTTTCTTGCCGAATTACATCACGTTCTTCGCCGCGCTCATCCTCGGCGTCGTCCACTGGCGGCTGGGCTGGTTCAGCGGCGGTGACGTTGATTCCCGGCTTCTTCTGAGCTACCGCACGCTGGTCGGGCTTTTCTACTGGGTGATGGCCTTCCGCGCGTTCGCCATCCGGGACGTGCGAGATCTCACGCAGACCGCGCTACCGGCTATCTCCGGCCTGCTGCTGGTGCTGATAGCATCTCCGACCACCCCCGCGATCGCCGGGAGTGTGCTGGTCTTCGCGGGCACGCTGGCGATGCTGGCCGGAGAGCATGCCAGCCGGCGCACCGAGGAGATTGACGAGTTCGTGACCGCCGAACGCGTGCGCGGTGGCCGCTGGCGGCCGCGCGTGAATTCGTGGATCAGCCTGCTGCTGGCGGCCGCGGTGGCCGCGACGATCCTCGCGGCTGTGGCGGCGAGGGTCGAGCCATCCAACCCGGCGGGCCAGTGGTTGCGGAGGCAACTGGCGTGGCGGATCGCGCGGCTGATGATCGGCGAGAGTTCGATGCCCTACGCGCCCGGGCGCTCGCTGGAGCTTGGCGGCTCGGCGCCTGATCCGCAGGACCGGCTGATGCTTACGCTTCGAGCGGAGACCGGGATGAAGGTGCGCACCGCCGCGTATGACATCTACCGCGGGCGCTCATGGGAGCAGAGCGAACGCCGGTGGACGCGTTTGAACTCAACGGATGGCGACTGGGAACTCCCCGACCCCGAGGCGTTCGGACTCGTATCTGCCGTCACCGACCCGCTGCCGGTTGAGATCACGCCCGGGTACTCGTTCATCGGCGCACTCCCGATCCCGTGGTGCCCGACCAGCCTGACCCTGGACGTGCCCTCAATTCGCTACGATCAGTCCGGGCAGATCATGTTCAACGGGCACGTGGTGCCCGGCGAGAGTTACACGGCGATGATCGCGATGCCGGCGGCGATCTCGGCGCCGCCGGGCACTCCTCCACCACCCCAGGTGGACCTTGAGAACGCGCTGCAACTGCCTGAAGACCTCCCGCCCCGGATAGTGCAACTGACCGAGGAGATCGTGGCGGACACCACCGGGCGGCCCGCGGAGATCGCCATCGCCGTCGAGGGGCACCTCAGAACCGAGTACACCTACGATCTTGAGACGCCGCCTCTCCCGCCGGGTGAGGATTTTGTCGATCATTTCCTCTTCGAATCACAACGCGGCTGGTGCAATCATTACGCCAGCGCGATGGTAATCATGATGCGCATCGCCGGCATCCCGGCACGACTGGCGGCCGGCTTCACCTCCGGGCAATACGTACCCGAACGCAACGCCTACGAGATTCTCGATCAGGACGCCCACGCATGGACGGAGGTCTACCTGCCGGACACCGGCTGGATCGACTTCGACCCGACGCCTGCTGATGAGGAGGAGGATGAGACGGTGTCCGAGGGCATGCTTGAGAGCCTCGGGCAGGTCGGTCTCTTCCTTGAAGACGCCGGCCGGTGGCTACGCGCGCACATGTGGCTGACCGCCGCCCTTGTGCTGGCCGTCGCCGCGGCGATCGCGGCAGCGGTGTTCGGAGGCCGCTGGTATCACCGGCGACTGCGTCCTCTGCGGCCCGGAGCCGGCGCCGATGCCCGGGTCGTCCACGCATACCGCCAGGCGCTGAGATGGCTTGCCGATCGCGGCATTGAGCGCCCGGCCTCATCGGCCCCGTGGGAGTACTTCGGCCTCGTCACGCGCGAGAGCCCGTCGCTGGCACCCGAGCTTCAAACGCTCACCGCGGCATACACCGAGGCGCGATTCTCCGCACACACACCCGGAGAGGACGTCGTGGGCGAGGTCGAAGCGGCCCTGGAGCGCCTGCGCGACGCGATCTTCAGTTCACATTCCGGCGGACAGGCGGCGCAGGATGAGTAGCCCCGCACGCGTTATCATACTTCTGACGGCGATGCTGATGATCCCGCCGGTGGCGGCCGACGGGGTGTCGCGCCTCGTGGAGTACCACTCGCCGCTTGATGATTCGCGGCAGGCATACGGCGTTTACCTGCCCGATGCAGGGCCTCCGCGTGGCAGCGGCTATCCTGCGGTGCTGCATGGTCACGGCTACGGCTGGCGGGTGAGCAGCAGCTTCAGCGGCTTCCAGCGCGAGTGGGCCGACAGGCACGGGTGGGTGCTGATCCACCTGAACGCGCGCGGGCCGAACTTCTACGACGGCGTCGGGGACTACGAGACTCTACGCGTCATCGAGGACGCGAGCGCGAAGTTCGGCCTCGACCCCGACCGCATATACATGACCGGCGGCTCGATGGGCGGGACGGGCGCGTTGCGGATGGGCCTGCGCCACCCGGACGTGTTCGCGGCGGTGATGGGCGTGGACGGCTGGACCGACTACCGCCTCTGGCATAAGCACTGGTATGCGCGGACGGATTACCCCGACCTGATCGAGGAGTTCCGCCGTCCGCTGCTGCAGGCCGCCTCGCCGCTTTACTGGGCGGAACGAGGCGCGCTCGGCGCGATCGGCCACATCGTCGATGGCGGCGACACGACCGTCTGGCCGGAGAACGGGCTGCGCCTTTACGAGCAACTGCGGGCGCTCATGATCGAGGATCCGAGCGCGTACGATCACCGCCTGATCTTCAACCCGGAACTCGGTCACGGACGCGGCACCGACTACGCGGCGATCTACGACTTCTTCCGCGGACGGCGACGCGTGCGGGTCCCGAGCGGCTTTCACATTCACACGACCGTGCTTCCGCACGGCGAGCTCTACTGGGGGCGCATCGAGGATTTCCGCATCGACGGGATGTCCGGCTCACTGCGCGTGCAGGCGCGAGACGATCTGATTGCCGCGCAGACCGCGAATCTCGACTCATTCACGCTCTTTCTGCGCGCGGGCCCGTCGGCGGACTGCGACCTCGTGCGCGTCTACGCCGACGGTCTGCCCGCCTACGAAGGCCCCCCGCGGACGCTGACGCTGCAGGCGGACACCGACCCGAGCGGGGCGGTCGTGGCATGGCGCGAGCGAGTGCCCGAGGGCCGACCCGTCAAGCACCCGGAGTTGTGCGGGCCGGTCGGTGACGCATTCGAGCGGGCCTTCGTGGTCGCGTGGGGGACGCGGGGTCCCTCTGACGAGGTTGCGCGGCACAGGCTCGAGGCCGAGCAGTTCGCGCGCGACTGGAACGCGTTCTTCGTCCACGGCCCGGGCGTGGAGGCCGTGCCCGAGACACGGCTGAGCCCGGGAAAGATCGCGTCGAGCACGTTGGTGATCTTCGGGAGCCTCGACACCAGCGCCCTGTTGCAGCAGGCCGACGCCGCCCGCAAATTCCCGGTGCGCGTGCACAACGACCGCGTCATCGTTCGCGACCGCCTGCACGGCGACCGTCGGTACATCGGCGAGAAGTTCGGAGCGCTGCTCTGCCACCCCAATCCGCTGACCGACTTCTCGACGTACATCGTCGTCGCGAATCGCCGCGTCTTCACAAAGCCCGATGGCACCGCCCCGCAGTTGCTCGCGTATGACCTGGAGAAGCTGCCGTGGGCATACCCCGACTATGTGGTCTTCAACAACGATCAGTCCGAGCTTCCCCATGTGCTCAACGTCAACAACAAGCCGCCAGTCACCTGCTACGAGCCCGGGTACTTCGTCGAGGCGGGCTTCTTCGATGACAACTGGCGCGTCGATCACCGACGGCAGCTTCACCGGGTCCGCGCGCAGAAGCCCGAGGAGCACCGGCTCGTGCACATCGCTGAGTTAGCGCTGGAGGAGCGCGAGGGCCTCGTCGAGGCGTCGGTACTCATCGAGGATGCCTCGGGTGAGCCGGTGGACACGGCGCGCGTCACCGGGCGGTGGTGGGGCGAGCAGGAGGCCGTCGCGTCCGCCTCGACGGATGAGGCCGGACGCGCGTGGTTCGCCGCGCCCGGCGGTACGTCGACGGCCGGGCAGAGCTTCGAGGTCGTCAGCGTCATGGCGACCGGCTGCACGTGGGACTGGACTGCGGATGCCACCCGCCGCATCGCGCCGACGGAGTCGTCTCCGGGGCAGCTTGACCTCGCAGTGCTTCCGGCGCGGACGGCCGTGGCGCCCGGCGGGGCGATCGACCTGAAGTTGGCGGTGTACAATGCCGGGGCGCGCGAGCGGCGTGTCCGGGTGGCGATCCGCGCGGCGTCCGGACGTCTCGGGCCGGAGAGTCGCGACTTCACACTCGGGGCGGGCGAGCGGGCCGAGGCGTCATTCACGTGGTGGCCGCTCGATCGGGGGGCCGGCGTCGCGGAGCTGCTGGCGGAAGCGCGCTCGCGCGGCGGTGACGCTGCCTCGTCCTCACGGCCGCTGGAGATCGAGGTCCTGCCGGATCTCGGGATTCCGATCGTAGTGGTGGGGGTCGATCCGACCGATCAGGACTACGGCGTCCCGTGGGAGGTCAGCGCAACGCTGCGCAACGTCGATTCGACGCGCGAGGTCGAAGCCGTGGCTCACTGCGCGATCATGGAGGGCGAGAAGTATCCGGTGGCGAAGAGTGTGGCCGTCGAGGCGGGCGGGACGGCCACCGTGACCTGGACGGGCGCGGGACCGCTGCCGAAGGGCGAGCACACCGTGCGCGTTTCCGTCGAGGGCTCGCGAGGGGGCGCCGTCACGGAGACGCTGGCCGTGCGTTGAGCGCAAATTCGATGACTGGAGCGGGAGATATGAAGATGCGACTGCCGGGGGCCGCGATCATCACGATGGTGCTGCTGGCATCGCCGGTGCTGGCGGCGCCGGCGCTGCAGCAGCTCGGAGACCCGGGTGAGACCGAGGTCATCATATACACGGGGGCATCGAAGGCCGTGGTGCGCCAGGAGACCAGCGTGCGCCTCGCAAGACGGGCCAACACGGTGAGCTTCGACTGGACCAGCGACAGCATCGATGGATCCTCGATCCGCCTGCACGGCGATCCGGCACTGACGGTCGGGGAGCTCGTCAGGCCCACCGGGAACGACAGGCTTCTGCGATGGACCGTGAACGCCCCGTCCACCGGCGACTACGCGCTGACAACGAGCTTTCTGCTGTCGGGGCTGAAGTGGAGCGCCGACTACCAGCTTGACTGGGCGCCCGGGAGCGACACCGCGCGGCTCGCCGGGTGGCTCTCGGTCGCGAATGAGACCGGGATGGACCTGAGCGATCTCCGCGCGCGGCTTGTCCTCGGGAGCCCGGGGGCCGGCGCCGAGCAGCAGGCGGCCTTCGACCTTCGCGACCTGCGGGAACTTGCGGCGGACGCCTCCATGCGGACCGCGTTCTTCCCGCCGGCGGAAGTCTCCGTCCGCACGATCCACCGCATTGACGGCGAGGCCGCCGCCGAGCGCGTGCAGCGGCTGCTTGAGGTCACACCGCCAGCAGCCGGGCCGCTTGCGCGGACGTCATTGCCCGCGGGGCCGATGACGGTTGTCACGCCCACCGATGTTCCGCCCGCGAGCATGCGTGACGCGCGCCTCAGCTACGAGCCCTCCGAGACCTTTGAGATCGACCTTGGCTTTGACCGCGACGTGGTCGTCGAGCGGCGACTCACCGAGCGCAGGAAGACCGCGCTGGAGTTCGACCGCCTCGGCAAGGTCAGCGGCTTCGACACCGTCGAGGCCTACCACATCGAGTTGCGCAACCGCACCGGTGAGCCAATTCAGATCGAACTGGTGGAGACAGTGCTGAAGACGTGGGAGTTGAGGACGGACGCGGAACACGAGGTGGAGGACGGGAAAGCGCTCATGCTGCTCGAGGTGCCGGCGGATGGTCAAAGCAGCGTCGAATTCACGCTGGTGAAGCACTCCGGAACGCGGATTCCGTAGGGCACCGGACCAGACGACACAGGCCGCGAGATGCCGTGTATCTCCCGGGGTCCGGCCTCTCCGACGACATAGCACGGCAGACAGCGGCGCAGCTCTCGCAGGCTGCGCCGCTGTCGTTGTTGTTGCTTTGGCTGCCGTTCGCCGCCGTTCGCCGATGTGCGCAGTCGTTAGCTGCCGTTAGGACATCTCGATCTCGACGTCATCCGCGACGCCGCCGAGGATCGTGTAGTCGGTGCAGGCGTCCTGCAGGATCGAGCCGGGGACAAACTTGCTGACCGGGCCGTGCGCGACGAGCCGCGCGATGAAGCGCTGCCAGCTCATCGTGGTGGCCGGCCCGCACATGCCGTCGAGCCAGAAGCTGCGATGGCGCGCGCCCATGATGTCCGCCGGAGCGATCGTCGCGGCTTTCGGAGGCACCCACGACCAGTCGCCGCCGAAGCTGTGCAGGGCGTTCTGCATAATTGTCATCGGGTGAAGCTCCACGATCTGCGCCCGCGCCTGCTTGTACTCCTCGATGGAGTCGTAGTTGTGCCCCAGGTGTGACTCCCAGAACGCGATGTGCCCGCACCAGCCGATGCCGCCGTAGCAGCAGTCCGCACCGCCCGCGTCCTCGATCATCGAGGAGAAGTCGTCGATGTTGTCGCTGTTGGGGAAGTTGATGTTGTCCTCGGAGGGCCGCAGGTCCTCGTCGATGCGGCCGAAGAGATTCGCCCACATGGCAGTCGCGAACGAGCCCTCCCAGTCGGCCGGAGCGGTGTTGCCGTCCTCATCGGCGTACTCGTCCATGTTGAAGACAACCAGATGGCTGCAGTCAATCCGCATCCGGTTGATCATCTCGGCGGCGATTGCGTACTGCGGGACGGGCCCGACGGGGAGGATCAGCACACACTCCCTGCCCTCCTCAGCGGCGTCAACGATTCGCTTCACGATGTCCGTGGCGAATCGCCCGTAGAACTCCGAGATGTCTTCCACGACTCTGATCTGAAAGTCCGGATTGTCGTGCTGCGTGATCTCTTCCTTCGTGATGGCGCGGACGCGCGCGCACTCCTCGGCGTCCTGAAAGTCGATGAATTTCGAAAGCGCCGGCATGAAAGCCATCAATGTACCCTCCTTGACGGGACTTCAATCACGTTGGCTGGGTGATCGCTGTGGTTGCTCCGCAATCACTTTGACATGCGCTCAAGGCGATTCGCCCTCCGACGGCGAATATCCTTCCTCGTCCACCTGCTTCTCCCGCAATGAGGTGCGCCCGAGTGTTCATCAGCCGCCGGCACCAGGATGCCGATCTCGTGGAGCGACTCGATCCCGGGTACTGGCATCCCGAGTACGAACGTGTGATGGCCCGATGCGGCGTGCCCCTTGAGCCGCTCGGCGACTACATCACGCATATCACCTACGGCGCGATCGTCACCGGCCGCACGCCGCCACCGGATCCTGACGGCCACCATCTGCTCGGCCAGGGCGCCCTGCGGCAGACGGGCGTTGATCTGACCGAGTGCCCGCGCATCGCTCCCGACTCTCCGTGGGTGCTGGAGCGAACCCAGGTAGCACGAGGTGACCTGCTCATCGCCCGATCGGGCGCGGGGTCGCTGGAGAAGAATCGGCTGGCTGTCTATCACTCCGACGAGCCCGCGGTGGTCGACTGCTGGGTGGACATCGTGCGGCTTGAGGGCATCGACCCGGACTTCGCGGCGGTCTTCCTCAAGACGCGCTTGGGCTGGGCGCAGATCCATCGGCTGATCAACGGCGTCGGTCCGGCGAACCTGAGCTTCGACGAGATCCGGTCGCTGCGTGTCCCCGCCGGTGACACCGCACTCCAGCAGACGATCGCGAAGCGGTACCTCGGGGAGGTTCTGCCGCTGCACGAGGGAGGGCGTTTCGAGGAGGCGCTGGGGGCGATGCGGAGGCTGGTGGGCGAGTTGGAGGCGGATTTGAGCGGGTAGTAAGACATGGCTGATACGCAGTTGGAGGGGCCGCACGAAGTCCGAGCGTCGTTTGCGAGGGCTGAGGTCGGCCCACTGCGGTCGTTTGCGTCGCGGTGGATCGAACAACCGATGGGCCGACCTCACCGCGATAAACGGCAATCGCGGTTCGTGCGGCCCCTCCGACGGCAAACGACCTCTGCGTCACTTGTGGGTAAAGGTAAGCCTGACGACAAACGGCCTGCTCCCGGTCGGTCAATATGTGCGTAACGCATAGTCCGGAACGGAAAGGCCGCCGTGCAGGGCCGGGCCCGTCCTTAAGCAGGTTCCCGCACACCTCATTGCGAACTACCCCTGCAGTCATCTAACCGGCAGCGCTCATTGATGTGAGCGTCCGGAAGCCGAGAGGGAGGACCCGACCATGGCTGTGAAGATCGGATTCGTCGGATGCGGCGGCATTGCGAACGCGCACATGAAGAACCTCGCGAAGATTGATAACGCCGAGATGGTGGCGTTCAGCGACATCGTCGAGGAGAAAGCGGAAGCGGCTGCCGAGGAATACGGCGGCACATCGTTCGGCGGCGACTACGCGAAGATGTACGAGAAGGCCGACCTCGACGCCGTGTACATCTGCCTGCCGCCCTTCGCCCACGAGGACCAGGAGCTTCTTGCGGCCGAGGCAGGCATCGCGATGCTCGTCGAGAAGCCGCTGGCCCTGAGCATGGAGAAGGCCCGCGAGATCGAGGCCGCGATCGAGGACGCCGGTGTCATCAACTGCTCGGCGTATCACTGGCGGACGCATGACACGATGAAGTGGGCGCTGGAGGCGCTGGCCGATGATACGATCGGGATGGTGCTGGGCTGGTGGATGGGCGGGCTCCCCGGCGTGATGTGGTGGAGGCAGCAGGATATGTCCGGCGGGCAGATCCTTGAGCAGACCACGCACATCATCGATTCGGCGCGGTACATCGCCGGCGAGGTCGAGCGCGTGTCGGCGGAGATGGCGCTGCGCGTGATGACCGACGTGGAGAAGATCTCGGTCCCGGACGTCGGCGTTGTCAACCTGCGGTTCGAGAGCGGCGCGGTCGGGAACATCAGTAACTCCTGCATCCCGCCCGGCTGGCGCAACGGACTGTGTATTGTCGGGGAGAAGAAGACGGTCGTGTTCGATCAGTTCAATTTTGAGCTGCGGACGCCGTCCGGCACGGAGACGATGAGCTGGCAACCGATCGCCTCGCACTTCCGCGAGAGCGTGCTCTTCGTCAACGCCGTCGAGCAGGACGACCAGTCGCTGATCCTGTCGGATTACTCCAACGGCGTGAAGTCGCTCGCGGTCAGCATCGCCGCCAACGAGTCCGCCGAGTCCGGCGAGCCGGTCATGCTCAGCGACGTGTAAACGGCAGGGAAAAGGGAAGAGTGAGCAGGGAAAAGGGGAACGGCGGTGACGGCTGGTCCGGAGTCGCCGTTCCCGACGCTGCCAACCGGCGCTGCAACCGACGATCTGACGGGAGCAATTATGCCAACCGAGACGGAGTTGCGTGAGGCTATCTGCGAGGTCGGCCGCCGCATGTGGCTGCGATCGCAGGTCGCCGCGAATGACGGGAATATCAGCGCGCGGATGGACGACGGGAATATTCTTTGCACTCCCACGATGGTCTCCAAGGGATTCATGAACCCCGAGGATCTCGTGAAGCTCGCGCCCGACGGCTGCACGATCGGCCCGGGCCGGCCGTCATCCGAGGCCCTTCTGCACCTCGCGTGCTACTGCGCGCGAAGCGACATCGGCGCGGTCGTCCACGCGCACCCGCCTCACGGGACGGCCTTCGCCGCGCTCGGAAAGCCCGTGCCGACGCAGTATCTCACGGAGATCGCGGTTGCGCTGTGGGAGGTGCCGTGCGCGGAATACGGCACACCGGGCTCGATGGAGATCCCGCGGAGCGCGCTGCCGATGCTCGAGACCGCCGACGCATTTCTTCTGCGCAACCACGGCGTGGTGACGGTTGCGCCCGACGTCTGGGAGGCGTACTACCGGATGGAGACCGTGGAGCAGGGGGCGAAAGTCGCGACGATCATCGGCCAACTCGGCGGCGCGGAGACATTCGACGAAGAGCAGCTTCGCGACCTCGCGGCCATCCGCAGAGAGAGCGGCCTCGGCGTGAAGCCCGAGGACTACGACCCGGAAGGATGCATCGAGCGCATCAGCAGGCGATGGGGAGAATGTGATGATGACTGACGGGAATGAGGAGATCTCACCTGCGGCGGGCACATCCGAGG
The DNA here is from genome assembly GCA_051745855.1 of Armatimonadota bacterium. Taxonomy (GTDB): domain Bacteria; phylum Armatimonadota; class Zipacnadia; order Zipacnadales; family UBA5352; genus UBA5352. Next base: position 12,635 of record JBNJEK010000054.1, read on the forward strand.
ACCCGGGCGGCCTGCTTCGACTCTACGAGCACGAACTGCTGCAAAACGTCGTGCCGTGGTGGATGGACCACGTGATCGATCACGAACTCGGGGGTCCGATGGAGACGGTCACCGAGGACGGGCGGGTGGCCAGCGATGCAAAGCCGATCTGGTCGGTGGGACGCGCGCTGTTCATCTGGTCGCGTCTTTACAACCGCATCGGAGCGCGCGGCGAGTGGCTTCGGGTTGCCGACAGGACTTTCGAGTTGATCGCACAGGTCGGGCCGAGTGTTGACTGGCTCTGGCCGCACTCGATCGAGCGGGATGGCACACCGCTGGAGCCGGCCAGGGACATCTACGCCGGCGGATTCATCATGATGGGTCTCGCGGAGTACATCCGCGCGACCGGCAGCGAGCGGGCGATCGAGGCTTCGCGGAGCACATGGGCCGCCGTCGAGGAGCGGATGGTCCCGGCCGACGCGCATCTCGCGGGCGAGAGTGACCTCGGCCCGAACGCGGCCTGTCACGGCATCTCGATGATCTTCTCGCTCGTCTACCACCAGCTCGGAACCGCCCTCGCCGACGCGGAGATCCTCGCCGCCAGTTACGATCACGCGGTGCGCGTGCAGGACCTTTATCTCGACGACCGGTACGGGCTGGTCCGCGAGTACCTCGGCGCCGACGGGACGGTGCTCGACGGGCCGATGGGCCGCATCTGCGTCGCCGGACACGCAGTCGAGTCGGCGTGGTTCGGAATGCACATCTTCCACGAGCGCAATCAGCGCGATCGGGTGGAGCGGGCGGCAGAGGCGCTCCGCTCGCACATTGAGGCCTCGTGGGACGAGGAGTTCGGCGGGTTCTTCGGCGCGATTGACGTCGAGACGGGCGAACCGACCGCGCCTGACAGTAACAAGAACATGTGGCCGCACACCGAGGCGCTCTACGGGCTGCTGCTGGCGTGGGCGCTGACGGGCGAGCAGTGGTGTCTGGACTGGTACGACCGCGCGCACGAGTGGACATGGCAGCACTTTCCGAACCGCGAGCACGGTGAGTGGCACCGGCAGGTCACGCGCGACGGCAGCTATCCGTGGGATGTCACCGGACCGGGCGAGAGGCCGCGCAAGGAGCCGCTGCACCTGCCCCGCACGCTGATTCAGACTGTGGAGTTGCTGCGGGCGCTCGAAGCGCGGCAGTGGCGGCCGTTCTTCTGACCGGCAGTGCGCAGAACGAGCGATCACGAGCCGTGGGAGAGATATGATGGCCGACAGCCGCTCGGAATCGACGGATCGCACAACGCTGACCTTCATCGGGACGGCGAGTTGCACCCCGTCGGTGGGGAATGAGACCGCGTGCTACTTGCTCAACGATCACATCCTGGTGGACTGCGGCTGGTGTGCGGCGCTCTCGCTGCTTGACAGCGGCCGGAGCGCGCTTGACCTCGACGCGGTGCTCATCACCCACTGCCACCACGATCATTACATGGGCCTCGCAAGCGTCTTCTTCTACCGACGCATGCAGCAAAAGCGGATGAAGAGCGACGCGGAATTGACGGTCTTCGGTCCCGCCGAGGACATAGAAGACATCGTCGAGCGGGCCCGGGCGTATCTGCTGACCGACCGCCACAGCGCGGTGCAAACCACGCCGGAGGTCATCCCGACGGAGCCGGGCGGGAGCTTCCGCATCGAGGAGTTCGAGGTGCGGACCGCGCCGACACGCCACCCCGTGCAGGGTCTCGCGTATCATTTCACTGACACGCGCACCGGCAGGACCATCGGCCTCTCGGGCGACACCGCGTACGTTCCGGAGCTTGCAGACTTCTTCCGGGGAGTGGACGTACTGGTGATGGAGGCCGCGGCGGGGCTGAGCGATCCGGACGCGGAGAGCGCGACACACTCCAGCGTGCGCCAGTCCGCGAGCATCGCGCGCGAGGCCGAGGTCGGTGACCTTTACATCGTGCACACGACCGCGGCGCCTGACGAGGTCCTCGCGATGGCACGGGAGATATTCCCTCGCTCGCACATGCCGCGGCAGCGAACGACGCTGATGCTCTGACGGACGGCGCAACGAGGGAAATGCAGTCCGCGGCGCGAAGGGGAGCGTCGAGGACACGATGGAGAGACGCAGGGAGGCGCGGATGATGGAGTACCGCAACCTTGGCAAGTGGGGCGTGAAGCTCAGCACCATCGGGCTTGGCAGCTACCTGACGATCGGGATGCACGTTGACGACGAGACCGCCGCCGAGTGCGTGAAGGTCGCGTTCGACGGCGGCATCAACTGGATCGACACCGCGAATGCATACAACCGTGGGATGGCCGAGATCGCGCTGGGCAATATTCTGAGGGACTACGACCGCGACGACTACGTGCTCGCCACGAAGGTCTGGGCGCCGATGGGCGACGGGCCGAACGATCGCGGGCTGTCGGCCAAGCACATCTACGAGCAGTGCCACGCGTCGCTTGAGCGCCTGCAGACGGATTACATCGACCTTTACCAGTGCCACCGGCCCGACCCGGGCACGCCGCTGGAGGAGACCATCCGCATCATGGACGACCTCTCGCGGCAGGGAAAGGTGTTGTACTGGGGCGTGAGTGAGTGGCCGGCGGCGCTGATCCAGGAGGCATGCGACCTCGCGAAGATGATGGGCTGCCGGCCGCCAGTGTCGAACCAGCCGCGTTACTCGCTGCTGTGGCGCGACCCGGAGGAGTTCGTCTACCCGACCTGCCTGCAGAACGGCGTGGGGAACGTCGTCTTCTCCCCGCTGGCGCACGGCGTGCTCACGGGCAAGTACGAGCCGGGCGAGCCGCCGCCGGAGGGCACGCGCGCTGCCGACGAGACGCAGAACAAGATCCTCATGGACAACTACTGGTCGGAGGAGAATCTGCGCAAGGTCAAGCAGATGGAGGAGATGGCGGGTGACCTTGGCCTCACCTGCGCGCAACTGGCGATGGCGTGGTGCCTCGAGCACGAGGCGGTGACATCGGTCATCACGGGTGTCACGAAGGTCAGCCAGCTTGAAGACAACCTCGGCGCGGCCGAGGCGGAGATCCCCGGCGACGTGATGGCGAAGCTCGACGAGATGTTCCCCGGACCGCAGGAGAGCAATGCGCCCTGAGCGACGGGGCCCGCTTCTGAGATTACCGCGCCCGGGCCGAAGCAGGCTCGGGCGCCGGCGTGTACGCTCGCTGGGTTGCTGCTGCACGCCCTCTCGCGGCACGTCGCGCACCGGCACGAACTCGGTGGTGATGCTGTCCTCGGTGCAGTGAAGGAGCCGGTATCCGCGCTCGGTGGTCCCGTCGGCGTTGGCGCGCGAGGTCCATGATGACGAGCAGGACCGTGTTTCGGGCCGATGCGGTGGAATGCATGAGTTCATTCTCCTGCGTGGGAAGGTCTTGCGGGGTGCAGGGCTTCTCCCTGTCGCCGGCGAAATGCGCGCCTGTGTGAGACCGAAAGGAGCGGCGCATGGCGACGAAAGTATCATACATCGGGGCGGGCGGTTTCTCAAGTCGCTTCATCCACCCGCAGCTTCATCGGCACGACGTCTTCCTCGCCGCCATCTGCGACCTCGATGAGCGGCGCGCCCGACGCGCCGCGGCGTGCCACGGCTTCGAGCGCGTCTACCTGGATTTCCGGGAGATGCTCGAGGTCGAGCAGCCCGACGTGGTCTTCTGCGTGGGTCCGCATCAGATGCAGTACGAGGTGGGCCTGCAGGTTCTGCGCGCGGGCTTCCCGCTTTACGTACAAAAACCGGCCGCCAACTCCGCCGAGCGGGTCCGTGAGATGGCTGAGGCCGCTGAGCAGGCGGGCGCGATCTGCCACTGCGGCTTCAACCTGCGCTCCGCGCCGGCAGTCCGGCGGACCGCACACGCCCTTGCGAGCGACCAGTTCGGCGCGCCGTCGCTGGCGGTCTTCCGCTACGGCCTGATGAGCCGCGAGGTCTGGCGCGAAGCGGTCCTCGACCAGCATGTGCATGCCATCGACACGATGCTGCACCTGCTCGGCGACTGGCGGAGCGCGCAGGTCACACCGACGCTGCAGGAGGGCACCCGAGGCTACGTCGCCGTGATCGCGCTGGAGAGCGGCTGCGCGGCGTCGCTCAATACCACGCGCGAGATGGACCCGACTGACGAGTTCATTTACTTTGAGATCACCGGACGCGACGGGCACACGGTCTTCTCCCACGACGGCGACCTGCGCTACCACCGACCGAACGCCGACGATGTGCTGATGCGCAGCGGAAGCTGGAACCAGCAGCGGCTGATCGACTGGTGGGGATACTTCGACGATGTCGCGAACTTCCTCGCCGCCGTGCGCGGCGACGCCGAGGATATCTGCCCCGTCGCCGACACGATCCGCACCATGGAGCTTGGCGAGGAGATCGCCCGACTGTGCTGCGAAGGAGGCGCGCCTGAGTGAAGTTCTCTGCGATCATCCACGCGATGACCTTCGAGGGGGAGGACTCGCTGTCGCTGCCCGAAGCCTGTGCGACGCTGCGCGAGTGCGGTTTCGAGGGCGTCATGCTGATGTCCATCCCCGGCAGGCCCGCCCTGCAGGCCGACGACATCCCGGACGCCTGCCTGCTGGACCTCGCGAACTCCGACCTCGATGCGGTGAAGCGCATCGTCGCCGACGCCGGTCTTGAGATCGTCGGTCTCTACTGCTCGGGCATCGATCCCTCCTCTGCGGAGGGATTCCAGGCGAGCGTGCAGAGCCTGGTGGACGGGGCCCGCGTGGCGAGCGAACTGGGCTGCAGCCACCTCGGACACGGCGGCGGGCGCTCCCCCAGCCCCGGCCTGGCCACCGAGGCGAAGCTGCCGCTCGTGCAGCGCCTTGCGCAAATCGTGGACGCCGTCGCCATCGAGTTCCCGGACCTTCGTCTCGCGGTGGACGCGCACTACCACGGCGTCATCGAGAGCGTCGCGGATTGCGAGCAGTACATCGACGAGCTTGACTCCGAGCGCGCCGGCATTCTGCTCAACACCGGTCATATGACCACCTGCGGAGAGCACGGGTGGGAGTTGATCGAGCAGCAGCCCGAGCGCGTTCCGATCATCGGCTGGAAAGATCACATGCCCGCGCCGGATGCGCGCAAACCTTTCCTGTCCGTCGAACTGGGCACCGGCGACACCGGGCTTGACCGCTACGTCGAGGCTGCGCGAGGGCAGGGCGTCGAACGCGTGCATATCATCAACGTCGAGAGCGTGATGATGGACAAAAAGGCGGCTGCCCTGCGCGCAAGCCTCGAGTACATGCGCTCGTTGTGGAACGACGCCTGAGAGAGACTGACGACGGAAGGAAGATGTCTTATGCCGATCAAGCTCGGATTGGTCGGGACCGGTCCCCGCGGCCGCGTCTACGTGAACGCGATCAAGGCGATCAACGAGGGCCGCGACGAGCCTCGTGCTGAATACCTCGCTATCTGCGACATAGACGCTGAGAAGCGCGGACGCTTCTGCGAGACGCACGAACTGGTGGGATCGCAGATCGACGATCTGGAAGATCTCGTCTCCATCGACAAGGTGGACGCGATCGTGCTGTGTACGCCCGATCATACCCACCGCGACCTCGCGCTGACCTGCTACGAGCATGGCAAGCACGTTCTCGTCGAGAAGCCCATCGCCATCGACGCCGACGGTGCGCGGGACGTCTGCCGCGCGGCGCTCGACGCGCGCAAGGTCCTCGTGTCAGGCTTCGTGCTCCGGTTCGACCCGATGGCCGTGAAGCTGCGCGAGATGATCCGGGGCGGCGCGATCGGCAAGCTCCTCGGCGGCATCGTGCACGAGGCCGTCGGCCATCACCACGGCAGCACGTACTTCCGCCGCTGGCACCGCCTGCGGAAGTACTCCGGCGACCTGCTGCTGCACAAGGGCTGCCACACGCTGGACCTTTTTAACTGGATCACCGGCGTCTTCCCCGAGCGCGTTGCGGCCTTCGGCGGCACCGAAGTCTTCCTCCCACGCGAGGACGCCGCGCTGCAATGCCGAGACTGCGATGTCGAGGGCTGCATCTACCGCAAGGAACTCCCCGAGGAGGAGCCAATCGAGCGCTCCGGCTCCAGCGGCGCGGGCGCGCTCCCCATCGACGCCTGCGTGTACAACGTGGACAAGGATTCAACCGACACGGTCTTCCTCAGCGCCGAATTCCAGGAGCGTGTGCGCCTGTCATACACGATGACACTTACCCATCAGCACGATCAGCGGCGCTTCAACTTCATCGGCACAGAGGGCGAGATCATCGCTACGATGGGGCGGCACGCCTACTCCATGGAGTTGCGTCATGTCACCGCCGAGGAGCCCGAGGAGATCCCCATCGAGCGCCCCGAGGGTGGCGGACACAAACTCTCGGACGTGGACCTGATGGCCGACTTCCTCGA
>JBNJEK010000055.1:0-18966 GCA_051745855.1 Armatimonadota bacterium
GGTCTCATGGCGGATGGCGTTCATTTTGCCGCGCTTACCGATCACGACACTCTCAGAGGCCTGGACGCATTTCACCGGGCCGCCCGACGCCGCGGAATCGGCTACGTCACCGGAGTTGAGATCACCACCCAGCATGAGGGCCGGGAGGCGCATCTGCTGGCCTACGGCTTCGATCCCGACCACGAGGGGCTTCGAGAGGCGCTTCGAGCGATCCGGCGGGGAAAGCCTCCTTCGGCACACAATGTCGCGGAAGCGATGCATGGCAGGTCGGAGAATGACAGAGACAAGAACAATGACAGGCGGCCCTTCCGCGGCGGAAGAATCGAGATCGCGGACGCGATCGAACTCGTCCACGAGGCCGGCGGGAAGGCTTTCCTCGCGCACCCCCTGACACTCGAGCCGAACCCAACGCGTCTGCCCGATCTGCTGGCGGAACTGCAGAGGATGGGTCTCGATGGAATCGAGGCGCTCTACGGCAGGTACACCGATGTGCAACGCGAGCGGCTTTGCGAGCAGGCGGACGAGCTTGGCCTGCTTGTCTCCGCCGGCGCGGACGTGCATCAGCCGCCCCGCAACGGTGGTGCCGGATTCGGCATTGAGATGCCCAACGATCGCTGGAAGCGCTTTCGCGACGCGGTCTGCTGCGGCCCTGACGAAGCGGATACATTTGCTTTCTCCGAAGCCGATCAGCCACGACTTCGGATGAAACGCAGGCATTTCCTGCTGCATGTCGTCCTGCCCACTGTCCTGGCCGTCATTCTCTTCATGGGTGCGATCTTCGGCGTGCTGCTTCCCGCGTTCGAGCGCTCGCTGCTCGATCGCAAGCGGGAAACGATCCAGGAGCTTACACAGTCCGCGTGGAGCATCCTCCGCGCCTACCACGAGGATGTGCAGGCGGGCGTTCTGACGCTTGAGGAGGCGCAAAACCTCGCCGCCGAACGCGTTGGCGAACTGCGCTACGGACCTGAGGGAAAAGACTACTTCTGGATCCAGGACATGCAGCCACGGATCATCATGCATCCATGGCGCCCCGACCTCATCGGCGAAGACGTGTCGGATTTCACGGACCCGCGCGGCGAGCGAATCTTCGTGAGATTCGCCGAGGTGGTGCGCGAGCGCGGCCGCGGCTACGTGGACTACGTCTGGCAGTGGAAGGACGATCCGCAGCGCTTTGCACCCAAGGAATCCTACGTAATGGGCTTTGAACCGTGGGGATGGATCATCGGCACCGGCCTTTACACCGAGGATGTGCAGGCGGAGATCAGCCAGTTGGAGGGCCGACTCGCGCGCGTCTCACTCGCGATCACCGGATTCGTGATACTGCTGCTGCTCTACGTACTGCGTCAGGGCCTGAAGCTCGAACGATCGCGCACCGAGGCGGAGGAGAGCCTGAGACAGTCCACCGCGCGCTACCGCTCGCTGGTGGAGGCGCACACCGAGGGCACGCTGCTGGTGCAGGACGGTCGGCTCACCTACGCCAACCCCATGATGCTGGAGATCGCAGGCTGCGGGCAGGACGAGTTGCACCTGCTCGATCTCGAGGATCTGCTGCCGCGCACCCCTGAAAACGAGGAAGCCTGGGCGGAGATCGAACGCGTGCGGGAGGGCGAGGCCAGTCAGCGAGGCTTCGAGGGCGTGCTGCATCGCCGCGACGGGGGCGAAGTGGAATGCGTCTTCGGGGCCAGTCAGATGGAGGAGGGACTCATCCTCCTCGTGACGCCGGTGGGGGACACCGCCGCTCATCGGGCGGAGTTCCCCGGCGCCGCGGAGATCGGGGAGGCGGCGCCGATCGGCCTTCTGCGCGCGCGAGCCACCCCGCAGGGCACCATCGTGCGGCACAATCAGGCGGCCGGCCCGCTTCTTGAGGCGGCCCGTGATGCCGCGCCCGACGAGCCGCTGTCACTGCGCGCCCTCTTCCCCGCGCTCGAGGCGTGGCAGGAGTTCCTGAAGGAGGTCCGACAGGGCGGCCGGGCGCAGCGCACGCTGCACGTCTCAACACAGGAGACGCGCAACCTCACTCTCAGCCTCCAGGCCGCCACCGTGCGAGATGACACCGGCGATGTCCGCTACCTCGACTGCACCCTCGAAGATGTTACCGCGCGGGAGCAGAACGCTGCCCGGCGCGAGGCCCTCATCGACCGCCTGCAGACCTCGGTGCTCTTCCTCCACGAACCGGCCGGGCAGATGCGCTCGCCGGCGGTGTACGCCGGCCTCGACGACAGCGTCGAATCGGTCGCCCGAAGAATGACGCGCTCCGACGCCTCCGCGGTCCTCGTACGATCCGGCGACGGCGATGTCGTGGGGATCCTCACCGATGACGACATGCGCGAGCGAGTGGTCGCGCGCCGGCTTGACGTCGAGACGAAGGCCGGCCAGGTGATGAGCGCGCCGGTGATCACGATCCCCGAGAACGCGGAGATCTACGAGGCCCTCGTGGCGATGGAGCGGCAGGGCGTGCAGCACCTTGCGCTCAAGGCCCCGTCTGGTGAGATCACAGGCCTCCTGCATCACAGCGACCTGCTGCAGTTCCCGACCTACGGGCCGATGGTCCTCGCGAGGGAGATCGAGCGCGGCGAGAGTCCCGGCCAGGTCATCGAGGCCGCACTGCGTGCTCCCACTCTCGCCGGAGCCCTCACCGACAGCGATGCCCCGCCCGAGCGAGTCATGCGGATGCTCACCTCCGTCTGCGACGCCGCGACGGTGCGCTTCATCGAATTGGCGCAGGAGGAACTCGGGCCGCCGCCCGCGCCCTTCTGCTTCCTCGGCCTCGGCAGTCACGGGCGTGAGGAACTCACGCTTACCAGCGATCAGGACAACGCCCTCATCTACGCCGATTCCGCCGCCGGGGACGAGACGGTCTCTGAGTACTTCATCGCGCTTGGCCACCGTGTCTGCGGCTGGCTCGATGAGGCGGGCTTCCCCTACTGCCGCGGCGAGATCATGGCGCAGAACCCGCGCTGGAGCCAGCCCCTCTCGACGTGGCGAGGCTACTTCAGCGAGTGGATCCGCTCGGCCGAGCCGCTTGAGGTCCTGGAGTTTATCGCATTCCTCGACTTCCGACCGGTGCACGGCGAACGCGAACTCGCCGATGACCTCAGCGCGCACGTCTTCGCGGAGACCGACGCGCATCCTGCATTCTTCGCCCAGCTTGCTCAGAATGTGCAGCGCTTCAAGCCCCCCATGCGCCTCTTCGGCCGGATCATCTCCGGCGCGGCAGGCGGGCAGGAGGCGCAGATGCTCAACATCAAGGACGCAATGGCCCCCCTGATCGGCTTTGCCCGCGTCTACGCCCTGCGCGAGAACGTCAAGGTCGCCAACACGCTCGAACGCATCGAGGCGCTGTCCGAGACCGGTGAGCTTTCCGGGTCGAGCCGGGATGAGACCATCGCGGCTTTTACCAACCTCATGCGCATTCGGCTCGAGCAGCAGGCCGAGGCGCTCGGGGCCGCTCGCGAACCGGACAACCTCGTCGCATACCGCGACCTCAGCGATGTCGAGCGCACGCTCGTCAACCAGGCGTTCGCGCAGATTGACGCGGTGCAGAAGCGAATCAGCCACGACTTCCTCGGGGACATGTCACCCTGATCAAGAACGACCGCACTATCAGCCAGGAGGCCGCCATGGGCACTCAGACCGATCGCATGAATATTCTCTTCATCCTCACCGACGATCAGGGCGCATGGGCGATGGGATGTGCCGGCAACGATGAGATTCAAACCCCCAACCTCGATCGCCTCGCCGCGGAGGGCACGCGCTTCGACAATTTCTTCTGCACCTGTCCGGTCAGTTCACCGGCGCGTTCATCGATCCTCACCGGCCGCATCCCCTCCCAGCATGGCGTCCACGACTACATCAAGCGCGGTGACTGGCCGCGTGGCGGCGAGAATGAGCGGCCGATCGAGTATCTCGCGGGCCTCAGCGCCACCACCGACCTGCTCGCCGCCGACGGCTACGCCTGCGGCGTCTCCGGCAAGTGGCACATGGGCGCGCCGGCCACTCCGCAGAAGAGCTTCAGCTACTGGCGACCCTTCCGCGGCGGGCATTACTACGACGCGCCCGCGATGATCGACGGAGAGCCAGTGACTCAGCCCGGCTACCGCCCCGACCGTATCACGGACCTGGGGCTCGAATTTCTCCGCGATCTCCGACCGGCTCACGCCCCCTTCTACCTCGCGGTCAACTACGTGGCCCCCCACAGTCCGTGGACTCGGGAGAACCACCCGGATGAGACCTTCGATATGTACTACCACGACTGCCCCTTCGACTCACTTCCGGATCTGCCGAAACACCCGTGGCAGGCCGCCTTCCCCGAGTTTTACACCGAGGAGGGACGCCGTGTCGATCGTTCCGGCTACTTCGCCGCAGTCACCGAGATGGACCGCAACGTCGGCCGACTGCTCGACGAGCTTGAGCGGCAGGGCCTGCGTGAGCACACGCTCGTGTTCTTCTGCGGCGACAACGGCATGAACATGGGCCAGCACGGGATCTGCGGCAAGGGCAACGGGACCTTCCCGCTGAACATGTACGACAGTTCCGTCAAGGTCCCCGCGATCATCTCCATGCCCGGCGCGGTGCCCGAGGGCGAGGTCTGCGACGAGTTGCTCAGTCAGTATGATATCCGGCCCACGCTGCTCGACCTTGCCGGCACCGACGATGCAGAGGCCGGCGACCTGCCGGGCACGAGTTTCGCTTCACTTCTCACCGGCGGTGACGACACGACGCGCGAGGATGTCGTGGTCTTCGACGAATACGGCCCCACGCGCATGATTCGCAGCCGCGAGTGGAAGTACGTCCGGCGCTATCCCTTCGGCCCCAACGAGCTTTACGACCTTGCGAATGACCCTGAAGAGAGGACCAACCTCGTCGATGACCCCGAGCAGACGGACCGCGTCGCGGAGCTTCGCGGGCGGATGGAGCGGTGGTTTGAGGGCTACGTCGATCCCGAGGTCGATGGCGTGCGCGAGGCGGTGACCGGCTACGGGCAGCAGGACCTCGCGGGCCTCAAGGGCGGCGGCGTGGAGAGCTTCGATCGCCTCGACGGCATGCACTCGGCCGGCCTCGACGAGTACCGCTGGGACTGAGCGTGGCTCACACTACCCCTTGACGCGGAGTCTCACCGAGTGCTACCATGCGCCGCGAGACACAACTCAGGGCGATGGGGTTCGCCCGCAGTTGCCATCAGGCGATGTGCTGAAATTGCCACCGGCAACTCAAACCACCGGACGCGATCTGGTTGATGACTCCTGCTGAGAATGCATATTCGGCAGGGGTCGATTCGCGTACACGTCCGCCCCTGCGGCCGCACGGGAGTGAGGTACGTGTCAAAGCTTCTCGCCATCGCACTTGGAGGGGCCATCGGCGCCCTCGTCCGCGCCTCCGCATGCACCATCACCGAACGCCATCTCGGCTCCGAATTCCCCTACGGAACGCTCCTTGTAAACGTCGCAGGGGGCTTTCTCATCGGACTGATCGCAGGGGCCAGTGCGTCGATGGACCTGCCCCCGCTCGTCCGTGAGGCCGTTGTCATCGGCGGTCTCGGCGCCCTGACGACGTTCTCGGCGTTCTCGCTTGACACCCTCACGCTGGCTTCCGGTGGCAGCATGCTCCACGCATTCGGCAACATCGCCGCAAATGTCGTCCTCGCTCTCACCGCAACCGCCGCAGGAATGCTGCTCGGCCGCCTGCTCTGACGTGGTGTGCAATTCCGCGGGAGGTGATGGCCGTCAGCGCGCTGAAACTGCGGATAGACGGGTGCGCGGGCGAGCCAGCAGACATCTCCGTCTGAGAGCCACCGGATCGTCGATTGAGGTCGGCATCGCCAGGTAGCGGTCTCCGTCATTCCGAACCCTTGATCCGCCTGCACGTTGACGCCCGCTGCTCTCCCTGCTACCATGCCCTCACCATCATCGCCCGTCCGAGAGGCAGCACCCACCCGTGGCAGATAACCGCGTTCCTGACAGCGATTTCGCAGCAATCCACGAGAACGCGATCGACGAACTCGCGCGTGTGCGAGTAAGCGTCACCGAACAGGTCGGCAGGGTGATCGTCGGCCAGCAGCGCGTCATAGAGGACCTGCTGATCGGACTTTTTGCGCGTGGGCATTGCCTGTTCATCGGCGTTCCGGGCCTCGGGAAGACCCTGCTTGTGCATACCGTCGCGCGCGCGATGGACCTTGACTTCTCGCGCGTGCAGTTCACGCCCGACCTGATGCCCTCAGACATCACAGGGACCGACATCCTCGACACCGACCCCGAGACCGGTGAGCGCTGCTACCGCTTCGTCCCGGGCCCGATCTTCACCAGCGTGCTCCTATCCGACGAGATCAACCGAGCGCCGCCCAAGACACAGAGCGCACTGCTTCAGGCCATGCAGGAGCGGCAGGTCACCGCGGGAGGGCGCACGTACGACCTCCCCGACCCGTTCTTCGTGCTGGCCACGCAGAATCCGATCGAGCAGGAGGGAACCTACCCGCTGCCGGAGGCGCAGCTTGACCGCTTCCTGCTCAGTGTCCACGTCGGCTACCCCAACCACGATGAGGAGAAGCAGATCGTGGAGGAGACGACCTCGGCCTACGAACCGGAGGTCGAGCCGATCCTCTCCGCCGAGCAGATCATCCGCCTGCAACATGCGATCCGTGAGGTGCCGGTTGGCGAACACGTGCTCGACTACGCGGTGCGCCTCGCGCGGTCGAGTCGCCCCGAGGATCCGATCGCGCCGGAGTTCGTCCGCCGATGGGTCGCATGGGGCGCGGGCCCGCGTGCCTCGCAGACACTCGTGCTCACAGCCAAGACCCGGGCCCTTCTCTACGGCCGGCCGGTGCCATCTATCGAAGACGTGCAGGAGATGGCGCGGCCGGCGCTGCGCCACCGCATCATCACCAGCTTCGCCGCCGAGGCCGAGGAGGTCACCGGCGACCAGGTGGTCGAGAGCCTGCTCGACGCGGTGCCCGAGCCGTGAAGATCGCCGATCAGCTTCTGTCAGCAGGCGGTGTGGTGATTCGGAGGGATCGTCACGGCACGCGGGTGCTCGTGCTGCACCACCGCGCGACCGATGAGTGGCGGCTGCCGAAGGGCAAGCTCAAGGCGGCGGAGAGCGCCGCCGAGGCCGCGGAGCGCGAGGTGCGCGAGGAGGCGGGGCTGGATCTGCGGGCCGGGCGCTACCTCGGCGTTACGCATTACTTCTACCTCAACCCCCACGGCAGCGGCTGCATCAGCAAGTTCGTGTACTTCTTCGAGATGGATGCGGGCGAGGGGCGCGTGGAGCTTGAGCACACATTTGACGACGCGGAGTGGCTCCCGCCGCAGTCGGCGATTGAGCGGCTTGACTGGGAGAACGAACGGGACATGATCCGCCGCGCGATCCGGTGGCGGTAGGCAATGCGCCCGCCGTTTGGTGCAGTTGAAGGGATATCCGGTGGTTGACCGTAGCGTGATCCGCCCCATCGCCATCTGTACATTCCGCCACCACGGACGCATTCTCGTGGGCGAGGGATACGACACCGTCAAGGGCGAGCGCTACCACCGTCCGGTCGGCGGATCGCTGCGCTTCGGTGAGACCAGCGAGCAGGCCGTCAGGCGCGAACTGCGCGAGGAACTCGGCGTAGAGCTTGACCACTTGCGCCTGCTCGGCGTCCTCGAGAACATCTTCTCCTGCGAGGGGCAACAGGCGCATGAGATCGTTTTCGTCTACGAGGCTCGCTTCCCCGACGAGAGCTTCTACCGCAAGCCGATGATCCGAGGCTGCGAGGAGGAGGCCGGCGCCTACGCGGCCGTCTGGCGCGATCTGGATGCTGAGGCGCCGACGCTCCACCCGCGAGGTCTGCTCGATCTGCTCAGCCCCCGGGGCTGAAGATTACGCAGATGCGTATTGTGCGTACACGCGAAAAGGCGCCGGAATTGTCCCGGCGCCTCATTGCGTTACTTGTTCAGGCCGTTCACTCAGGTATGAACGGAATCAGCGCCAACTCACGCGCGACTTTGATCTCGTTCGCGAGCTGAGACTGATGCTTGCGACATGTGCCGGTCTGACGCGCTTTCCGGATGGAGGCATCATCGTCGAGATACCGCTTGAGCAGCGGTACGTTCTTGTAATCGAGGATGTTCTCCTGCGGAGCGACGCAGAAGCGGCAGACTTTCTTCTTCCGACCGCCGCCGCGCCCACCGCGCCGGCCGCGATATCCACCTTGTCGTGCCACGGTGTAACCTCCCGGTCATCATCACATCGTCGGTTGTGCAGCTTGATACTACTGCATTGTGCCCCGCGCGTCAAGCTCCCGTTGCCCGCGGCAGACGGCGAGCGCGGATCAGGCCAGCTCGCCCATGCGCTCGAGACACAGCGCGCTGGCGACCACCGCAGCGGTCTCCGTTCTGAGGATCCGGGGGCCCATCGTCACAAGGAGTACACCAAGATCTCGTGCTTCAGCTTCCTCAGCGAGACTGAAACCACTCTCCGGCCCGATGAACAGCGCCAGCGAACGCCCCCCTCCAAGTTCCTCCACCCGCTCGCCCAGTGACGGGGAATCGCTGCCCGCCAGACCCGCGGACGGCATCACGCCGGGCGCCTCTGACTGCACGAAGTGCTCCAGGGCCTCCTGCCACGGAGTCGGGGGGGCGACCCCGGGGATCTGCGTTCTACCGCACTGCTTCGCAGCCTCCTCGACGATCCGCTGCCAGCGCTCCCGCTTCTTCTCGACAGCCCTGCCGCTGAGACGCACTACGGACTTCTCGCAAAGCACCGGGACAAACTCGCTCACGCCGACCTCGGTGCACATCCGCAATGCGGTCTCGTAGCGGGAGGCGCGGGGCAGGCCGTGGTAGAGGGTAAGTCCGACACTCGGCTCAACCGGCGCCTGGCGCGGCGCCCCCAGTTCGGCTACGAGGCGCTCCTGGTCAGCCTCAACGATCTGCGCCATGCGCTCGGCGCCCTGCTCGTCAACGACGATGAAGGTGTCGCCAGGACCCATGCGGAGTACATTGAGGAGATGATGCGCGTCGGAGCCGGTGACGGTCGCGGTGTCATCTGAGATCTGATCGCGATCGAGGAAGACTCTCGTCACTGGCTTTCGCCTCGCGGGGCGCTGCACACGAAGCCGATCCACTCTCCGCTCGGGCGAGGGACGATGCCGTCAAATCCCGCCTCACGCAGCGCTTCGAGGACGCTCCCCTCGCGTTCGATCGGGATGCCTGTGCAGACATAGGTCCCGCCCGGGGCCAGAAGCGCTGCCACCTTCGCGGCCTCCTGTGTCACGACGACGGGGTTGATGTTCGCGACAACGAAGTCCCACGGCGGTTCGATCGCGTCGAGCGTGTCCACCGTGCGAAGTTCCACGGCGCCGGTGTCATTCCGGCGGACATTCTCGTTGGCCACGCGGATGGCGGAGGGGTCACAGTCGATTCCAAGCACCTCGCCCGCTCCCAACTTCGCCGCGGCGATGGCGAGGATCCCCGAGCCGCAGCCGAAGTCGAGCACGTGATCGCCGGGGCGCATCCGCTCCTGCAGCTCGTGGAGGCAGATCCGGGTCGTGGGGTGCTGGCCTGTGCCGAAAGCGAGGCCGGGGTCGATCTCGATGACGATGTCATTGCGTCGGGGCTCGAGGTGCGGCCCGGGCCACGGCTCCCAGGTCGGCTTGATGACGATCCGGCCGACGCGCGTGGGCTTGTGATGCGCGCGGAACGCCTCAAGCCAGTCCTCCTCAGGCACGACCTCGGCCTCGATCCCGGCGGAGCCGCCAAGGAGCGTCTCGGGCACCGCGGCGAGCGCGCGCACTCGTCGCGTGGCGTCCGCGGTGGCCTCCGGCGAGAGGTAGGGGCCCATGTATCCGGTGATACTCGTGACGTCATCGCCCTCATCGACGATGACGCCGTTTGGGGAGATGGGTATGAGCGCGGCGGTCACCGAGTCGCCGACCTCCGGCGGGCAGTTGACCGTCACGCGCACCCAGATTCGTCCTCGCTGGTCCGGGGACATCCTACGCCTCCCCGCCGAGCACCTTCCTGCGTATGCGGTCGAACAATCCGGTCTGCTCGCCAGGCTCGATCTCCTCGCCACGCTCCATGGCAAGTTCCATCAGCAGTCCGCGCTGCCTCTCATCGAGGTTCTGAGGGGTAACGACGCAGAGATTGATGATCTGCCTGCCGCGCCGCCCGCCGCGCAGAGGTGGCAGGCCCATGCCGTCGAGCACGACCTGCTCGCCGGTCTGTGCGCCTGGCTGGATGGTCACCTCGGTCTCACCGTCCAGCGTGGGCACGACGACGGTGTCGCCGAGTGCGGCCTGTGAAAACGACAGGTCAAGGTCCATCAGCAGGTCGCGGTCGCGCCGCGTGAGATCAGGATGCTGCTCGACGCGCACGGTGATGAGCAGATCACCGGGGATGCCGCCGCCCGCGGGCACGTCCCCGTGGCCAGCCATGCGGATGCGCTGGCCGTCCTGGATGCCGGGCGGGATGGAGACGAGAACCTTCTGCGTCGAAGGAGTCACGCCGCGTCCGTCACAGGCGGGGCACGGATCGGTGACCACGGTGCCGCGGCCCTCGCAGCGCGGGCACGGGCTGGTGGTGGCCATCACGCCGAGGAGGGTCTGGCGCTGGCGGGAGACGTACCCCCGTCCGCCGCACATGTCGCAGGTCGCGGGTGCAGTGCCCGGAGCGGAGCCGCTTCCGCCGCAGTCGTCACATTCTGCCTGCCGCCTGACCTCAAGCTCTGCTTCGAAGCCATCGAGCACGCCCTGCATGTCGATGGTGACTTCGTAGCTGAGGTCCGAGCCGCGCGCCTGGGGCTGGCCGCCGCCGAACGGTCCTCCCGCGCCGCCGAATACCTGGTTGAAAAGATCGAAGATGTCGGTGGTGCCGCCGGCTGCGCGGCCGTTGCCGCCGTCTTCGCCGTACATGTCGTACTGCCGTCGCTTCTGCGGGTCGGAAAGAACGGTGTAGGCCTTACTGATCTCTTTGAAACGGTCCTCGGCCCCGTCATCCTTGCACACATCCGGATGGTAGCGGCGAGCAAGGCGCCGGTAGGCTCTCTTGATCTCTATCTGCTCACAATCCCGGCTTACACCGAGGAGCTGGTAGTAGTCCTCTGACACCGCGCGTTGGTCCTCCCTGGTGGAACGTTACATCTCAAGTTCGTCTTCTTCCTCGTCCGGCATTTCAGCTTCTTCCTCGTCTGGCTCTTCGTCCGGGACATCGTCGCCGATGTCGTCATCCGAAGCGATGCCGAAGAGGTCGCCGCCGAGGAGGTCTTCCTCACTCAGCCGCGGCTCTTTGCGTTTCGCGCCGGCCCGGACCTCCGGCTCGTCGCCGGGCTCCCCGGGAGCTTTGACGACGACCTTGCCGGCCGCGATCTCAGCCAGCGCGATGGTCAGGTCGTTGTTCGAGTTGATGTTGACGAGTGGGACGGCTCCCTCTTTAAGCTGGCGCGCGCGCTTTGCAGCGGCAACCACCAGCGGGTACCTGCCACCCACGTTGTCTGAAAGGTCTTCGATGGAGAAAATTTCCACCTGGCAAACGCCTCCTCTACTGCTTCTGATAAGGCGCGGTCTCTGTGTTGAGAATTGACGCTGATGACGACGTACAACAGCTCAGCCCGCTCTGCACCGGAGAATATCGCCAAGAGAGCGGGCGGCGTATACACGAGCTTTGTGACCGGTAGTATACGACCTTCACGCAGCGATTGTCAAACCCGGCGCAGCGAGAAGAAGAGCGATCTGCGACTTGACAGAGGGCCCGTCAGGGGAATACGCTCGTCTGGGCCGCCGGCAATCGTGCCCACTCAGTCGCGACCGGGTGAGAAACCACGTCAATGGCAGTCATCGAAGCGATCGATCTGACCAAGACATTCGGGGGACGAGACGCCCCGGCCGTCCTTGACGGCATCAACCTCAGCATCGAGGCCGGCGAGGTCTTCGGCTACCTGGGGCCCAACGGGGCCGGGAAGACAACGACGATCAGAGTGCTGCTGGGGATGCTCGCGCCCACGCACGGCGCGGTGCGAGTGTTCGGGCAGACCCCTTCGGACAACGATGCCCTCCGAGCGCGCATCGGGGTGCTGATGGAGAACAGCGGCCTCGATGACCGCATGACGGCCCGGCAAAGCCTTCAGTATCACGCACGTCTCTACGGCGTACGCGAGCCGGAGGACAGGATCGAGCATCTGCTCGATTTCGTCGGCCTGAGCGACAAGCGCGATGAGAAGGTCGGCACCTTTTCCACGGGAATGAAACGCAAGCTTGGCCTCGCGCGCTCGATCGTACACGACCCGGAGTTGCTTTTCCTCGACGAACCCTCCGCGGGCCTCGATCCCGAGGCACAACTGATGGTCCGTGAGTTACTGCAGGAACTCGCGGAGACGAGAAACATCACGGTCTTCATCAACTCCCACCACCTCGACGAGGTGCAGCGTTTGTGCTCGCGCATCGCAATACTTCACCGTGGACGGATACGCGCGAATGATACGGTCGACAGTCTCCGGCACGGCGGCTCCGCCCATCGGCTGGAGGTCCGGCTGCGCGGGTCCTCGCAGGCTGCAACGGCGGTGCAACTGCTGAGCGAGCGCACTGGACTGACCGCGGTGCGGGCCGAGGGCGCGAAGGCCGTGATCACCGGCAACGGGTTCGACACTCCCGCGTTGGTCGCGGCGCTGGTCCACGCGGGACTTGAGATCGAGGAGGTCGTGCGGCCCATCAAGTCACTGGAGGACGTATACTTCGAACTCGTGCGCGACAAGGGGGTCGAGCCGTGATTCGCCTTGAGCACGTTATGATCATCGCGGCCAAGGAGGCGCGGGAGATCCTCACCAACAAAGGATTGGCCTTCTCAGGCGTCTTCTTCGCGGCGTGGTTCAGCATCATGGCCGGCCTCGGGATCACCGAGGAGAACATCACGCAGCAGGTGCAACTCAATAACTCCTTGTTCTACATGGGCGCGTTGATCGGCCTTTTCATCGGGTACATTTACTCTGGACAGACCTACCTGCGGGAGAAGCAGAGCGGGATCGTGGAGACGCTGCTGTGCTCACCGGTGTCGCTGCGAAGCATCTGGATCGGCAAAGCGCTCGGCGTGGCGGTTCCTTCGACGGTCCTGTCTCTGCTGGCTGCCGGCGCGATCACGCTGATTGCCGGGGCGCGCTCCGAGCAGACGCTTGTGCCCAGCCTCATCGTCTTCGTGCATCTGATCGCCGTAGTGCCGATCTTCATCGTCGCGGCGGTGGCGCTGATGGGATTCGGGCAACTGATGCTCGGGATGCGCGAGAACATGGTCGTCAACATGTTGACCATCATGGTGCTCTTCGGCGCGCTGGCGGCGACACGGCTGATCGTCGAGGAGGCCGCCTTCGTCACATGGACGGCTGTCGCGGCGCTCGGAGGGGCGTCCGTCGCTGTCCTCGCGATCATCTGGGCCCTTGGCGGGCTGCTGAGCCGGGAGCGGATCGTGCGGACGATCTCGTAACACCCGGGGGAGCCTCGACGACTGCGCGCCTTCAGCGCAGGGCGGGCCTGATCTCACGGCGAGAGGAGCAGCGCCTCCGGGGCGACTGTCAGTTCACAGGTCGCGGGCTTTGTGGTATCATCTTTGCGGCGGGCGCTCAGGGGAACATTGGGCGGCCGCACATTCGTTTGTGAATATGTGCGTGAGATACCCGAAGAAGCGAGTGATGCCTCAGTGGCCTCCGAGATCGACGCGCTTGCAGAACGTATCAAGGCCACGCGCCCCTTCATCGACGAGATTCGCAGCGAGGTCGGGCGCGTGATCGTCGGTCAGCAGGGCATGGTCCACCGCCTGCTTGTGGCGCTGCTTGCGGACGGTCATGTGCTGGTGGAGGGCGTTCCCGGGCTTGCCAAGACGCTGACGGTGCGCACGCTCGCACAGACGCTCAACACCGAATTTCAGCGCCTGCAGTTCACCCCCGACCTTCTGCCCGCGGACATCGTGGGTACGATGGTCTACGATGAGCGTGACCGCACCTTCTACGCCAAGCAGGGCCCGATCTTCTCCAACCTGATCCTCGCTGACGAGATCAACCGCGCGCCGGCGAAGGTGCAGAGCGCGCTGCTGGAGGCCATGCAGGAGCGCCAGGTCACCATCGGCGAGGAGACGTACGATCTGCCTGAGCCTTTCATGGTGATGGCCACGCAGAATCCGATCGAGCAGGAGGGCACCTATCCGCTGCCGGAGGCGCAGGTCGATCGCTTCATGCTCAAGCTCAAGGTCCTCTACCCCGGCAAGGACGAGGAGCTTCAGATACTGCAGCGCTGGACGACCGGGCAGATTCCGACCGCGCGGCCGGTGGCGTCGGTGCAGGAGCTTGAGGCGGCGCGCGAGGTGGTCCTGCAGCTTTACATCGACGAGCGAGTGCAAAGGTACATCGTGGACCTCGTCTGCGCAACCCGCAATCCCCGTGAATATGAGCTTGAGCGGCTGGATCCGCTCATCGAATACGGCGCATCACCCCGCGCAACGATCTTCCTGACGCTTGCCGCAAAGGCGAACGCTTTTCTTGAGGGCCGCGGCTACGTTACACCCGACGACGTACTCGCGATCGGGATGGACGTGCTTCGGCACCGGGTGATCGTCAGCTACGAGGCTGAGGCCGAGGAGGTCGCGTCGGAGGACGTTATTCGGGCGATCTTCGACAGCGTGGAGGTGCCGTGAGCGTGCCTGACGGACACGAGGATCGCGAGATCGGTGACCAATCGGTCGCACTTATCCGCGGCCTTCTCCGGCAGGTGCGACGGCTGGAGATCCGCGCCCGGCACCTGGCCGAGGACATGTTCGCCGGCAGCTACCGCTCGGTCTTCAAGGGCGCCGGGATCGAGTTCGCGGAGGTGCGTCGTTACTCCGCGGGTGATCCGATGGGCGACATCGACTGGAACGTCACCGCCCGGACGGGCTTCCCCCACGTCAAGCAGCACGTGGATGAGCGCCAGCTTACTGTCATTCTCGTGGTAGACATCTCCGGCTCCGTGGAGTTCGGGAGCGTGGATCGGCGCAAGCAGGACGTTGCCGCGGAGGTGGCGGGCCTGCTGGCCTTCTCCGCTATCCGCAACAACGACCGCGTCGGCCTGGTGATGTTCGCCGACGAGGTGGAGATGTTCATCCCGCCTGAGAAGGGACGCAGGCAGGGCCTGCGGGTGATCCGGGAGATGCTTGCCCACCAGCCGCGCAGTCGCGGTACCGACATCGGGGGGGCCCTCGAGTTCATCAGCCGAGTTCTCACCCGCCGGGCTATCGTATTTGTGATCTCCGACTTTCACGATGAGGCCTACCTGCGCCCCCTGTCGGTGGCGGCCCGCCGCCACGACCTCGTCGCGGTGCGACTCATCGACCCGAGGGAGCGCGATCTGCCGCCGGCCGGACTGGTGGAGATGATCGACGCCGAGGACGGCTCACACGTGTTGGTGGACACATCCTCCGAGGAGTACCGACGCTATCTTCGCAACGCGCTTGCGGCGCGGCGCGAGCAGCAGAGGCGTGAGATGACGCGGCGCGGCGTGGACCTGATTGACGTACCTACCGACGACACCGCCGTCGAGCCGCTCGCACAGTTCTTCGAACTCCGCAGGAGGCGCCTGCGATGAGGCATACGCTCGCTCTCCTCGCAGCGTTCATGCTGGCGCCGGGCATTGCTGCGCAGGAGCGACCCGCGCTTGAGCTTGAGGTCGATCCGCGCACAGCGACCATCGGCGACCTGCTGACGGTCACCGTCAGCTTCGAACTCCCGGCCGGCCACGAGGCGATCATTCCCGGCGAGGAGGCGGATCTCGGAGGAGCGGAAGTGCGGTCGGTCGATCAGTCGGTGGGGAATGCAGCCGATGGTGGCCGGCGCTACGTCGTCAGATATGAGGCTGTGCTGTGGGAGGTGGGGGAGGCGACGCTGACCAGTCCCGAGATCGCCTCGCGCAGCCCGGACGGCGAAGTCACGCAGTTCCCTCCCGCGGAGGCGACCGTGACGGTGCGCAGCGTGCTCCCCGAGGGAGCGGAGGAGATCCGCGATATCCGCGGTCCGAAGGAGATTCCTCTGCGCTGGCATCACTACGTGCTGGCGGCACTCCCGGTGATCGCGTTCCTCGGACTGCTCGCGCTGGCGGTCTGGTGGATACGATCACGCAGAGGGGCGGAGGAAGCGCAGACGGCGCCCGTCGCGCCACTGCCGCCCGCCGAGGAGGCGCTGGCGGCGTTGAACGAGCTGGAGAGCGAAGACCTCGTCGGGCAGGGGCTGATCAAGGAGCACTACGTCAGACTTAGTTGGATACTGCGCAATTACGCGGAAGGCCGCTGGGGTCTGCCCGCGCTGGAGGAGACCACCGGGATGCTGCGGCACACGATGCTCGGCTCGGGGCGTGTGCCTGAGGCGCAGGTGGAGCCGATGATCGAGGTCCTCCGCCGCGCGGACCTTGCGAAATTCGCGAAGCATCGCCCGGAGGCGGAGACGGCGCGCGCGGAGATCGCTCAGACGCGGGAGATCGTGCGTGAAACGCGGCCCCGCGAGGAGGTGGCGGAGACGGCGGCGTCCGATGAGACGGTCGCGTCTCCCGCAGGCTGATGGAATTCGCGGAGCCGTGGTGGCTGCTGCTGCTCGCGCTGATCCCCGTCGTCGGCTGGCTGCTGCGTCGGCCGGGCGATGAGGGCAGCGGCGGCATGAGCTACCCGGATGTGTGGTCATTCCGGCGGAATACGACCTCGCGAGTCCGGGCGGCGAGGGCGCTGCCCTGGTTGACTGTGGTCGCACTGACGCTGCTTATCATCGCGATGGCCGGCCCGCGGCGGCTGCAGGAGGTCGTGCAGGTAAGCGCCGAAGGAATTGACATCGTGCTCGCGCTTGACATCTCGGGGAGCATGCGGGCGGAGGATTTTCAGCCTGACAATCGCTTCGTGGTGGCAAAGCGGGTGTTGCGAAGATTCATCGAGGGCACCGAGGGGGACAGACTGGCGCTGGTGGTCTTCGCGGGAAAAGCATTCACCCAGTCTCCGCTGACTCTCGATCATGAGATGGTCTTGCGACTGCTCGATGACATCGAACTCGGCATGGTGGAGGACGGGACTGCGATCGGCATGGCGATTGCGACGAGTGCCGCGCGCCTTGAGAAGTCGGATGCGGACAGCCGCGTGATGATTCTGCTGACCGACGGCCGCAACAACGCCGGCGCGATCGACCCGGTCACCGCCGCGAAGGCCGCCGGGGCGATCGGCGTGAAGGTTTACGCGGTGGGTGTGGGGAGCGAGGAGGGGGCACGCATCCCGGTTGACGGATTCATGGGGAGAGACTACGCGCGCAATCCCGACGGCAGCTACCAGCGAACGATGATGGATGAGGAGACGCTCCGGGAGGTGGCGGAGCTGTCGGGTGGAGAGTACTTCCGCGCGGCCGATCCCGGTGCGCTTGAGAGCATCTACGAGCAGATCCGGGCGATGGAGAAGAGCCGCTTCGAGACGACGGAGTACCGGCGTTACGAGGAGCTTTCGGGCGCGCTGATCATTCCCGCGCTGCTGCTGCTTGCGTTGCAGGTGTTGCTGTCGTGCACGTGGCTGAGGAAGATACCTTAAGAATGCAGGACTACCTTCGCTGGGCGAATCCGGGCATGCTGAAGCTGCTGTGGCTGCTGCCGCTGGTGGTCGGACTCTACGTGTACGCGGCGCGCGCGCGTGACCGGTCGCTGCAGCGAATGGCCTCACCGGCCGCCCGCGATCGGATTGCACCGGCTCGAATTCGCCGGCGCAGGCGCCTGCGCGCGATGCTCATGACAGGTGCGCTGGCGTTGCTTATCATCGCGGCCGCCCGGCCGCAGTTCGGGGTGCAGATGCAGCGTGTTGAGCGGGCCGGCGTGGACGTGATGTTCGCGGTGGATACCAGCGAGAGCATGCGGGCACGTGACGTCACCCCCGATCGGCTCTCGACCGCGAAGGAGATCGTCAGCGCGTTGATCGCGCGGATGCAGGGCGACCGGGTGGGGATCGTCGCGTTCGCCGGCGACGCGTTCCTTTACTGCCCGCTCACGATCGACTACGGCGCGGCGCAGATGTTCCTTGACGCGATGGATACCCGGGTGATCGGCGAACCGGGGACGGCGCTCGCGGACGCGATCAGAGCGGCGCAGGATGGCTTTGAGGCCGCGGAACATAAGTACCACCACCTCGTCATACTCACTGACGGAGAGGATCATGAGGGCGGCGCGGTGGAAGCCGCAGAGCAGGCGGCCGAGCGCGGATTGACCGTGCACGTGGTCGGCATCGGAGGGCCCGAGGGTGAGCCGATCCCGATCGTCGCCCCTGATGGGACTGTCACCGGGCACAAACGCGATCAGGCCGGAGACGTAATCGTCACGCGACTTGAGGAGGACACTCTGAAGGACATTTCGGAGGCCGGCGGCGGAGTCTACGTCTCTGCGTCAGGCGGAGGCATCCCGGTGGACAGGTTGCTCGGTGCATTGGAGAGTGAAGAAGGTCGCGTGGTGGGCACATGGCAGTTTCAAGAGTATGCGGAGCGTTATCAGATCCCGCTTGCACTGGCCATCGCGCTGATAGTTGCAGTCGCGATCATCCCTGATGAAAGGCGGCAGCGCTTGTGAGGCGGATTGCGTTGTCTGCGGCAGTCTTCGCTGTGCTGCCCGTCCTGGTTGCATTCACGTGGCCGGGGACGGTCGAGTGGCTGTGTACGCGCGGAATCAAGCAGTATCAAGCCGGACAGTTCGAGGACGCAGAGGCGAGCTTTGCGCGGGCACTCGAGGCTGATCCGGACAATAACACGGTTGAGTTCAATCGTGGCACGACTCTCCATCGCCGAGGACTGCACGACGAGGCGTCCGAGGCGTTCGAGGCTGCCGGGAGTGGGGGAGGGCCGGAGCTTGCCCGCGATGCGGCATATAATCGCGGGAACTCGCGTTTCGCCGCTGATGACTACGAGGGCGCGATCGAGGCGTACAGGGACGCGCTGCGGCTCGATCCGGGCGATGGTGAGGCCAAGCACAACCTTGAA
>JBNJEK010000056.1:0-18807 GCA_051745855.1 Armatimonadota bacterium
CGCGCGCTATCACTCGGGGAGCGAGCGGCACAGCGTGATCGTGGCCGACGGCTTCGCGAGCCAGGCGGTGCGCTACCGCATTACACAGCCGGCGTGGGGGGGAGCGCCGAACCCGGAGACGCCGTGGGAGGGGCTGCAGCAGTGGTTCATGTCGCGCGATCGCCTGGTGGGGATGTTCACCATCCGCCCGCTTGAGGACACCGAGGCGGCGGGTGTGCAGGGTCGGATGAACTTCGGCCTCGAGCGGGAGTTCGAGGAGGGCGCGAATGACATGTTCCGCTACGGCGGCCTGATCGCCCGCGTCCATGACAACAACTTCGCGGGGATCGAGACCGGCGAGGCGGTCGATGACCCGGGCGTGAGCGGCGGCAGCATGGAGTTGCGGCTGATGGACGAGCGCACGATGTCGGGTGAGGAGCCGCCGTGGGAGTACGCCGCGGGCGAGGAGCACTTCTACGTGGTCGAGGTGCTGCCCTACTGGTCGGATCTTGCGGAGGAGGTCGTGGCGATCCGCGAGGGCACGGTGGCGGGCTTTGTGCTGCGCGAGGAGGGGCGCGAGGTCATGCTGCTGCACAATCAGGAGACCGAGGACGTGGTCCACCGGGGCGCCGCGGCGGGAGAGAGCGTGACGGTGTACTCCCCGCCCACCGGTTACGACGGCCCGCGCGCGCAATTCGAGATACTCGACGGCGAGTTCACATGGCCGCCCGACGAGGTGCGCGAAGCTCCGGCTGAGATCGCGGTGACGGACGGGGAGTTCGAAGTGACGATCGCCGCGGAATCGCACGTGCTGGTGGTGAGCGAGTGATGAGGGCTCTGCTGGCTGCGACGGCGATGATGGTCATCGCATCCTGCTCCACGGTGACGCACGCCAACGATGCGCGCGCGTCGGTGGTGAGGGTCGAGGCCGAGGACTACG
Source organism: Armatimonadota bacterium (assembly GCA_051745855.1). Taxonomy (GTDB): domain Bacteria; phylum Armatimonadota; class Zipacnadia; order Zipacnadales; family UBA5352; genus UBA5352. The sequence goes on from JBNJEK010000056.1 coordinate 920, forward strand.
CCGGCATGCACGGGTTGCAGGTGATCGAGCGGGCGGAGGCATCCGGTGCCCGGACGGTGAGCTACTGGGAGGAGCCCGGAAGCTGGCTGGATCTCGAGTTCGAGCTGCCGGAGGCGGGCAGGTACGTGATCAGCATGCGCTACGCGTTGAACTGGCCGGACACGCGCCGCGACGTGCTGCTTGGCGGGGAGGAACTGGGGGAGGTCGAGCTTGAGACGACGGGTAGCTGGGGGGACTTTGAGACGGTGACGCTGCCCTTCGAGCCGGTTGAGCTTCCCGCGGGGAGGGTGACGCTGCGCGTTCTCAACCGAGATTCGCGCGGCCTCTCACTTGACTGGGTGGCGCTGCACGCTCCCGAGGCGCCGCTGGCTGATCGCCAGTTGAGCGCGGAGGAGTGCGCCGAACTACGGAGGCGCGTGGTCGAGGCCGCCGGGCCGGGCGCCCGCCGAGTCCTCGATCACGGTGAGGTCGAACTGCATGCGGCGCGCGCGGGTGGCCCTGCGTGGGCGAACGTGAGCGGTCATCTGCTGGTGGCAGGCGGCGCGCCGGGGGAGGATCGTGGCGCCGCCATCATGCGTCGCAGCACGGAGTACCATCAGATCACGCTGGTCGGTGGTGGCGCAGGAGGAGACGGACTGCTGATCGCCATCACGGACGGCACAAGCCTGCACATTGCCGCACTGGCCGACGGGGGCCGCGCGATCCCGCTGCCGGCACCCGTGCTCAGCGCGGATGGGATGCGCATTGTGACCGCCCGGGCAGCCGAGCGCGGCGCACTTCACCTCCCGACCGGCGAGTGGCGGGTGCGGACTGACCATCTTGAGGCCGGCGGGATGCACATCACGTCGGCCCCGGAGATGACCCTGCGTCCGTGGGATGAGCGAGGCCTTGCGCCGAAGCTTTCGCTTGAGATGATCGAGTGCGGCGCGGGTCGCATCGGCGTGGCGCGATTCTCACCGCGGTGGGGCAGCGAGAAGCCGCGAGTGGCGCTTGCCCTGGAGGACGGGGTCTGCGTGGTGCGAGAGAGCGTCATACGGCATCCGACACTTGCGGCCTTCTACGGCGAGGGCATGTTCGACCTGCGGATAGCGCCGGACGGTCGGATCACGTTCGATGACATTCGCTCCGGCGAGGCGATGGTCCTGCGAGAGGGCAGGTGACGGCGGCCTCGATGGGGCATTGTGCGAACACGGGGGCTTCAGGGCAAGTCAGTGACAGTAACTGCGGGGACCTCGCGGGGACGCGGCAGGAGGTAATTGAGGATCGGCCCCCGGGGCGTGTCACGCTTCTGCCAACATGCTTGCCCCTGACTGATGAACACCGTGAATCATAAAGTGCTCGACAGGAAGTGACGTCATGCGACGAGTCGACGCAATCATCGTGCTTGTCAGCCTTCTCATACTGGCGTTCGCCGCAGGTGCGCACGCGCAGGGCGGTGACGTGGACGCAATCCCCGACGCGGTGCAAAAGCTGCTCGGCGCAGAATCCTCGACGGCTCTCCAGCCGCTGGAGGTCGAGATCGGCGGGAGCGGGCCCACCGCGCCGAAGATCACCGGGATCTCCGCGGCTCATGTCGCGGCGGACAGGTACGTCTTCAAGATCACATTCGAAGACACCTATCCCGATGACAACACCGTCTTCCATCTCTACGTGGACGCGGACGATGATCTGGCGACCGGCCGGCAGGATTCGGAGGCGCATCGCGGAACGGACATCATGTACTCGTTCGTTGACGGGCACAGCGACCCGCGCATTCACAACGGAGCGGTGCGTGTCGATGGATCGATCCCGGTGCGCGGCGTTGTCGATGGCAAGGCGATCTACGTCTGTGACGATGTGCGGCTCAACACCGAGGGTGGGGAGGCGCGTTTCAGGATCAGCCTGCGCAGTCACCTCCGCACCGACTCAGGCGACAGCTACGGAGGAGGATGGACCTACGTGAGTATTCCCCGCGAGGAAGGGCGCGAACTACCCCCGCTGCCGATCCCCGAGGCGGACGGCTTCGGCTGGCTGACGATGCCGAACTTCGCCGAACTGGCGTGGCGGGTCTGGGAGGCTGAGGGCACGGTTCGACTGCGGCCCGAGGCCGGGACGACGAGCGGATTCACAGTTTTGATGAGCGACGACATCGCCGGCGACGGGGAGGAAGGGGAGACGATCACCTGGCGCTCCCCGGTGTCGGGCAGCTATCACATCGGATTTGTCATGCGTGAGGATGGCAGCAGGCGGGAGGGACTTGACCTGCGCGTCGGCGGCGAACTCGTGGGCACCACCGCCGGCACCCACGGCTCGCGCGAGGTGATGCATTACACGCTCGACCCGGTCGAGCTTGAGGAAGGCACGGAGATCGCAATCAGCAGTTCGGCCAACAGCTCGCCGGTGGTCTTTCACAGCGTGCATCTCGCGCGAGAGGCGCCCCGAGTGCCGCCGCTGCGCATCTCGAATCTCACCGCGTGGCACATGCCGGACGAGCCGGGTGAGGCGCCCGGGCGGATCATGGTCGCGTGGACGACGAACCGCCCAACCGAGGCGAGCGTGCGCTACCGAGCGACGGCCCCGGCGGGTGGCAACGCCGAGGGGGTTCTTGAGGGCCGCGGAGTAGTGAACAATCATTACGTGCAACTCCCGCGCGACATCTCGGGCGACGCCTGGGACCTTGAGATTACCTGCGCGGAGCGCGAGCAGGATGACTTCGAGGCTCAGCAGGTGACCGAGACCTTCACGGTGCACCGCGACCGCGCCGAGCATCTCGCCGCACACGGCGAGCCGGTGGAGATCAGCGGTGAGACGCGGCAGATCCAACTGACCGTGCGCGAGCCCACCGACGCCGGCCGCGACGGCTGGCCGGTGCGTTCGGGCGTGCCGCTCCCGCAGGGCCTGCTGAGCGATGCTTCGGCGGTCAGGCTGCTGGACGCGTCGGGCGCGGAGGTTCCGGTCCAGGCGCAGGCGACCTCATGGTGGCCGGACGGGATCTCGGTGCAGTGGCTGCTGATCGACTTCCTGGCGCGGACGGATGCGGGCTCGGAGGCGCAGTACACGCTGGAGGTGAACGCCGAGCCGAGCGTCGCCGCCGAGCAGACCGTGCAGGTGCAGGCCGAGGAGATCGCGCCGGATGTTGCGCCCGGAGTGGTGCGCGCGCCCGTGGAGGTTGACACGGGGGCGCTGACATGGCGGCTCGGAGACGGAGGCTTCGCGCCCTTCGCAGACGTGACGGCTCCCGGCCGGTCCGGTGCGGAGATCGCCGAGGACGGCGGCTTCGAACTGGTTGACGCGGAGGGAACGCGCTTCAGTTCTGCTCATGAGGCCCCCGAGGAGATCGTGGTGGAGCAGGCGGGGCCGCTGCGCGCGACGCTCAGAGTACGCGGGCGGCTTGTCAGCGAGGACGGCGCCGCGCATATGCGCTACCTCTGCCGACTGCACTTCTACGCCGGCAGTCCGGCAGTCCGCACCGTCTTCTCGCTTGAAAACGACGTTCTCGAGCCGCGGATGAATCGCATTGAGAGTCTCCAGGTGCGCGTCCCCGCCGATCTCGAGGATGCCGCCTTCAGCGTCGGCGCAGACGGTGACGCGCTTGAGATTGAGCAGGGGGACCGCCTGCTCCAGGACGAGGACTTCCGCTTTGCGGTCGGTGACGACACCGGGCACAGAGCGGATGGCTGGGTGCTCGCCCGCCGGGCCGAGGGCGCGCTGGCTGTGGCCGTGCGCGACTTCTGGCAACTTTACCCCAAGGGACTCACCGCCGATGCCGACGGCCTGACGCTCGAACTGCTCCCGGCCCTCCCCGATGACATCTACGCCGATGCCGATGAGAACGAACTGACGCAGTGGTACTTCTGGGCTGATGAGGGAAGATACACCCTGAGCACGGGCGTACGCATTACGACCGACTTCGCAGTGGACTTCGCCCCGGCGGTCGATGAGCAGGCGCCCGAGCGCTACGTTGCCGGGCAGTGGTGGAGCAACCGCCTGTTCGCCGCCGCTACCCCTGAGTACTACTGCTCCACCGGCACGCTCGACGCGCTGGTCCCGCGCGAGGAGGGGAAATTCGACATCTTCGAGGGCGAACTCGACGAGGCCTTCGAGGGATTCATGGCGCTGCAGGAGAGCGAGCGGGAGTTCGGCTTCATGAACTACGGTGACTGGTTCGGTGAGCGGACGTGGAACTGGGGGAACAACGAGTACGACACGGCCTGGGGCCTCGCGGCGAATTTCGTCAGGACGGGGAACCTCGAGATGCTCGAGCGGGCATACGCGACCGCCGGGCACAGCGCGGACATCGACACCGTGCACTACCACGAGGACCCCTCGCGGGTGGGCTACCAGTACGCGCACTCGATCGGACACACCGGCGGCTTCTTCGACGAGGACTGGAAGGGCATGAGCGCTTCATACAACCGCGGCGCGCTCAACCGCAGCGGGCACCTGTGGACACAGGGGCAGTTCGCCCTTTACGCGCTCACCGGGGAGGAGCGGTTGCTTGAGACCGGCCGCAAGATGGCGCGGATGGTCGCGGACAACACCACCGACTTCAGGTATTACAACGAGCGCACGTTCGGGTGGCCGATCATCTCGCTGATGGGCGGGTACAACGTCGATCCCGATCCGCGCTACCTCAACGGCGCGAAGCTGATGGCCGATGCCGCCGTCTGGACGCTGCACCCGGACAAGCACCAGTGGGGCGCTCGGATCAACCCCAGGGAGTGTCGGCATGACCCGCGCCCCGAGGGCCCGTGCTGGGGTTCGAAGCCCTTCATGACGGGCGTGGGGCTGCGCTCGCTGAGCATGTACCATCGCGCCCAGCCGCGCGAGGAAGTGCAACGCACGATGGTGCGCAACAGCGGGTGGATGTGGGAGGTGGGCTACCTTCCGGAGTACAACGGGTTCATCTACTCGGAGTGCCCCAGCCACAGCACGAGGGGCAGTACGTGGACGATGAGCCTTGTCGGCGCGGGCCTCGCCTACGCCGGGACGCTGGACGCCGAGCGACGTTACGCCGATCGCCTGGAGCAGGCCGCCCACGGCTTTTTCTACGAGGCCGGCCCGCGCGAGTTCGGCAAGAGCTTCAGCCAGTCCACGGCGTTTTTGCCCGCGATGCTCCACGATCTCGACGCCCTCGGGCTGAGCGACTTTCCGGAGAGGCCGCAGTACGGCGCGATGCTGATCGACCTTCCCGATGGCCCACCGGCGGTCGGCGAGACCAGCGAGGGGCGGGTGGTCATGCGCGCGCCGGCGGAGCAGAGTGTGCGCGGGACGCTCAGCCTCTCGGCCCACGACCACTTCCGAATCGAGCCGTCGGAGATGGACGTTAACGTCCGTGCGGGGGAGAGGGCGGGCGTGGAATTCACGGTCATCGGCAAGAGCCGTCCGGCGCTCTTCGCCAGGGTGGTGGACAGACCGCTTGTCGCGAGCTTCGACGGCGAGGGCGCTCTCGCGACCGCCGAGATGCCGCTGCGCGTGAAGGATGTTCCGCTGGAGGGCGTGAGCATGACACAGGCGGCTGACTTCGTCGCGCAGGAGGGCGGCGAAGTCATGATGCGCGAGGACAAGGTCGGCGATCTCGACACGAGCATCTCGCACTGGAACGATGAGGGTCACGCGCTGACGTGGCAGATGACCGTCCCGGAGGCCGGCAGCTACCTGCTGGCGCTGCGTTACTGTGCGCCACACGACGGTCTGCGTAACGTGGGAGTGGACGGCCATGGCGAGTTCGCCGCCCGCCTCGCGGCAACCGGCGGATACTCATCCGACAGCAGCGACTGGTGGCATGAGGTGGTGCGGGACGAGGACGGCGCGCCGCGTGTGTTCGAACTGGAGGCCGGTGAGGTGACAGTCACGGCCACCAACGCCGACGGGAACGGCCTCAATCTCGACTATCTCGCGCTGGTGCCCGCCGACGGATAAGTCCCTTTGCGATCGGAAAGTGCCGCGGGCGGGCATCGGACAGGTCTTTTCCGCCCGCGGGGCGAACCTGCCTCTGCCGCAGTTCGCCGTCGAGATGAGGCGCCGTCGGCGGCGCCGGCTCATCAGATGGTACTGAATGCGACCTTGAGGAGTGTGCGGTGCGATGCTCAACATTTATGTTCTCGGCGACCATCCGGCGATCCGACTGGCAGGAGAGGAGCTTCAGCGGTGTCTCACTGAGATGGCCGGGGCCGAGGTGGAACTGGCTGCTGCCGCGAGCATGACGGGCGAACCGGGCATCTGGCTGGGGGCTGCGCAGGAACTGCCCGGGGAGGCATCTCCGCCCGACGTGGAGGATCCGGTCTGGGATGACGCGTTCTCGGTGCGCTCGGTCGATGGCGCGCTGGTCATCGGTGGCAGCAATCCGCGCAGCGCGCTGATGGGCGCGTACGAGTACCTCCGTCAGCTTGGGGCGGAGTGGATCCGCCCCGGGGCCGATGGAGAGGTGTTGCCGTCGATCGATGAGATCTCGCTGAGCGGCTTCGACCTCGAGCGTACGCCGCCGAATCGGCACCGCGGCGTGTGCATTGAGGGCGCGCCGTCGCTCGAACACGTCCTCGACATGGTCGAGTGGATGCCGAAGGTCGGATACAACGCGTACTTCCTGCAGTTCCAGGTCGCCGGCTACTTCTGGCGGTTGTGGTATGAGCATCGGCTCAACCCTGAGTGGGATGACACGCGGGAACTCACCGAGGAGGAGTGCGAGGAACTCGATCGCGAGGTGATCGCCGAGGTCAAGCGTCGCGGGCTGATCCTCCACCAGGTTGGCCATGGCTGGACGGCCGCCGCGCTCGAGCTGCCCACCGACGGATGGGTAGTCTACGACGGTGAGGTCGATGACGACGACCGCGAACTGATCGCCGAAGTGGACGGGAAGCGCGAACTGTGGGGCGGCATCCCGATCAACACCGAACTGTGCTACTCGAATCCCGAGGCCCGGCGCCGCCTGGTGGACACAGTACTCGAGTGGGCGGACGAACATCGCGAGGTCGATGCGCTGCACTTCTGGCTGTCCGATGCGCCGAACAACCACTGCGAGTGCGCCGGCTGCACCGAGCACTCGCCCGCGGACTGGTACGCGATGCTCGCGAACGAACTGACGCCGCAACTCGCCGAGATGGCGCCTGACATGAAGATCGTGCTGCTGGCCTACCACGACCTCCTCTGGCCGCCGGAGACGGTGGAGATCGACCGCGCGCAAGACAACCTCATCTCGATGTTCGCGCCGATCAGCCGCTGCTACGCCCACAGCCTCGCCGACCCCGAGTGCGATTCCGGCGAGGAGCTTGAGCGCCCGAACCGCAACGACATGCAGATGCCGCGTCAGAACCGGCAGCTTGTTGAACTGTGGGAGATCTGGGACTGGGGCGACCGCGACAACTCATTCTGCTTCGACTATCACTTCATGTGGCCTTACATGGGCGATCTGCTCTCGATCGATCTCGGCCGCCTGATGCCCGAGGACATCGAGGACTACGACGCGATGGACCTCGGCGGGCTGATGAACTGCGGCAGCCAGCGGGCGTTCTACCCGACAGGCTGGGCGTACTGGGAGACCGCCCGGCTTCTGTGCGGAGAGAGCGTCGGTCCCGAGGATCGTGAGCGGTACTTCGAGTTGTGGTTCGGCGACGATGGCGACAGGGCGATGGCCTTCCTCGACGGCCTCACGGAGGTCGCGGAAGCCCCTCGCCATGGCGCCGACTGGTGGCAGCAGGTGGCGCCGGGGCAGGCCGACAGGCTGCTCGAATACCTCGACGAGACCGCGGCGGAGATCGAGGAGTGCGCCGATCACGCCGAGGGCGGCCGGCATGAGTACGCGTGGCGGATGCTGAAGCATTTCCACGAACTGCTGGGGCACTGGCCGGTGGTGCAGCAACACAGGGAGGATGGGCGGGTGGATCAGGCGATCGCCGCGATCGAGGCGGCGGAGGATTTCCTCCGGACCACCGAGTCGGAGACCGCCCCTGTGCTGGAGACGTACACGCTGCTGAAGTACCTGGCGCGGTTGAAGGGACAGTGGGCCGACGAGGAGCGTTCGTGACGCGCAATGTCGCGCACGTTTGCCCGGCCCGGTGTCCGGATTGTATACTGTTGCGGCCCGCGCGAAGACCGTCAGCCAGTCATATAAAGATGAGGATGATGACGCGTGGCAGGGAATGGCGCGAGGACAGTTCTGGTCACCGGTGCGGCAGGCTTCATCGGCTCGCATGTCAGTGAGGCCCTTGTCGCGCGGGGCGACCGGGTGGTCGGCCTCGACAGTTTCGACGACTACTACGATCCGGCGATCAAGCGCAGCAACATCAGCGCCCTGAAGCTGAGCGATCGCTTTCGGATGATCGACGGCGACATTCGGGACCCTGAGACGGTGGCGGAGGCGTTCGACGCGCCGATCACCGGCGTCATCCATCTCGCCGCCCGCGCCGGGGTGCGCCCGTCGATCGAGCGCCCGCTCGATTACGCGACCACGAACGTGGACGGGACGGTGAATCTCCTGGAGGCCGCTCGCGCCCATGCGGTCGAGCGCTTCGTCTTCGGCTCGTCCTCATCGGTCTACGGCGCGGCAAACGAGGTGCCTTTCTCTGAGGACCAGCGTGTGGATCGGCCGATCTCACCCTACGCGGCCACGAAGGTCGCCGGTGAAGCGCTCTGCTACACCTGGCACCACCTCCACGATCTACCCATATTGGTCCTGCGTTTCTTCACCGTCTACGGCCCGCGGCAGCGCCCGGACCTTGCCATCAACAAGTTCGTCCGCCTTCTGGAGGCGGGAGAGCCGATCCCGCAGTTCGGCGACGGATCTTCCAGCCGTGATTACACCTACGTGGCGGACATCGCGCGGGGCGTGCTGGCGGCGCTCGATTCGGACTGCGACTTCGAGGTCCTCAACCTCGGAGGCTCATCGCCGATCCGCCTCGACGAGATGATCGCGGCGGTGGGGGAGGCCGTGGGCGTCACGCCGGACGTGAACGTGCTCGATGACCAGCCCGGTGACGTGCCGCGAACCTTCGCGGATATCAGCAGGGCGAAGCGCGTACTGGGGTGGGAGCCGGAGTGGACGCTGGCGGAGGGGCTGCAGGAGTTCGTCCGATGGTACCGGGAAACCCGGGCGCACACGGGGTAGCCCCCACCCGCGTGCAGGGAGTGCGGCAGGTGCAGGGGGCACCGCACAGTTCCGCCGACCATGACCGGGCGCCCGGTAGCGGTCGAGTGCGCCCAGGCCACGCTCGATTGTGTCGAGGATCCCCACGTTCAGCCGCTCATCTCGGAGCTTCCAGTTGACGGACGCACCGGTTCTTCGATCGACTTGCCGGCGTGACTGAGCTGCCTGCTGGTTGCGACGCCGCGGGTTCCGCCCGGGCTGACGATGGCCGCAGGTTGCCGCAAGGATTGTCCTCGCGCCGAACACCAGAGTATTCCTCAGTGCCGGGGGAGGAGAAAAGCTGAAAAGGTTGGAATATCAACTATGTTGGCATTGCTCATCTCCGGGCACCGGCGTTGTTGCGGGGCAGCGCAGCGACCGATCTGATGAGAACCGCCCTGAAGTGCATGCGCTCAGTTGTGGCGTATGAGCAGATGGAGTGGACAATATGACCGCGCGCCGCTTTCTGCTGACGCTCTCTTCTCTCCTGATTCTCGTCATGGTCTCCGGCCTGGCGACGGCGGCTGAGGATGACGCGGAGTCGTCGGTGTCGATTACTGTCGAGGACGGGATGGTCTCCGTCTTCGCGGTGAGTGCCGATGCTCACGACGTGCTGAGGCAACTTGCTCGCGAGACTGATCTTCCGATCATCGTTGACGACACCGTCGATCGCAATATCACGCTCAATCTCGTGAATCAACAGCCCCGGGATATCCTCGCCACGATCGTTGACACCTACGGACTGTCCTTCGCCGAGGTGGATGGGATATTCATCTTCTCAGAGGGCATCCCGAATTCTCCCTCGTCCTATCTGCTGTCAGAGATCGGCTCGTATCCCACGCAGTATGTTTCGGCAGCACAGGCCCGGGACCTGATGCCGGCGTTTCTGACGAGGTACGTGAAGACGAACGCCGCGCAGAACGCGCTGGTGCTGTCGGCGCCCGAGGCGGTACTGCGCCGTTTCCGGGAGGACATCGAGCAGTTCGACCGTCCGGCCGCTCAGATCATGCTTGACGTGCTGGTGGTTGAGTTCACCGATGTGGACAGTGATGAGTTCATGGCGAGGATCGGCTGGGACAACGCCTCGCTCGGGGTGCGCACTGATTCGCTCACCGGCGATCTGAGCTTCACCGCACTGGCGGAGTTGCCCACGAACTTCTTCGCCTACATCGACGCGCTGGCCAGTTCGCGTAAGGCACGGGTCCGCGCCTGTCCGTCGATCGCCACCGTCAGCGGCTCCCGCGCCCGCATATTCATCGGAACGCAGCAGTTTCTTGAGATCCCCGTCTTTCTGCCGGGGCAGGGCCGGGGCAACTCGATCGACGCGGGCGTGTCGCTGACGATGCGGCCACTCACCGGCGGTGAGGGAGAGATCATCCTTGGCATCGAGGAGGAGATATCCACCCTCGGCGCCATCTCACCGGTCACCGGCCTGCCGGAGAAGACGACGCGTTCGGCGGACACCACCGTGCGCGTGCGCGATGGTCAGACGCTGATCATCGGGGGGCTGAAGCAGGATGAGAGCCGTGAGGTGCGGTCACGCGTCCCGCTGCTGGCGGATCTGCCGATCGTCGGCGAACTTTTCAAATCACGCGACATTGAGCACACGACCGTGGATCTGACGATCTTCGTGACAGCGCGACTGCTGTCGCAGACCGGCCATCTTCCGGGAGAGCAGGAAAGGTTGATCAAGCAGCGCTTCTTTCCGGACGATGAGGAGCCCCAGCGGCAGTTGGAGCCGGCTGAGATCCTTGATGAGTAGGTGGCGCCTGCTCGCGGCAGCCTTGTTGATTGCGGCCTTCGCCCTTCCGGCGAATGCGCAGACGCGGCTGTCGGTGAATGTCACCGATGTGACGGTCAAGCAGCTCACTAACGGGCTGCGGATAACGCTGAAGGCTGACGGCCTGCTTGAGGTGCAAACCAGCGGCCAATGGGCGCAGACGAACGAGGACCATGAGTTCACGCTGTGGCTTGCGAACGCCCACTCGGCGGTCGGGACATTCGTTGATGTCAGCCGCTACCCGGTCAACTATCTCAAGCTGGATACGCCGCCGGAGGCCCGTGAGGGCGTAGGGTTGACTCTGACGGTGAGGCTTTACCGCGATGCCCATGTGCGCACCGTCCAACTGGACAATGCTGATTACAACTGGACATGGGATTGGGACCCTGGTGAAGCCGCATACGATCTGCGCAAGAGCCGGTCGGGCAACGAACTGGTCATCACGGTCTGGAGCGACCGGCGAGAGGTGCTGCCCGAGGATCGCAAGCCTCGTTACGATCGGGATCTGCCCGAGGAGCTGTCGCTTGAGGTCATCGACGGCCGCGTGAGCGTCGATGCGCTCAACGTGCCGCTGCAGGTGCTGATCTCGGAGCTTGCGACCCTGACCGGCGCCTCCATCTACGTGAACGATCGAATTGAGCGTCTGGTGACGCTGCGCCTGACGGAGACGCCGATGGAGCACTTCGTGGAGATCCTGGCTGCGGGCATAGGGCTGACAGCCAGCGCCACCGGTGATTCGTGGTTCATCAGCGATGGGCTTCCCAGCTCACTGGCCCCCTACACGGCGGGAGACAGTCGCACATTCCGGCTCAACTACCTCAACTCGGAGCACGCGATCGAGTTGCTGCCGGAATTTCTTCTGCGCTATCTGCGACCAAGTCCCACGCAGGATGCGATCATCGCCCACGGCCCGCCGCGACTGCTCGATCGGATTGGGGATGACCTGCGAGAGCTTGACCGGCCGCGTTCCGCTGTGCGCTTGCGCGCGGCGATGGTCGAGGCTTCGACCGCGCGCGGGCGACAGGTCATGTGGTCGGTGCTGCGCGGGGGCTCGCCGACCTTCGAGGTGGACGGCCCGGCGGGCGAAATGCGGATCAGTCGCGTTGAAGAGCCGCAGGAGGACATTCTCGCGCAGTTGCGGGCGCTGACGGAGAGTGAGGATGTCTCGGTGAGCGTCCGCCCCTCTCTGCTGGTCGAAGAGGGACAGCACGCATCGATCTTCTCGGGTGTGAATCAGTTCTTCCAGATACTTCGTGACGGAGTGACGCTGGATCTTGACTCGACTGACGCGGGAGTCAGGCTCCACGTGGAGCCTCGAGTGGTGGGCGCCGAGGTGGTCAGTTCGCACATCGCGCTGGAAGTCAGCACGATTCGCGGCACCCGCCAACCGCCGATCGTTGACAGCCGCGAGGCATCCACGACGCTGCTGCTGCGAAGTGGCGACAGCATGATCGTCGCCGGTGGGTTGATGGATCACTCTGAGTTCAGCGAGCGCGGAGGGCCGCGGCCCCTCGCGCCCGCGCTGCCCGGCAGAGCTATCTCCGCGGATCAGGGACGGGAGATCGTGTTTCTGATCGCCGCGGAGATTGTGTCCGGTGGAGACGCCGGGAACGAACTGGCACACAACGGAGGGCCTTGATGAACCGCTATCATTGTTATTGCGTGCTGATCGCCCTGATTGCGGCGGGTGCAACTGCGACCGACGCATGGGCCCAGGACGCGTACTGCACTCTCACGAGTGTCACCACGAAGGCGCTGAGCAACGGCGCCACGATCACCGTGGAGGCGGATGGGATGCTGCAGTATGACCTTCAGACGTGGAGCGGGCGAAAAGTCACTGAGATCAGCATTGAGCTTGAGAACGCTCGCTCGGGCCTGCGCAATGATCTGATCCGGCCCGATGATGTCTATCCGATCAGCTTCATCAGTTTCACCGCCTCACCACAGGCGCGCAATGGAATCGGTCTGATGATGAAGATTGCGCTGGTTGATGAGGCGCGTTTTGAGCTGCCCGAGCAGTCTGATCCGCAGAAGCTTAGTGTGAACATTCGGACCGACCGGAGTGTGCCTACGGCAAACAACGGCAATGACACGGATGCGGAGGAGAAGGACGGGGAGGACAAGGAGGAGGGCGAGATAGAGGTCACGTCCACAGACGATGGCCTTGTGAGTGTGCGGGCGCTGAAGGCGGATATCCACCGGGTTGTCGCGGAGCTTGCGCGGACGGCGGGAGCGAATGTTGCTGTCGATGATGCGGTGAAGCGGAAGGTCTCGCTGAGTGTGACCAACCTCACCCCGCAGCAGGTGCTGCAGGGCATCGCGAGCGGCTACGGACTCGCGCTTTCGACCGTGGGGGACGTGAAGATGCTCTCGGAGGGCATTCCGACCGATCTGCCGACCTACGGCCGCTCGGCGACCACGTCGTACCCTTTGACGTATCTGAAGGTGGACGATGCTGCGAGTCTGCTGCCGCCTTTTCTCATCGAGTATCTCCGGCGCAATCCCCAGCAAAACGCGATCGTCGTCACGGCGCCGAGGCAGATGCTGGACAAGATCGGCCAGGACCTGCGCGCAATCGATGTGGCTCCGCCGATGATCATGGTGGAGGTGCTGGCGATGGAGATCACGCATGACGGTAGCTCGGAGCGCTTCCTCGACTGGGTGTATCAGGGGCCTGATTCGAGGCTGACCGGGAACACGCGGACCGGCGAGTTGGAGTACGCGGAGGGTGACAGCTACGGGATCGCCGGCGGCGTGGTGGACACCGAGACGCTTTCGACACACGTGCGCGCGCTGCTTACGAAGGGGTCGGCCCGCATTCACGCAGAGCCGCGGATGGCCGCGCTCAACGGAGAGCGCGCGCGGATATTCATCGGCCGCGACCGGTTCATCCGGATGCAGTATCTCTCCGGCGGCGACCTGCAGGAACGCATCGAGACGGTGCGTGTTGGCGTGTCACTGGAGATCACGCCGTGGACGGGGGGCAACGGGGAGATCACTTCGGACGTGGAGTGTGAAGTGTCAAACATCGTGGACATCGACCCGGAGACCGGTATCCCGCGTCTGAGCACACGGAGGGCGGAGGCAAATGTGCGGGCCCGCGACGGTGAGACGATCGTGATCGGGGGGCTGCTGCAACGCCAGCAGGAACGAACCGGGCGCCGCATTCCGATCCTCAGCGAGCTGCCGCTGATTGGCGGGCTTTTCCGCTCGACCGACACCCGCACCACGAACACCGAACTGGTCTTCTTCCTCACACCGAGGATTCTCGACCAGACGACCGCCGGTGAAGTTGCGGGTGAGGCGATCGAGCGGCTCGGTGGTCCCTCATCGGTCACCTGCCCGGTGCCGCCGGACCGGGGAGATGGAGCGCGCGAGAGCGTAGAGCAGCCCGACGAGCCGGCCGCTGACAGGCCATCCCCCGGCCCTGACTGGCGGTCGCGGTGGCCCGGCAGGGGCCGGTGAGACGGGGAGCGCATCAGCACTCAATCCGGCAATCACGCGAATCTCTGTCGGGTGCTCGGGATGGAGGCGCCCGCCTCTGTGGAACGCGCATCGCATGCCCCGCCCGGGACCCGGGGCTCCGGCCGCGGAGGTGAAAGCGACGATGAACCGGAAGCGCACCGTGTTGCCGCCCGGGGGCGTTGACCGGCCCAACATCCTGCTCATCTACACCGATGACCAGAGCCATCGCACGGTCAGTTGCTACCCAGAATCGCTGTCGTGGGTGCAGACCCCGCATATCGACTCGCTGGCGGCCGCAGGCGTGCGCTTCGCCCCTTCTTACATCGGCGCGTGGTGCGCACCGGCGCGCACCACGTTGCTGACGGGGCGACACTCCTGCGGGGTCGAGTCCATGCGCAGCGAGGGCAGCTACCCGGGGACCACGTACGATCCGGCGCTCTGCCGGTTCTGGCCGGCAGAACTGCGCAGGGCGGGGTACGTCACCGCCCAGATAGGCAAGTGGCACAGTGGCGCCGATGCCGGTTTCGGCCGCGACTGGGACCATCAGGTGGTGTGGAATCGCTGCGCCCTGCCGGATAACGCGCTGCATTACTACGACGATCAGATGGTGAGCATCGACGGCGGGGAGCCCGAACGCGTCACGGAGTATTCCACCGACCACTACACCCGTCGTGCCATCGAGTTCCTCCGCGGCCGGCATCGCCCGCCGGACCGGCCGTGGCTGCTTTGGCTGTGCTACGACGCGCCGCACGGGCCTTTCATCCCCGCTCCGCGTCACAGAGACGCGATCCCCGATGCCACCACGCCCACCCCTGCCGACATCTACCCGCCACGACCGGGCAAGCCCGGATATGTGCAGGCCGTGGAGACATGGGAGCCCGACTCGGAGGGCGCGCCGGCAATGAAACCCGCGCACTATCAGAAAGATGCCGTGCTGCGCAGCCACATCGAGCGAGGCGGTGATCCACTGCCCGCCTCACTCCCGGACTGGAATCGGCGCTACCACCAATGTATCAACGCACTCGACGAAGCGGTCGGCTCCATCCTCGCCACCCTCCGGGAGACCGGCCAGTTGGAGAACACGCTGATCGTGTTCACCTCCGACCAGGGCCTGGCGGTCGGCCAGCACGGCTTTCTGGACAAGCACGCACCGTATGACGCGAATATCGCCGCACCACTGATCTTCTCGATGCCGGGCGAGCTGCCATCGGGCGCGATCTGCGACGTGGCTGCGGGAGGGGCGGATCTGGCCCCGACGCTACTGGCGTTCGCGGGCTTTGCCCCGCCGTGGCCGATGCACGGTCACGACCTTGGCCCGCTGCTGAGAGATTCTGGCGCGCGCTGGCCGCATTCCACCCTGCTGATGAACACTCACCAGCGCTACGGCTCCGACACAGCCGAGGTATTTGACCCATCCGCGTCCCCCGGCATCCGCCCCGACCGGGTGCCATGGTGGGTGCTCCTGCGCAGAGGGCGTTACAAGTACATCCGGACCCTTGTGACAGGTGAGCCGGAGGAGCTTTACGACATCGCGGCCGATCCCGAGGAACTCGACAACCTCGCCCGACAGCCTGCTCACAGGGATACCCTCGTCACGCTGCGCAATGCAGCGATCGGTGAGCTTCGGCGTATCGGCGCCCCGTTCGTCAGCAGTCTCCCGGAGCAACAGCAGCAGGCCGAGGTGCAGGATGCAAGGGGCGACCTCTCGAAGGGGCGAGCGTAGTGATGCGGAAGGGAATGTGAGCCATGCACAGGAGATACACCGGCCTCATCGCGGGAATTGCGCTGCTTCTGGCGGCGCCAACGCTTCAGGCACAGGACGGTGTGGAGATGACACGGGTGGTGATTGACGAGGGCCAGGCGACCGACCGGGATGAGCGGCAGATTCACGCCGCGTGGGTCGGATTCCGACCGGCCGACGGGCAGGCGGTTGAGGTCAATCCGCCGCGATTTTCATGGCCCTATGAGCCGGGAATCGTCAGGCCCGACGGCTTCGAGGGTGAGCATAGTTTCACGCTGCAGATCGCCCGCTCGGCGCACTTCACCGAAGACACGCTGCTCTTCGAGACGGTCACTCCGCTGAACTTCTTTAACGCCATCCCCCCGCTGGAGGGTGGGCGTTACAAGTTCTGGCGCGTCGGCTGGGATGTCGGCACCGATGACGAGCAGTGGTCGGAGACGCGCTGCTTCATCGTCGAGCCAGGGACGCCCGAGTGGGATCGAAGTGGCATCGCGAACCTCGCCGATCAGCTTCGTCCGCACCCGCGCATTGGAGTGACGGAGGAGGGTCTCCAGCAGATCCGCGCGCTGCGTGAGACCGATGAGGACTCAGCACGGCTCTTCGACGGAGTCGTCTCCGCCGCGGACTCATACATGGAACAGGACTGGTTCAGCGAGATGCCGGAGATCGACGAACTCGTGCCGCAGGAGGAGCAGAACACCGCCGACTGGCCCTGCACGGCGTACCGCGATGTCGCGACGAAGATGCGTGTGATCGCGATGGCCTACCTGCTGACCGGCGACGAGAGCTATCTGCGCGTCCGGGAGCCGCTGATGACCCTCGCGTCATACCCGCCCGGCGGCGAGTCCTCGCCGGAGGGCCTCGGCCCTCGCCGCAAGTGGGCCACGAGGGTGACGATGGACCTCGGCCTCGTCTACGACTGGCTCTACCCGGTGCTGACCGAGGATCAGAGAGCGGCGATCGCCGAATCGCTGGACTGGCGCATAGCGCACATTCTCGACGGCTTCTCGTGGCGGCGAGGCGGGAACGTCCTCCACCGCGGACTCGCGGGCATGGTCGGGTCACACCAATGGGAGAATGCTCAGTGGACGCTGGTGGGCGCGCTGGCTGTGTGGGAGGACTCGGAGGCCGCGCGCGAGTTCGCGCCGCTGATGCTCAACTACCTCTGCGGCGTGACCAACGGCTTCGGTGAGACGGAGGCGTGGAATGAGGGTGTGCTCTACGGCAACGCCAAGTGCGCAACGCTGCTGGATGCCGCCTGCTGGACGGCGATGGCCGTGCCGGACCTGCATATCGAGCGCAATCCTTACTGGTCGCGCATCGGCAGTTTCTTCGCCTACCTCACGCCGCTTGGCATCGAGCGCTCCGCCTGGGGGAACTACGGAAGGGACGCGGGGAGCCACCTGAGCGGACACAAGCGCAACTTCCGCCGCCTCGCCTTTCTCACCGGCCGCGGAAGCTTTCTTCAGAACTGGCAGTCCGCCAATCAGATCCACGGCACAAAGGCGAACATCTGGCAGGAGTACTTCCTCCCGCATTACTACGAACTCCCGGAGCCCGAGTACGAGGACGCCAACCAGGCGCTGTTCAACACCGCCGGATGGGCGATGGCCTTCTCCGGCCCGCCGAGCGACCCGGCCACCTACCGCGATGGCGTCGGGCTGACCTTCCACTGCCGGCCACGCGGCGGGTACTCTCATTCATTCAACAACGAGAACGCCTTCGAGGCCTTCGCCTACGGCTCGGTCATCGCCACCGGCGGCGGGCGCAAGGCCAACGGCGACCGACACGCCGATTCGACG
>JBNJEK010000057.1:0-18400 GCA_051745855.1 Armatimonadota bacterium
ACGCCGGTGCCTGGACCGTGGGCGTTATCGAATCAGGCAACGGCATCGGCCTCCGACGCGAGGAGGTCGCGGAACTGTCAGAGGCCGAACTCGCCCGACGCAGCGATCTCGCCAGGCAGGACCTGCAGAGGGCCGGCGCGCATTACACCATCCCCACCGTGGCCGACCTGCCGCCGGTCATCGAGGAGATCGAGGCGCGACTGCGACGCGGCGAGCGCCCCTGAAACCGCCTGAGAGAGGTGCCACCGTGAGCCTCCCCGAAAGCTCTCACGCCGTCGCCTTTGATCCCGCCGACCGCTCGCTGCAGATGCGCGATCTTCCCATGCGCAGCCTTCGGCGCGGCGAAGTCCTCGCGCGCGTGCGCCTCAGCGCCATCTGCGGCTCCGACCTGCACACCATCCGCGGACGCCGCGATCCCGGCGGACCGCTCGTGCTCGGACATGAGATCGTCGGCGAGGTGGCCGCGCTGGGCGAGGACGTGAGCACCGACTCACTCGGACGGCCGATCACGGTCGGCGACAGGATCACCTGGAGCATCGCCACAACCTGCGGACGATGCTTCTTCTGCACCCGAGGCCTCCCGCAAAAGTGCGTGCGCCTCTTCAAGTACGGTCACCAGCCACTCGACAGCCACACCCCCCTCAGCGGCGGCTTCGCCGAATACTGCTACCTCGTACGTGGAACCGCCTGCTACCTCCTGCCCGACGAACTCCCCGATGAGATCGCGGTCTTCGCCAACTGCTCGCTCGCCACCATGTGCGCGGCGGTGCGCCTGGCCGATGTGCGAACGGGGGAGGCTGTGCTGGTGCAGGGCGCCGGACTCGTCGGCCTCTGTGCCATGGCCCTGAGTTCCCATCACCGGGCCCGCCCCGTCGTGGCGGCCGATCCGTGCGAGGAGCGAGTGCGGCAGGCGCCCGGCTTCGGCGCAACACACCTCGCAGGGGCCGACTGGCTGGAAGACGACTTCGTTGGGAGGCTGCGGGCGCTCACCGAGGCGGACCGCGGCGTGGACGTGGCCATCGAGGCCTGCGGCGCGCCGCGCGTCATACGCGACGGGATCGAGGCGCTGCGCATCGGAGGGCGCTACGTGCTGGCGGGGTGTGTCTTCCCGGAGGCAAACGTTGAGATCGACATGCACCCGGTCACCACGAAGCTGCTGTCACTGCAGGGGCTGCACAACTACACCCCGCTCGACCTGCAGAAGGCGCTGCGCTTCCTCGTCGAAAACCGCGGGGATTTCGCGTTCGACACGGTCGTGCGCGAGGTCTTCGATCTCGCGGACATCGACGCCGCGCTGGAGCTGATGGAAAGCGATCGATCGATCCTCCGCGTGGCGCTCAGTCCGTAGTGTCACTTTCCGCCCCCGACGCATTGAGCTTCTCCAGCCGCCCGGCCTGCTGCATCTCCCGGGTGAGGAAGTGGCTTATCACCGTGCGGATGGCCACGATCGCGCCGAGCACTCCCAGTTCCTCGAGGCCTGGATGCAGAATCGTGCGGATGATATCCGCGGCGATCAGAAACTCCAGCCCGAGCAGTATGTAGTACCCAAGGTCCTGCCGCACCAGTGCTCGCTCGTGTGCGATCTCCCTGCCGTGCAGTCGGTGTATCTCAAGCCGCACAAGCTCCACGACTCCGATCAGCACGCCCCACGCCAGGACCGCCACGCCGACGAGGGCCACGCCCCACGCGAGCCACGCAAATCCCTGCATCCCGAGAGTCACATTGTTCACAGTGCCGACCTCCTCGCCCCCGGTTTCGGCGCGAGCGATCGAGTGTCCTGCCGGGACTGGAGATCGTTCTCTCGTCCGCCGTTGCGGAGGGGCTGGAGAAGATGGGGCTCGCCGTCCGCCGTTGCCTTTGTGGAGGGGCTGGGGAGGATGGGGGCCGCCGTCCGGCCGTTGTCGTTCGGAGGTCGGGCCTGCCCAGGCCCGACGCATTTCGTCGTCCGGCGCACGACAACGACAACGTCCAACGGCCGGGCCGGCGTCGGGCGAGGCAAACGACACCTCGCCCTCTCCGGCCCCTCCACAACGACGCAAAGGCAACGACGATGCCGTCCGCCGTTGCCTTTACCCGGCCTTCACTCAGGTCAATTCAGCCGCTGCAGTGTCTCCTGGTTGATGACCTGGTTGTTCTGCAGGTTCATCATCTGCAGCCGCAGTCCTGACGTCCCGAGCGCGCCCCAGTTCAGCGGACTGAGGTTCGCCTTCGCACCGGCCTGCAGTGCTATGTTGCCGAAATTCGCCCCCTGCATCCCCTGCCCGACCGGGCCGAGCACCTCGAGGTTGAACTGCAGGGTCGGCGGCCCGTTGACCTCGAGCGCGGTGCCCTCTGCGTTCGGCAGAAGCTCAAGCTGCTGAGGGCCGAGATTCCGCAGGTTGTTCAGTTCGAAGACCCTGTCTCCACCCGCCGTCGAGCGGATGAATGTCAACTCCGTCGGGTTCAGGCCCTGTGCGTTCGGGATCTGAATCGCCGGAAGCAGCAGGTCATTGACGTTGATGTCGCCAATCCCGTTGGAGTTGATGCTGAAGATCCGCCCGTTCGCGAAAAGGTGCATCTGCTTCGCGCCCTGCCCGGCCAGGTTGAAGCGCAGGTTCTTCCCGCCCGCCTGCCCGAAGACGAAGATCAGCGGCGCGTCCGCCGGCGGCTGCAACTGCGGGATCTGTAACTGGCCGATCTGCGGCCGCTGCAGGATTCGCGGCTGCGGCTGCAACTGCACCAGCGGCGGCACGATGCTCGAATTCGGGATCCGAGTGCCGGGATTCGTGTTCAGAGAGCCGTCGGGGTTGAAGAACGTGCGCCCGTTCTCATCGGTGATCTGCTGCACGTTCGAGTTCGGGCTGAAGACCGCCACTACCGAGGTCGCGCCCGGCCCGCCGTGCTCCGCGCCGGGAAGCTGTGGATTACCCGGCGTCACTTCCTCGTAGGTGTAAAGCTGGGCCTTCGTCGCGGTGCCGCGCGAGAACGTGTTCGCGCTCCAGTCAACCGTCGCGATGTCCGGATCGACCGATCCACTCTCAGTCTCACGGTAGGGATTGTTGTTGTCCCACACGATCATCCGGCGGGTGTTGCCGTCCGTCTCCGTCCGATACGGGCAAACGACATGCCCCCACCAGTTGCCACTGGCATTCTGCCCCCAGTACACCAGAACCGGGCGGTTCACCACCTCGCCGATGATCGAGTTGCAGCGCGTGAACACATCCCGCGCCGTCTGGTTGTTCCAGTAGTTGTTGTGAAGGTCCAGCACCTGCTGGGTGTACCACGCGCCCTGCTGCTGCTGGACCGTCTCACGGGTGGTGTCGTTCCACTCATACCTCCAGACCCACGGCTCTGCGGTCGCCGCATTCTGGAAGTAGCTCGCGTGGAACATGTGGTCGAAGTCGTGGTTCTTCACGCGCAGGCTCGAGACGCTCATCCCGTAACAGTTCCCGCCGGCGCCCGCCCGCGTGTAGGCGTTGTCAAACCACGTCTGCGCCGCCGGCCGATGCGTGCCGTCCGCATACTCCACGTTGAGCCGGCCAAAGTAGTCGGCATACAGCTTCCAGTCGATCGAAGCACGAGAGAAGTTGGAGAACTTCCAGCCGTGATAGCCACGATAGCTGCGCGGTGCGACGACCTCATACTTGACCGTCGCCGTGTCGCCGTTCGTGGTCAAGTTCCGAACGAAGACATCGTGCTCCTGGCCGCGCGTCGCCCCGACCGGCACCTTGAAGGCCATCGAATTCGGGAAGAACTCGATCGATTCTCCGAGATAGTGCGAATCCACCTGCGCCCCGTTGAAGTAGACCTTGCAGTCGTCGTTGAAACCCCTGCCGAAAGCATACGACCAACCACCAGGCGCTCCCTGGTCGGGCCAGATGCTGGCGATGGTGAAGAGCCTCAGCTCCTGAAGCCGAGCGAGAATGCTCGGATCGATCCGGCTGATCGTGATCCCCTCAAGCTGATACTTCTTCGCCAGCGGCTCGTCGAGCGTCAGCAGCAGATTCATCTGAAGGTCCTGGGGAAGGGCCCTGAACTTCTCGGACGCCGCGGTCGCCTTCTGCCCGGCGACGCCTCGAGTCTTGAGCAGGTCGGCGAACTGCTGATTGAGCTGAAGTGGGGTAAGCTGCAGTGTATGGGCGGTGAGCGGATCCTCAAACTGCACGGGACGCTGGATCGTGCGCTGCTGGGCGGTCACGACCGTAACGGCGAGCGTCAACATCAGCAGAGACAGCAGGACGCAGGTCATTGCCCTTCTCATCTGACACCATCCCCTTCTGATATTCGTGGTTGCCGCGATCGCCTGTGGCCCCGATCGCGGCAGCCGCCATCTCCCCCACCTCTGGACTCGTCCGTGTCCTATTGTATCAAACCGCCGTGACACATTACAACGATTCTTAAAAACGACAGGGTTTGAAGAAGATGTACCCCCGACTTAAAATGATCGAGGTCCGCGGCAAGGGTCTGCCGCGGACCTCAATTCCTGCCGGTGCCGGTGGCGTCGCGAGAGGCCCTCCAGCCCATGACCACCACAATGGCCTCTCACCGACGACCTGCACATGTCGCTACTCGGGCGTCCCTCCCGGGACTTCCACCACGCCACCGCTCCACCGGACACGCCTCCTCATGCCGAGTTCTCCGCCCGACGCTTCAATGGCCCTCGAAAGAGCCTCCACCTCACCTGCACACACTCGCCCGCACAGCCGCTCTTTGAAGCGTCGTCCGGCATCCGTCGTCCAGGACAGCACATCCCCCTCGCCACCGCATCGTCCACCTCGCCACCTCGTGCCGATCCGGGCCGCCCGTTCAGCTTTTTCGTTCGATCTCCAGTTCGCCAACGCACCTGCCACCTCGCCACCTCAAGCTGAAGGGCCTTCCGGACGTCCTGCCGGACGCAGTTCTCCGGCCCCGCAACCGGATAGAAGAAGCATCGGGCCTCGACCCTCATCAGGACCTCACCACCACGCCAGGTCTCCGCCACCGCGCAACCGCGCCAACCGCATCGCCGAGGCCCGCTGCTTCGTCTGGTCAATTGGTCGCCGACTCCGCGCCGCCGACCGGGTGCGACTTCTCCGTGATCGACGACTCCGCGCCGCCGACCAGGTGCGACACCAGTTGAGAATGTTCGAGTGTGAGTCTAACCGCCACGACGCATCTCCACAATCCGGTGATTCCCCCATTTCGGCACTGCGGCTGCCCTTAGACTCGCCTCCCGACCACGAATCCGCCGTCGACGACCAGTCTCACCGATGTGCCGGCGACGCGCGTTTCGCGCCGCCGGCACATGTTGCATGAACCGGCGCCGACCGGGCCTGCAACTCCTCTCCATGCTCCCCGGTACGTCGGAGTCACGACAGCTCTCGCGCCGCCACACCGTCGATTGTCCCCGCGGCTGCCGCGGTGCGAGTGGAGGTCGCCCCGCGCGGCCACAGGCGCCTCGGACGGCGCCGGATGACTTGCGACCGATTGTCAGGGTCCGCCCTGTCCGCCTACTGCAGCGCCTCGATGATCGCGTTCACGAAATCCGGAATGTCATCGGGATTCCGCGACGTGATCAGGTTACCGTCAACCACCACCGGCTCGTCCACCGCCTCGGCGCCGGCGTTGGCAATGTCGTCGCGCACGCCCTTCCACGATGTGGCCCGCCGCCCCTCGAGCAGATCCGCGCTCGCCAGCACCAGCGCCGCGTGGCAGATCGCCGCGATCGGGAGTCCGGCCTCGTCCGTCCTGCGCACCAGGCCCAGCACGCCCTCGTCAAGCCGCAGCTTCTCCGGAGCCTGTCCGCCGGGGATCATCAGCAGATCGAACTCACCGACGGTCAGATCGCCCGCTGCGTACTCGACCTCAACGGTCGTCCCGTGCTTGCCCTCCGCGGTCGTCCCCGCCTCGATGCCGACGATGAAAGTCTCCGCGCCGGCGGTGGTAAGCTGCTCCCGCGGCTCGGTCAACTCCACGTCCTCGAAATCGTCGGCCACGAGGATCGCAATGCGCTTCCCATCAATGTTCATCGGCGTCTCCTCCTCCTGCGCTCTCTGCCGATCCGTCGATCCAGGCAGCCTACGCCTCCTCGAAGCGGCGCGACACGAAGTCCCAGTTCACCACGTCGAAGAAGCCCTCTGTGAAACGCGATCGCTCATTCTGATAGTCGAGATAATACGCGTGCTCCCAGACGTCGAGCACCATCACCGGAACCGCGCCCCACTCGGCGAGGTTCTGATGCTTCTCCGCCTGCAAAACGACAAGCTTCCGCCCCTGCGGCTGCCACGCCAGCACTCCCCACCCCGACGCCTGCACGGCATCGGTCGCGGCGAGAAACTGCTTCTTGAAGGTCGCGAAGTCCTCGTAGTCGTTCTGGATCTGCTCCATCAGCGCCCCCTCCGGCTCACCGCCGCCGCCAGGGCTCATGCATTGCCAGTAGATGCTGTGGAAAAGATGTCCGGAGTAGTTGAACGCCAGGGCATCGCAGATGCTGCGAATCGCGGAGAAGTCACCTGCCTGGCGGGCCGCCTCAACCTTCTCCTCGGCCTCATTCAGCCCGTCAACGTACCCCTGGTGATGCTTATCGTGGTGGGTTCGAAGCGTCTGCTCGCCGAGGTAGGGTTCCAGCGCGTCGTATGCGTACGGCAGTTCGGGGAGTTCGTGTGCCATCCATCCTCGCCTCCTGTGCCCGATGTGGATGCGCCCCCCTTTGATGCGATGCCGCTACGCGACCGTCACCTCAACATTCGCCCCTGCCATCACGGTCCCGCGAACCTTCGATTCGGCCTGCGCCTGCTCGACGGTGGCCCGCTGCTCGGCCGTCAGCTCCTGAGGCATCGTAATCGTCACCTTGAAGTTGTCGAGCTTGTTCTGCTCGTCATTCGGCTCGGCCTCAACGTCAACCGTCAGGCCCTCATACGGGATGCCCTCTTCGCGGCAGGTGATCGTGACAACCATGCCGATGCAGTTGGCAAGCGCCGCGCAGAGCGTCTCCGGGGGCAGTGGTGCCGTGTCCGTCCCTCCCATGTCCTCCGGCAGATCGGTGAAGCAACTGTGCCCGCGAACTTTCGCGCACATGATCGTCGGTCCAACGTTTTTTGCATTCGCCTTCATATTCGCCAAGGTGGCTCCTCCTCGATTCCAGACCACGTGTTTGCTCGTGTGATGAAGGGTACGGTAGATGCAGCAGCAGGACAATAGGGGAAACCCTGAGTACGGACTTCGACAAGTCCCAAAAGGCAGCAACGACAGCAACGGCAGCAACGACAGCGACGACAGCGACGGATCACAACGGCCGAGTATCTGTCCGGCCGTTTGTCGACCGCCGTTGCCGTTGTGGACGGGCTGGAGATGATGGGGCCCGCCGTCCGGCCGTTGTCGTTCGGAGGTCGGGCCTGCCCAGGCCCGACGCATTTCGTCGTCCGGTGCACGACAACGACAACGGCCCAACGGCCGGGCTGGAGATGATGGGGCCCGCCGTCTGGCCGTTGTCGTTCGGAGGTCGGGCCTGCCCAGGCCCGACGCATCTCGTCGTCCGGCGCGCGTCACCCGCTACGAATCCAGCGACGTCAGCCCCTCGCGGATCGCGTACTTCGTCAGTTCCGCGATGGAGCGTATCTCCAGCTTGTCCATGATGTTCTGGCGATGACTCTCAATCGTCTTGACGGAAACGTGCAGGTCCGCGGCGATCTGCTTCGTCGTATGCCCCTCGGCGACAAGCTGCAACACCTCGCGCTCCCGATCCGTCAACACCGAAAACGCCGACTCCCCACCCTCACCCGAGAGCCGCTCGACGTAATCGCGCAACACCACGCCCTCGATCTCCGGACTGAGGTAGCTCTTCCCGCTCGCAACCCGCCGGATGGCGTCCGCGAGTTCATCGAAGGCGCAATCCTTGAGCACGTAGCCGGCCGCGCCCGCCCCGAGCATCCCCGCCGCATAGTGCTTGTCCGCGTGCATCGACAGCGCGAGTACCTTCGTGGACGGGCAGTCGCTGACAATCTGGCGCGTGGCCTCTATGCCATTGAGATCGGGCATCGCCACATCCATCACCACGATATCCGGCTTCATCTCATCACACAGGTCGATCGCCTGCCGCCCGTTGGACGCCTCCGCAACGACCTCCATGTCCGACTGATCGGCGATGAGATTGCTCAGTCCCTCCCGGATAACCTGGTGATCGTCCGCGAGAATGACGCTAAGTTTCATGGCGATCCCTTCTCCCTCACATCAATCGGGCAGATGAGTGTAACCGTAGTGCCCTCACCGGGCGCCGCATCGATCGAGACTTCTCCTCCAAGGTACGCGAGCCGCTCCTGCACGTTGAACAGCCCGAAGCCCTCATCGCGGCCTCTGCGCTCCTCGATCCTGCTCGGATCGAAGCCCTGTCCGTCATCGGCAACCTCGATCCACACACACTCACCCTTCAACGACAGCAGAACACTCACCTGCCCGGCCCCGGCATGTTTGATGGCATTGATCAACAACTCGCGTACCGCCTGAAAGAGCGTGACGCTCACTTCCTCGCTCAGACGCTCCGGATCCGGCTCCTCTTCAGCCCTGAACTTGATCGGCAGATCGTGGTGCTCGGAGAGTTCGTCCGTGAGCCAGCCCAGCGCCGCGACAAAGCCCAGTTGATCCAGAGCCGGCGGTGAAAGCTGGCTGGTCAGCGATCGCGTCTGATCGATCGCCTCGTCTATGTAGTGAAGCACCGGCGGCAGTTCCTCGTCGATGTCGCCGCCATGCCCCGCCATCCCGCCCAGCTTGATCTTCGCGAAGGCGAGAAGCTGGCCGATGTTGTCGTGCAGAACGGTCGCGATCTCGCGGCGCTCATTCCGCTCGACCATCGCCAGTTCCGCCGCAAGGTCGCGAAGGTTCTCCTCACTCACCCGCAGTCGCTCCTCCGCGAGCTTCTGTTCGGTGCGGTCAAGGCCAATCGCCATGATCGCGCATGGGGCCCCGCTGTCATCGCGGATAACCCGATTCGACCATGATATCCAGTAACGCGTTCCATCCCTCGCGACGTTCTCGTTCTCGTGCGTCGAGTAATCATGCGGACTGGCCACGATGGAATCAACGAGATCGCTCAGATCAACTCCCTGACTGTCTTCTTCAGGGACCAGTACGCCCACGTTCTCGCCGATGATCTCGTCCTCGGCGTATCCGAACAACTCGAGTCCGTGTTCATTCATGAATTCGATGGTCCCGTCCAGGTCCCAGCGGAGGATTATGGTTCGCGCGTTCTCTACCAGATCGCGATACTTCTCCTCGCTCTCCAGCAGCGCCGCGCTGATCTCCCGCTCCCGGGTCACATCCCACCCGGTCCCGATCATGTACTCCATCCCGCCGTCCCTGTCCACGAAGGTGCTCAATCGCCAGGCAATACGCCGTCGCTCGCCACTCCTGCACTCCCACCAGTTCTCATACTCCGAGACGTCCTCATCCAGAAGGCGCTGAAAATCCGCACTGACCCGCTCCCGATCCTCCTCGGGAATAAGCACCTCCACGAAGTCGCGCCCGCGGATCTCGTCGGCTGCCAATCCCGTGACGTCCTCGCAGGTCTGGTTGAACCGCACGATCCTCCCGTCGCCGTCCACCACGATCACAAGGCTCCCGGCGCGCTCGACCACCGCATCAACGAAGTTGCGCTGGGCCTCAAGCTCCGCCTTCGCCCGCTGCTCATCGGTCACGTCCCGCAGCCAGAAGCTCAGCAGATCGACCTCGCCGTCCTCGTCAACGTGCGGTACCAGCGTCCAGTCCCACCACATCGTACCCCGCTCGGGGCTTTCGGCGTACCTGAAGGGCTTCGCGTGGATCGAGAACGGCTCGCCGGAGTCCCGCACCTGCTCGAAGATCGCCTGGTTCTCCTCGTTCGGATACATCTCAAAGTGATTCCGACCGACGAACTCGCGCGGATCGCGGCTATCAGCATCGGCGTACGCCTGGTTGACACGGACGAAGTTGAAGTCGCGGTCGAGGATCGCGGCCGGATCGAGGGAGCTTTCGAAGAACACATCCAGCATTCTCGTGCGTCGGGCAAGCGCGGCCTCGGTGCGCTCATGCTTCGCCCGGGCCTCCAGCATCGCCAGCGCGAATCCGAGGTCGTCGGCAACGCTGCCGATAATGCGCCGGGTCTGATCGTCCAGCGGTCGCCTGTCCCGAATATGTGTCACCAGCACCGCCCGTGTCTCATCGCCATGCCTGATCGGCGTCGCGAAGCCATGCACATTGGGAGCGGCGCTGGTAAAGAGACAGTCAGCGCAGGTGTCGGCGATGTGATCGGTGCCTGCGTACGGCTCCCCCGAAAGCACCCTCCGGATGCATTCGGACGGCTCGCGCAGCGCCGACCGCAACGCCTCTGGGGAGGTGCCGTTGCGCACCGATGAACCGACGAGGCCGATGAGTTGCCCGGTGTCGCCGACCAGTGCTATCCATGCCGCGAGGCAGGCGCCACTGTCAACCAGTTGCTCACAGGCGCGCTTGAGCAACTCTCGCGCGTCGTCGGTGCGCAACGCCAGCCCTGATATCCCGCTCAGCGCCTGCAGGGCGATGTTGAGCCGCCCCAGTCGCGCTTCGGCGTGCTCGAGCGCGGTGACATCCGCCCCTATGCTGAAGACCGCCTCGAGACGGCCGTCCTCGTCGAAGAAGGAAACGTTGTGCCAGGAGATGAGCAGTTCGTCACCTGCAGCGCCTGCAATGAGGGTGTCGAAGCGATCCTCGAGACCCTCGTCGCGCGTACGCAGGAACTGCCGCCGGAACACCTCGCCCCCGGCGCCGACAATGAACTCCCAGAAGAAGCCGCCAATGATCTCCTCGCGGTCGTAGCCGGTAAGCCCACAGACGCTGTCGTTCGCGTAGATGAGACGCCCGTCCCGATCAACACCGATCACGGGCATTGGCGCGCGGCGCGCGAGACTGGCGAGGCGCCCGATCTGATCCATGCTTTTCAACGCTGCCTCCGTCCGATTCCGCGCTCAACGATTGCGCCGATCTCGAAATACTCGCGGCCGTACGCCGTCATGGACAGGCCGCACGAGGCTCCACGAGGAACGAGTGGAGGCGAGGTCGGCCCTCTGCGACCGTCACCCGCTACGACGTGTCCGCTGATTCGCTCACGAAGTCCGCGAAACATTCCATCATAAGGCAGATGGCTGTCGAACCGGGATCCTGGATGCCGACGCTCTTCTCCTTCAACCATCCGCCGCGGCCGTGCTTCGCCTCCATCTGCTTCGTCTCCTCGAGCGCCTCCTCGCAGGCCTCGTGCGCGGCGGCCGCCGCCTCCGGCAGCGACGCCTCCTCCGCCACCTGCGCCTCCAACTCACGGGCCATCGGCAGCAGCACGTCGAGGATAGTCTTCTCCCCGGGCCTCGCCCCGCCCCGGGCGCTCACGCCCGACGCCGCGGCCTCGATCATCTCGGGCAGGTCATCAACCTCGATCGCACCCCTGCCCTTGATATGCTTCCCCGCGCTCATCAGCGCCGTCGCAAAGATCGCGCCGAAGGTGGACGCCGCCTCGCGATTGAAATTCATCCCGCTCTTCGCGAGAATCGTTCCCGGCTCCTCACCCTCGAGGTCCGAGAGGCCGTCGCGAATCGCCTTCATACCGATCGAGACGGTGATCCCGAGGTCGCCGTCGCCGATCTGCGCATCAAGTTCGCGCAGGTGGTCCTTATGCTGCGGCAGTTCCTCGCTGAGAACCCTCAAGAATGAGATCACATCGGCGGCGGTGAGCTTCTCCATCGGATCGTCTCCTCGCATCAATGTCGTGGCGCGGTACATCACAGTGCATCAGGCGCAGCACCCCCAGCAAACACGTGGCGCGGGCATCCTGCCCGCGAATCACAATGTCGGCAGCAGCGGCGAATACGCATCCGCATCAAGCAGTCGCTTCAGATCATCATTCAGCTTCAGAAGACTCACCGACGCCCCCGCCATCTCCAGCGAGGTGGCGTACTCTCCTATGTACTCCCTGTGAATCGCGATTCCCGCCTCGCCGAGTACCTGGTTTACCCGGCGATAGATGATATAAAGCTCCTCGGGCGGCGTGGCTCCCAGTGAGTTGACGAGCACCGCGACCTCGTCGCCGGACTCGAAGGGCAGGTCGGGCAGGATGTGTTGGAGCATCTCGTCCACCACATCGTCGGCCGGCATGATCTCACCGCGGCGCAATCCCGGCTCACCGTGGATGCCCATGCCAAGTTCCATCTCGTTTTCGCCTATCTCGAAGGTCGGCTCACCCGCCGCCGGAATCGTGCACGAGGTGAGCGCCACCCCCATCGAACGCGTGTTGAACACCGCATCCTCCGCGCTGGCTACGACCTCACCGAGACTCGCGCCCTCGGCGGCGCGCGCCCCGGCGATCTTGTACGCGAAGAAGAGCCCCGCGACCGCGCGCCGCTCATCCATCTGCTCCACCGGGGCCGAGACCACGTCATCCTTCGCCAGCACGGTCGCGACCTCGATGTCCTCCATCTCGGCCATCTCCGCGGCCATGCCGAAGTTCATTTTGTCGCCGGAGTAGTTGCCGTAGAGATGCAGCACACCCGCTCCGGCATCGGCTGCCTTCGTAGCCGCGAGCATATCGTCGGGCGACGGTGACGAGAACACGTTGCCGATCGACACCGCGTCACACAGCCCCGGCCCCACGTAGCCGAGGAAGATCGGGATATGCCCCGATCCGCCACCGGTCACGATCGCGACCTTGCCCTCGACCGGTCCGTCGGCGCGCATCAGCGCGCGCTTGCTGCCCTCGCAGCGCTTGAAATGATCGCCATGAGCCAGCAGGATCCCTTCGATCGTCTCGTCCACGAACTCCATCGGGTCGTTGATGAGCTTCTTCACGGGCCACGCCTCCCCGCATGTTTTTCTTAACGTGGGAATAAGCTTCGCTACGCGGCGGCAGGGACCTCCCGACAGGCCCACGGCATTCGAGCAAAGCCCGTGCGGACCGGCGATGAATGTTTCACGTGAAACATTCGTTCGACATGACCTCATGCCTCAAACGATCCGATTGCTGCAGGAATACGACGCTCGCCGTCCAAGAGTGAACCTGATGTGGGTGTTTACAGCGGCATGAGGAGGGCGTGACAGATGGCGGAATCGAGATACATCAGATTCTTCTCCGAACTCACAAACGAGGATGTCCCGCTGGTCGGCGGCAAGAACGCCTCGCTCGGCGAGATGTTCAGCGAACTCGCCGAAAAGGGCGTCCCGATTCCCGATGGCTTCGCGACCACCTCCGACGCCTACCGGGAGTACCTTGACGCGAACGACCTGCCCGCGAAGATCCAGGAGCTGGTCGATGACCTCGACAGCGGCGAGCGGGAACTGAGCGACGTGGGCCATCGCATCCGCGAACTCATCCGCCACGGCGAGTTCCCCGAGCCGATCGCACAGGCGATCCGCGACGCGTACGACGAGCTTTCGCGGCGCTACGACGCCCCCCGCACCGACGTCGCCGCGCGCAGTTCCGCCACCGCCGAAGACCTTCCGGAGGCATCTTTCGCGGGCCAGCAGGAGACGTTCCTCAACGTCACCGGGCATCAGAACCTGCTGGAGGCCTGCCGCAATTGCTACGCCTCGCTTTTCACCGATCGCGCCATCAGCTACCGCGAGGAGCAGGGCTTCGATCACATGGAGGTGGCACTCTCGGTCGGCGTGCAGAAGATGGTGCGCGCCGATGAGGCAGGCTCAGGCGTGATGTTCACCATCGACACCGAGACCGGCTTCCCGGACGTCGCCGTCATCGACGCCGCCTGGGGTCTCGGTGAGAACGTGGTGCAGGGGACAGTCAATCCGGATGAGTACCGCGTCTTCAAGCCGCTGCTTGGCGAGGGCGAGTTTGAACCGATCGTCGAGAAGCACCTCGGCGCCAAGGAGCACAAGATGGTCTACGCCCGGGGCGGGTCGGAGACGACCCGCAACGTGGACACCACCGCCGCCGAGCGCGGATCGTTCGTGCTCAGCGACGATGAGATCGTGCGGCTTGCGACGTGGGGCGCGATCATCGAGCAGCACTACGACAAGCCGATGGACATCGAGTGGGCGAAGGACGGCCGGCTTGGCGATCTCTTCATCCTCCAGGCCCGCCCGGAGACCGTGCAGTCACAGAAGGAAGCGGAGACGCTCAAGGCGTACACGCTCAAAGAGACCGGCACGGTGCTGGTGGAGGGCCTCGCGATCGGCGAGGCGATCGCGACCGGAAAGGCGCAGGTGCTCGAGAGCCCCGAGCAGATCAGCCGCTTCACCGAAGGCTCGATCCTCGTCACGGGCATGACCGACCCGGACTGGGTGCCGATCATGAAAAAGTCCGCCGGGATCGTCACCGACCACGGCGGCCGCACCTCCCACGCGGCGATCGTAAGCCGCGAATTCGGCATCCCCGCCATCGTGGGAACCGGCGACGCCACCCACGTGCTCCGCGACGGGCAGGAGATCACGCTCTCCACGGCCGAGGGTGAGGGCGGGAAAATCTACGAGGGCACGCTCGAATTCGAGGTGGAGGACCTCGACCTCAGCGACGTGCCACAGACTCGCACGCAGATCATGATCAACATCGCCTCCCCCACCGGCGCCGCCCGGTGGTGGCGCCTGCCGGTCAAAGGCATCGGCCTCGCCCGCATGGAGTTCATCATCAACAACATCATTCAGATACACCCGCGCGCACTGGTGGACTTCGAGACGCTCGAGGACCTCGATCTCAAAGACCGCATCGCGAAGATGACGCGCGCGTACGATGACAAGACCGAGTACTTCGTCGAGCATCTCGCCCGCGGAATCGCGATGATCGCCGCCTCGCAGTATCCCGAGAAGGTCATCGTGCGGATGAGCGACTTCAAGACCAATGAGTACGCCGACCTCATCGGCGGCCACCTCTACGAGCCTGAAGAGGACAACCCGATGCTCGGCTTCCGCGGCGCCTCACGCTACTACTCCGACGAATACCGCGAGGCTTTCGGACTGGAGTGCCACGCAATCAAGCGCTGCCGCGAGGAACTTGGATTCTGCAACGTGGTGGCGATGGTGCCCTTCTGCCGCACGATCGACGAGGCGCGGAAGGTTCTTGACGTGATGGCCGACTTCGGCCTCGTCCGCGGCGCGCAGGGCCTGGAGATCTACGTGATGGCGGAGATCCCGTCGAACATCATCCTCGCCGAGGAGTTCGCCGAGCACTTCGACGGCTTCTCGATCGGCTCGAACGACCTGACGCAGCTTACACTCGGCGTGGACCGCGACTCCGACCGCCTC
Organism: Armatimonadota bacterium; assembly: GCA_051745855.1. GTDB lineage: Bacteria > Armatimonadota > Zipacnadia > Zipacnadales > UBA5352 > UBA5352. Next base: position 15,205 of record JBNJEK010000057.1, read on the forward strand.
GCGCCGCTCTTCGATGAGCGCGATGAGGCTGTCAAGCGGTCCGTGGCGATGCTGATCGAGAAGGCGCATGCGGCCGGCCGCAAGGTCGGCATCTGCGGCCAGGCGCCCAGCGACTACCCGGACTTTGCTGCATTCCTCGTCGAGCAGGGGATCGACTCGATCTCACTGAATCCCGACAGCGTGCTGCAGACGATCGAACGCGTGAAGAAGGTGGAGGACGAAAGGTAGCGTGGCCGCCGTTGGCCGTCGCCTATGTGGCGGGGCGGTCGCCGCTCGCAGAGCGCGCGTGGCCGCCCTGTTTCGCCCTCCGCCCTTCCGCGCCGCACGACAACGGCCAAACGGCCGGGCCGGCGTCGCGTGGAGTTGGATAAACGACATCCAACTCACGCTCTCCGGCCCCTCCACAACGACAAAGAACAACGACAGGCCGTCCGCCGTTGCCTGTGCCGTCCCCTTTCACTCTTCCCTTTTTACTCTTCCCTCCGCCACCGGGAGTGCCGCGCCCCAGTAGATCACGTCGTGGCGATTGTAATCAAACGCGAAGTGAATGAACCGCTCCTCCGCATCCACCACGCCGTCAGGGTAGGCAAGCGCGCCGGGGAAGTCCGTCAGCACCCGCTGGTATCCCCACGTGCGCATGTCATCGTCGGAGACCCACAGCGCGAGCGGATTGCGTCGCCTGCTGGGATCGCGCGTCACTGGCGAGGGATTGTGCACCAGGCAGATCCGCCCGTCGGAGAGACGGTGCAGTCGGAACTTCGCACCGGGGTTCGGAATATCCGTGGCCTCAGGCGCCGACCACGTCCGCCCCCGATCCGCCGACTCGCTCCGCAGCAGATGTCCGGTCCCGTCAGCCCGTATAAGCATGACGAGCTTTTCGCCGGAAAGTTCAACAATGTTGTTCTCCACCCAGCCTGAGGTCGGGCCGACCACTTCCGACCGCTCCCAGCTTTCCCCGCGGTCGGCGGTGATGATCGCGCCGTTGTGCCCGTGCTGGAGTAACTCGCGCCGCTCCTCGACGCCCTTCGGGGGCAGGTAGGTCTGCACAGGCAGCAGCCACTCACCCCACGATGTCACGCACAGGTTGCGAATGAAGGTGTTGCGCGGGTAGGGATCGAGGCGCTCAGGCTCGCTCCACGTCAAACCCTCATCGAGGCTCTCGATCGTCCAGCAGCGCCAGTCGCCGAAGCCGCCGTCATGGGTGTACACGAACGCCAGCAGGCGCTCGCCGTCCACGACCAACTCCGACGGCAGACAGGCGCGGTCGTCGTACTGCAGGACAACTTCGGGCGCGCTCCACGTGAGGCCCTCGTCCGCGGAGCGGCTGAGGACAATGTGATTCTCAGGTTCCGGCTCACCCGCGCCGCCGGTCATGAACATCACGATCCACTCGCCGGAGGGGAGGATGCGCAGCATCTGATCGACACAGCAGTGGTCCGGGGGGCGGCCCCGGTAGACGACGGCCTTGCGGTCGGGGGCGGTCACCTCTGCACACTCCCTTCAGACGATGCCAAAGACACGGATCAGCACCAGCGTCGCCACTGCGAGGATGACGGCGCCGATCACGCCCACCACCAGCGGCTTGCCGCCGATGCCCTTGAAGGCGTCGAAGCGGGTGTTCAGTCCGATCCCGGCCATGCCAAGCAGGATGAGGAACTTGCCCCACGATGTGAATGAGTCGATCGCCACCTCGGTGAAGAAGCCGTAGCTGCGCATCGCGACCATCACGAAGTAGCCGAAGAGGAACCACGGGAAGCCCTTCATCCAGTTGACCTTATCAACGGTCTCCTCCGCCGCCTCCTCGACAGTCTCGTCCCTCCGCTGCTTTGCGATCCACCACGCGTACCAGATGGCGACCGCGAATGCCACCGGCGCGATGAACGTGTTGCGGACCAGCTTCACCGCAGTGGCGATGTCGCCGGCCAGTTCAGAGAATATGAAGCCCGCGCCGACCGCCTGAGGCGTGGACTGCACCGCCACGCCCGCGAAGAGTCCGAACACCGTCTCGGCATCGGGAGCTACGATGCGGAAGATCGCCGGATACACGATCATCGCGACCACGCCCCACAGCGCGATCGTGCCGATCGCGTAGGAGGTCTCTTCCTCCTTCGCCTCGATCAGCGGCGCGGTGACGGCGATCGCGGTGCCCCCGCAGATCGTCGTGCCCACCGAGAGCAGCAGCGACAGCCGTTGCGTCAGACCGAAGGCCTTGCCGAGGTAGTAGATCGACCAGAAGGCGATGAACATGGTCCCCACCACGACCGTGAGCATCGCCACGCCCTGGCTCATCACGGTCGCCACGTCGAGGCCGGCGCCGATGAGGACGATGCCGAGGATCAGGGGCGTCTCGAACACCCGGATGCCCTCGCGGCCGGCCTCGGGGATGAGGCCGACGTTGGCCAGCAGAATGCCGAGGATGATCGCGAGAACCGCCGGCTCCACCGGGTTCTTCCCGCCAACGACCACCATGCCGGAGATGAGCACCGACACGACGGCGATGGCCAGCATGATCAGCCAGCCGGGAAGGTATTCAACCTTGACCTGCATTCACAAGCACCTGGATCGCACGCCTGGATTTGTACGTCAAAGCAGATGGTAGCACTATCAGGTGAATGTGGCAACACACGCGCACCGGCGGGTGTAGACGCAGACTGTCGGTGGATGACCCCAGTTACGTGTTCGAGGGAACCTTCGCCCCGTGTCTGGAGTCCAGGCGCCCTCGCCTGGACGCCGTTTCCGCCTCAACGCCGACCTGAGACGACTCTCCGGGCGAGGGCGCCCGGAGTCCGGGTTCTTTGCTGAACGCTGCTGCTGCGCCGACAATCTCAGGATACACCCACACCGGCAGGCAGTCGGTCGCCAGCGCGCGTCGGATGACGGGCGCGAAAGAACCGCTCCTGTTCGTCGTCAGCCGTTGTCGTTGCCCGTCGCAGACGGCGTGCGAACGAGGGCGTCCGGAGGGTCGCGGGCGACCCTGGGGGCGTTCGCTTCGCGAACGTCCGCACAACGGGACGGCAAAGGCGGACGGCACCCCTGCTGCTCGTCGTCAGCCCTTGTCGTTGCCCGCCGACGATGTCCGGCGCGGTTGCATGGACAGGCTCAAAGGAGTCGCCGCTGGCCCCAGCGAAGACGTCTGTGGTGCCATCAACTGCTCTGGAAAGGACCAGCCATGCCCGACACACCCACCGCGCCTCGT
>JBNJEK010000058.1:0-18226 GCA_051745855.1 Armatimonadota bacterium
AAGTACATCGCCGACTACCTCAACCCGAGCTATCAGCCCTCGATGCCGATCTTCCACCTTGTCGGCGGGGTGGACAAGCTGCGCGAGGACGAGATCACCGAGGATGACCCCGACGACGGGCTGCCCGTGAGCCTCGATCAGTGGATGGAGCGCGATGGCATCTTCTGCTTCAAGGTCAAGCTCTCCGGTCACGACATCGATGCGGACGTGGCGCGCACGGTCGAGATCGCCGAAGTCATCGACGAGAACCGCGCGAAGATGGGCGCCGATCGCTTCTACCTCTCCACCGACTCGAACGAGCAGAACGAATCGCCACAGACGGTCATCGAGTACGCCGAAAAGCTCAAGGAGGCCTCGCCGATGGCGTATGAGGCGCTGCTCTACTTCGAGCAGCCCACCGAGCGCGACCTCGACGACCACCGCTTCGACATGAGCGAGGTTTCCAAATATAGGCCGACGGTGGTGGATGAGGGCGTGAAGGACGTCGAGATGCTCAAGCTCGCGGAGGAGCTCGGCTGGTCGGGCGTGGGCCTGAAGACCTGCAAGGGCCACTCTTCGTCGCTGCTCTACGTCGCGTATGCGAACGAGCATGACATGGTCGTGACGGTGCAGGACCTGACGAACCCGGGCCTGTCGCTGATCCACTCGGCGGGGCTTGCCGCGCGCGTGGACACGCTGATGGGCTTCGAGTACAACTCCCGCCAGTACCTCCCGTGGGCGTCGCCGGAGCTGCGCGAGAAGCACAGGGACCTCTTCACGGTCAACGACGGCGTGGTGCGAACGGAATCGCTGTCTGAGACGGGACTGGGGTATTGATGCCACCGGCCGATTGCGGGTTCGCGTGACACAGATGCAATGAGGCGAGCGAACAGCAGGCCGGCGTGGAAGCTGACCCCGCCCGAGTGGGCGAGATCACCTCTCGTGACGCCGAGATCGGCGCCTCAAGAATCGGCCCCTCTCGCGGCAGATCGCAGCCCTTTCAAGTTTGGACGAGGGGAATCTGCGGGTCCGGGGAGTTGCGCCCCGATACCCGTTCCGGAAGGCCTCTGCCCTACTCGGCTGCCAGTGGCTCCGCCGCGGCCTGCTCGCGTGCCTTCGGACGGACATAAAGCGCGATCAGCACGGCACACACCAGTTGCAGCACCCCCATCACCACGAAGGGCCAGCGCAAGCCCATCGCCGAAGCCATCACCCCACCGGCCAACGGGCCCAGCGCGAAGCCGAGGCACATCGCAGAGGTCGTGATGCCGAACGCGCGACCGTAGGTGTCGGAGGAGACATGGGCGCCAATCATCGCGCTCATCGCCGGCCGCGCGCCCCCGGAAACCAGCCCCCAGCCGATGCGCAGGCCGAAAAGCTGCGCCACCGTCTGCACGATCGCGTGCAGCCCGCCGAAGATAGCAGAGCCCGCGCTGCTGAGGATCAATACGCGCCGATGGCCGAGACGATCCGCCAGCCTGCCGACGACGATGCAGGCAATCCCCGCAGCGAGTCCACCGACGCCCATGATCTGGCCGGTGACCGTGGCCGCGCGAGCGGTGTCCGCAACCGCCTCCACGAAAAGCGGGAAGATCGGGGCAACGAACGTCACCGCGAAGGCCGACAGGAAGAACGCCGCGAGCAACGCGGTCATCCCGCCGGTCCCGAACACCTGGCGCAGGCCGTGGTTGCCGTTGGCGCATTGTGAGGGCGGAACGAAGTTTTCGCGGGCCCCGAAGAGCACCACGAAGCCGGCGACCGCCCAGAGTGCTCCGCAGATGTAGAAGGGCACGCGGTAGCCCCAACTGTCGGCGGCGATGCCCCCGAGCCACGGGCCGAGGGCATTGCCGACGATGATCGCGGTCTGCAGCAGTCCCATCGAGAAGCCGAGGTGTTTGCGAGGCGTCACGGAGGCCACGAGGGTGTTGCAGGCGGCGCCGGTGCCGGTCAGGGCACCCTGGATGAAGCGGAAGATCACGAGTTGCCAGACGGTCTGCGACAGGCCCATGAGCGCGATCATGACCGCGCCGCCGAACATCGCCCGCTGAAGCATGAGTTTCCGGCCGTAGCGGTCGGCGAGGGCGCCCCAGATCGGCTGGAAGATGGTCAGGCTGATGCCGGCCGCGAACATCGCCACCCCCGCCCAGGTGGCGACGAGGCCCTCATCGGTGACCCCAAGCTCGCGCACGAAGAAGGGGAGGAAGGGCATGACGAAGGAGAACCCGGCCGCCGCGAGCAGGTGCGCAAGCCAGACCGTCCACACCGTGCGCTTCCAGTGCGGATCGGGCGGTGCCTCGAGCTCCTCATGTGGTGCTGGCTGCGCTGTCTGCGGCGGTGGTTCGGTCGCCATCACGCCTCAACTGCCGGTCGGAAGGCGGTCGCGCGAACGCGCGGCCGGGTGGCGCGTCAATGTGGGGGATGATACATGGGGTCGGGGAGGAAGGCAAGGGGCGCTGAATGCCGTGCGGAGGGGCCGGCCCCTCCGCACGGCCTTACCTTTACCCACAAGTCGCAACGACGCTGTTTGTCGTCAGGAGGGGCCGCCTGAGGCGCGAGTGCCGTTTACGAGCGTCGAAGCCGGCCCGCGGATCAGCACAACCGACGTTTCCGCGCGGTCCGAATGACGAACGGCCGGGCCGACTTCGTGGCGCATACACGACATGCGCCCCTCAGGCGGTCCCTCCAACGGCAAACGACCGCAATCCAGATGTGGGCAAGGGCAAACCGTACGAAATTATGGCCCCTTACTCGTCCAGACTCTCCAGCCAGCCGTCCGGGATCCGGGCGCCATAGACCTGCGGGTGGCCGCCGTCGCGTCGCGCGGCGAAGATCAGCCACTTGTTGTCCGCGGTCATGTAAGGATGCGCGTGCGCCCACTGCTTGCCGTCATACTCCGTGCGGCTGAAGACGAGGCGCTTGCATTTGCCGGTCTCGAGGCTGCCGATGTAGATCGGCACCCCCTCCTCGCCCGTGTCGCCTATCCAGTAGCGGCCGCATTCAGAGACAGCCACATGGCCAACGCGCACGCCCGGATTCGGCACGACCCTCGGGGCATCGTCGCCGACCGCGCCGACGTAGAGGTTTGCGCCTGTCTCAGGATCCTGGCGCGTGGAAAAGAAGATGCTGCTTGTATCACCGACCCACGTCTCATGACCGGTCGGCCTCAGGGTGTGTTCGCGATCGGCGGGGAAAAGCGCCAACTCGCCGCTCGGAACCTCGATCTCACCGAGGAGAACCTCCTCGACATCCGGGAGCTTGTTGAGCTGAATCAGTATCTTGTTGCGCCCGTCGCGTGAGAACTGCTCATGCTTGGCGTGATAGCCCTCCATGTCGAGAAGGACCTTCCACTCGCCGGTCTGGATGTCCAGCAGATCGACGCGGGAGCCATCCCTGCCTTCGGGCCTCACAGCGACGGCATACCAGCGGTGATCCTGCGAGACGGTTCCGTAGGAGTAGCTTCCGCGCTCGGGCGGCAGGAGCGCCACGTCCTCGACCTCGTCGGGCGCGTCGTAGGGGCAACGTCGCAACATCTGCCCGTCAGCCCCGCGCTGGCGGAAGTAGAAGTAATCTCCCCATGCGTGGAACGGCGGGAAGAGCGGCTTTTCCGAGAGCACCTCGTGGCGCGAGCCGTCGTAGAGATCGACGATGCTGATGCCGCCGGTCACGCCCCCGTGTGAGTAGTAGCGGATCGCAATCCGGCGCGAGTCCGGATCGGAGTAGGGCTGCTCGCCGTAGATGTTGTCGGCAGGACGATCGTCCGCGCCCAGCAGGTATATATCCGCGCCAGTCTCCTCATCCACTTCGACCGGTTCTCCGAGCATCGCGGCACCTCCGTCTTGTGCGCCGACCGCACCGGCGGCCAGCATTGCCATCAGGCAGCATATTGCGCGCATCATCATCGTGACCATCCTCTCTCCCGACGGGAGTGGGTTTCGACGAAGAAGCATGGATGCCCTTCCGGGAGCGCGGAGGCGGTTTGTCTTGTCCTGCGGAGGGGGCGGCCCATCAGTCGCCTGACCGGCCCGCCGTTCTTGCATTCGCACGAATTCGATCCGATGGTTTGATGCGGAGCCACTACGCGCAGAGGAATCCGTTGGCCGGGGGGTGAAGATTCTGGTGAACGAGCCACGAAAGACTTCGGAGGCCCTCATGAAAGAGATTGAAATCCGCGAATTTCAGCCTGACGACATCGAGAGCTTTCACGCGCTGCATGACGCGGTCTTCCCACCGGTCCCCTTCGAGGAGATGCGCCGGTGGATGTCGCGCAATGACGTGACCGCCGGCGTCGCGATCCTCGACGGCCGCGTGGTCGGGGAGATTCCGCTGCACACCCGGCAGTTCGTGCTGCGGCCGGGCGTGAGCGTTCGCGTCGCCTTCGAACACTGCGTCTGCGTCGATGAGACGATGCGCGGGCAGGGCATCGGCACGCGCATCCAGGACGAGATGAAGCAGTTCATGCGAGAGCGTGTCGAGGTGCTGACGGTCTATCGCGGCGGCGAGCAAACCCCGGCGTACAATCACTACGACAAGAACGGCCTCACCGACTGCTGCTACGTGCGGACGTGGAAGTGTGACGCCCCCGCGACGGTTGCGAAAGCGGCCAGGAGCCTGATGTCGTCCAGGGAGATCATGGAGCGCGGAGACGACTTTGCGGCGAACTTCCGCTCAGCGTACGAGTACGCGGGCGGCTACCAGGACCGCCTCCCGGGCTTCTACGAGACTGCGTTCACGCAGCTTGAGGCAGTCGAACTCCAGTCGGATTACGCCGCCCTGACCGTCGAGCGCGACGGGAGGCTGCTTGGTCACTGCATCCTCGGCCTGCGCGACGAGCGCCCGGTCGTTATCCGCGAGCTTGCCACGCGGGGGCGTGACCTGACGATGGCGACCCGCCTGCTGCGCGGAGCGTGCGCGGTGGCGGCCGAGCGTGAGGCGAGCATCACCGCGGAACTGCACGACGGCGGCGCGTACACCCGCGCGTACGAGACGCTGGGCTTCACTGCACAGCCGCGCGGCGACATGATCATGGGGTGTCCGCTTGACTGGGAGCGCCTCGCGAGTGCCATCTGGGCGCCGCAGAGCGAACTTGCGAACGTTCGGGTGCGCGTCTGGACGCCGCAGGAGGAGTTCATCGCACAGGAGCCGGGCGGCGAGGCCAGCCGCGAGATCACGCTGGAACTCAAGCATCACCAGGCCGTGCGCTGGCTGATGTGCAGGCTGGACCTGCCGCCGCTGGTGGAGCAGGAGATCGTGACGGTCCGCGGCGCGCGAGCAGGCGACGTGGAGGCGCTGAGCAGGGCGATCCCCTTCGCCGCGTGGGAGTACCAGGGGATTGATCACATCTGAGGGCGTGGGGCACTGCTGAGGGCAGGCGAAATCTCCATCCCATCGCCGAAGCTGCGCCGCGAAGAATCGCAGGAGAAGATCATGCCAGATCGCGAGAAGGCCGTGACAGCATTCAGCAAGGAGCGCACATTCAGATGGGAGGGCGCATCCCTGAACATCCCCGAGAACGTCGACGTCCGGATGCACATACCCTGCTGCACTGGCGGGGACGCCGAGTTGACGACCGATCTTTTCCTGCCCCCTGACGAGTTCACCGATCCGCGCCCGGCCATGCTCTTCATCCACGGTGGCGGCTGGCAGGGTGGATCGCCCACGCAGTTCTACCGGCAGGCCGCGATGCTCGCTGAGCAGGGCGTCGTCGGGTCATGCTGCCGCTACCGCTTCTCCGACGACGCGACGTTCCCCGCGTCCGTGCATGACGTGAAGGCCGCGGTCAGATGGCTTCGCGCAAACGCCGACGAACTCAACGTCGATCCTGACCGCATCGGTGTGATGGGCGGTTCGGCCGGAGGACACCTTGCGGGAATGCTGGCGACGACCGCCGGCGTCGAGGAACTCGAGGGCGGCGGAGGGAACCCGGAGCAGAGAGCAGACGTGCGGCTTGCGGTACTGCTCAACCCGATCACGGACATGACCGTCTTCGCATCCGACACGACCCTCCACCCGGCCGTCGCGAAGTACCTCGGAGGGCCGCCGGAGGAGATGCCGGCGCAGTACGTACTCGCTTCGCCGCTGCTTAACATCGATGCGGACACCCCGCCCTGCTTTCTGCTTCACGGAACCGCGGACACGACGGTTCCGCACGACCAGTCGGTCCGCTTTGCGGAGGCGCTCGGGCAGATCGGTCAGGAAGCGGAGCTTGTCCTCATTCCCGACGTCCCCCACGGCTTCTTCAACAAGTCGCCGCACTTCGAGGACACGTGGCCGGCGATGGAGGCGTTCATCGTGAAGCACCTGGGAATTTGAGGCTGACGGGTCAGCGCACCGTCAGGACGGGACTACAGTGGCAGGCACCGGGTACGCGGATATGCACAGGGGAGCCTCCAGAGGGGGCTCCCCTTGACGATCTCACCGCCACGGCGAGTTGCTACCAGCCGCCGTGCTGCTCCTCGCCGCTGGGCGCGCACTTCTCGCACAGGAGCATGGCGCGATTCCAGCAGACATCACACACCCACTCCCCGCAGCCCGGGCACTCGTGGAAGTGATCCCGCACCTCCGTGATTGCGTTCTTGAGGGCGACGTCGTGCTGGATGCCCTCTTCATCGGAGGTGAGATCGCCCTTCTTCTCTGCGACGTCCGCAAAGATCCTCCCGACGACCTTGAGGAACTCGCTCTCCTCCCGGTGCGGGCACGGCTCCATGTCGCTCACGTAGTCCGCATCACATCGCTCGCAGTAGAATCTGAAGCGGAAGCCGTTCTCGTCACTCAGATCCTCGTAGTTGTCGGTGAACTCTATCGCGGTGACCGAATCGATCATCAGCTTCAGTTTCTCCCTGAGACGTGCTTTGAATATGAGTTCCGCGTTCGCCCGTCATATTCCTTGTCAATCTGTCTACTTAAAAAGACGACTCCTCCACAGGCCCGGTTCATCGTGAATGACACGATCTCGCAGCCCGCTGCGTGCCTCACGTAACGAGGGGAGCACCCGTGCCAGCGCGGCGGCTGCATCCCGCTCCGATGGACTGAAGATCGGCTCCCTTCTGAACCCCACCTCCGTCCATGCCCGCACCACCGCGTCGGCATCCTCGAACACGAAGCTCGCATGGTCGGTCTCCGAAAGCGTCTCGTAAAGCTCGCCATCGCCGACCGCGCACAACGCTACGATGCGCAGCCGATCCTCGACCGGGCTGAGGACCAGCCGGTCCACCGCTGCTTCTTCGACCAGGAGCCTCCAGTATTCCCCACGTCCCTCGCAGATAATCTCCGAATTCGAGACCACTTCAATCCGGTCCGCGCTGGCGTCAAAGGCGACATGGGCGGCGATGCCCCCTGCAATTGCCTCTTTCCTCCATGGCAGGCCCGCGCGTTCGAGAGCGGCGGCAAACCTCTCGCGGGCCTCGCCAATGTGTCGCGATGTCTCGGAAGCCATTTCGCGCGTCACGCGCCTGAGGCCACCAATCCGCGTCTCGCCGAAGGGCCCGGTGAGTACCAGTTCGTAGCTCCCGGGGTCGAACTCGGCCGCGCTGAGTTCGGAGTACAACCGCGCGGTGCAGTCGCCTGAGTCGGGAATCCATCTGAGGCCATCGTCGTAGCGGTAGAGCAGTCCCGATCGCTCGCCCGCTGCCGTGAACACATCGAGCGGACTTGCGCCGGGCGGCGCCATCAACTCAGAGAGGGCGTCGGCCCTCGCGCGGCGCAGCGCCGTCTCAAGCTCATCGGTCCGCCTCCCGAACCGGCGAAGGGTGATTGCCTGTCCATCGAAGACGTTGGTCGCGAGTATCTCGTAATCCTCGCGACTGACCGTCGCAATCTCTTGCGCCGGCCAGTGGACAAGCACCCGCTCGCCGTCGCGTGCGGTGATGGCACCCGTGGCGACGCGGAACTCGCAGGCCGCCGAGCCGGATTCGCCGCCTATCTCGCCCCCCGCTGTGAACGAGGCAGCTTCAGCCAAGCGTCTCACCGCATTCGGAGCAGAATTTCGCGCCTGCGGGATTCTCGGAGCCACACTTCGGGCACCCGGACATGGCGCTGAGCGGCTTTCCGCACTCATTGCAGAACTTGCCACCCGCGGCCTTCGCGCCACAGTGTGGGCAACTGAGCACCGCGTCATCGCTGACGTTGATCTGCGAAGAGTAGTCTGTCTCGTCGATTCGCTCTCGGAGTTGATCCAGCCGCGCCCCCTGCTGCATCGCGGCCATCTCCTCGGTGGTGTCAGGAGCGCACATCTCGCAGAGGCCCACACTCGCGTTCCAACAGACATCGCAGACCCACTCGCCGCATCGTGAGCACTGGTGGAAGTGCGGCTTGACCTCGGCAACGGCGGCTTTCAACGCTTTGTCGTGGGCTGCGCCGCCGATGGCCCGCTGCACCTGGTAAGCGCTGTCGGCCACGCGATTGGCACGGCCGCCGATCAACCCGCCGATGGCCCGGAGAAAGCCTGTCGCCTTCCCCGCGGTGAAGCCCTGAAACTCGGACATGTAGCCGTTGCCGCACCGTTCACAGAAGAATTTGAACTGAAAGCCCTGGTCGGTGCTGAGGTCCTCGTAGTTGTCGGTGAACTGGATGAGAGCCATGCCCGGAACCTCCTGCGGCGCTGTCTCCGCGAATGATGGGAGGACGGTTCGCCATCGCCGCCGAATGTCCTTCTGCACCTCACAATCTTCTGCTGAGAGGACAGTTTCTGATGTCTGACAGTATTATGCCTGATATCTGGAGCGATGGGAAGCTTTTTACATTCTCCGGCCTCGACGGAAAGACACACTGGGCGAATACGCTCGCAGGCGGGGCCACCTCCGATCCCCTCGGGATCGTCCTCCATCTGCGGCCTGACCTGCATCTCATCTTCGGCGGTGAGATGCGGGCGCAGAGCGGCCTCGTACTCGGCGATGCGGTTGACATCTGCGTCGAGACCGGCAGCGGCTCGGGCGACCTGCGCTTCGCTTTCGCCGACTGCTGGACTGTCGTCGGTGAGATCATCGGCGACCTGACGGTGCGGCTTGAGGGCGAGACCGACACCGAGTTGGGGTTCGTCGAACTGATCGCCGAAAACACCGACAGCGGCATCCGATGGTGCCTCGCGTTGAGCGCGGATTCGCCGCAGGAGGCCGAGCAGCGCGCCGCCGAGGCCATCCACGCCGACCTCGACGCTCTGATCGAGCAGCGCAGCGAGTTCGTGCGGAATCTCGATGTGCCCCAGGGCGCCGATGAGCGCACCTGGCGTAAGTGCGCCGAAGTGCTCAAGCTCAATGCCCGCGCGCCTGAGGGGCAGATCGGGCGGCGCTGGACCACGCCCGACGTCTGGCCGCACCGGCATATGTGGCTGTGGGACTCGGCCTTTCACGCGATGGGCTGGCGCGAGCTTGACGGCGAGATGGCGCAGGATGCCATCCTTGCGGTGATCGAACTGCAGGAGGAGGACGGGATGATCCACCTGTGCGACGCGCCCGAGCCGCAGGACCATCGGCACACGCAGCCGCCGATCCTTGCATGGGGCGCCTGGCGGGTCTTCGAGCGCACCGGCGATGAGCATTTCCTGTGGCAGTGCTACGAGCCGCTCGGCGACTTCATTGACTGGCTCTTCGACTACCGCGACGTCAATGACAACGGGCTGTTGGAGTGGATGAAGGAGTTTGAGATTGAGCGCTGCCGCTGCGGGGAATCGGGCTGGGACAACTCCCCGCGCTTCGATCGCGAAATCATCGACGATCACATCGACATCAACGCGATGGTCGTGCGCGAGATGCAGTTCCTCGCGAAGATGGGCGAAGTGCTCGACCAGGAAAATGACTGGCAGCAGCGCGCCGACGACCTCGCGTCGCTGGTGAACGAGCGTCTCTGGCATGATGAGATCGGACTTTACTTCGACCGCGGCCCGGGCGATGATCCGTCGGAGTGGATGACGATGAAGTCGGCGGCGTGCTTCCTCCCGCTGATCGCGGGCATTCCGACCGAGGATCAGGCCCGGCGGATGGTCGAGGAGCACCTCACCGATGAGAGCCAGTTCTGGGGGCCGACGCCGGTGCCGACGGTGTCCTTCGATGAGCCGCAGTACGATGATGACATGTGGCGCGGGCCGTCATGGATGAACGTGAACCTGCTCATCTGGGAGGGTCTGAGGCGCTGCGGCTTCGACGACGTGGCGGCGGAGTTGAGAAAGCGTTCGATGGAGACACTCGAGCACTGGTATGTCGGGCAGGGCGCGCCGCTGGGCGGGATCTTCGAGTACTACGACCCGAGGCGCGAGACGCATCCCTTCTGGCTGCACCGCAAGGGCGGGCAGTGCGGCGAGGGCGGAATCGCCGTCATCCGCGACTACTCCTGGACCGCCGCGACGTACATCGCATGGGCGAAGGGGGAGTGAGCGCCTAATCGACCGCCACCAGCTCCACGTCATCGAACCATGCCGTGCCAACGCCGTGCATCAGGTTCAGAAAGACGTGGAGCTGGTCTCCGGTCGGGTGGATGTCCTCGATTGCGATCTCCCGCCACAGCCCCTCGGTGTTCAGTCCGTACTCGGCCATCGTCTGCTCCCCCGCGCCTGTCACCCAGATCGCGATGCGGCCCGCGAAGTCGTCAGACGTCCGCACCCAAAGCCGCAGGCGGTAGGTCTTCCCAGGATCGACAGGGCCGACCGCGCGGTGCCATCGCCCCCAGATGCGCGTGCGGAAGCGCTCCTCGTCCTCCTCGGGACCGGGGGCCGTGCAGCGGATCATGGCGCAGGCCCCGCCCGTGCGCGGATTGTCTGTCACTATCTCAAAGCTCATCTCGCCGATCTGCCGGTGCATCTTCCACTGCCCCCGGCCATCCTCAAAACCGCCGTCCGGGATCAGGTTGGCCTCCGTCTCAGCTTCGTTCTCCGACGTCGCCAGCCAGACCGGCCGCCAGATTCCGCCGGCGCCTGAGTTGTCCTCCACGCGCACCGCCAGCACGTTCGGCCCGGCCTGGCGCGCGAGGTCCGACACATCGACCTCGAACGCCTTCTTCCACGATTCCGTGTCGCCCTCGAATGGATACGGGCGTTCGAGGACCTTCTCGCCATTCACCCACACCGTGCACGCCTCATCAACCGCACCGAAGATCAGCCGGACGCGCCCGGCGTCCTCGGGGACCGCGAACTCCGTCCGGTACCACGCGAGGCCGTCGTAGTCCTGCCCATGCTCCGCGCGCCACTGCTTCCCCACGGCAAGCTCCTCCCACGGGGCGCTGACCTCCGTCCGAACCCAGCCACTGTCGTCGAACTGCTGCGCGAACCAGCGGCGCTCCTCCCCCACCTCCTCGGGATCGAACGCAAACTTCCACGGTCCTTCCAGCATCTTACCGGGTTGCGCCATGAGTTTCATCAGGTCGCGGTCCCAGGTCCGCTGCTCCGCCCACCCGAGGAAAGCCATGTTGCAGACGAACTCGTCCTCGATCGACGCCCGAAACTCATCGAGTTCGGTGATCGCCTCGCGGTATTGCCCGATGGCGCCCTGCGCGCGGTATCTCTCGTAGGCCTGCTGCGTTTCCAGCGTCAGGCGCGCGTTCTGCAGGCCCTTCTGCAGCCACTGCACGCGAGCGAGTGCCGTCTCATCGCCGGCCGCCGCCTCCTCCGCGCGCTCCAGCAGATCCTCACCACGCGCGAACGTCGCCGGCGTGAATACCCGGTCTGCCTCCCGGTAAAAGTAGGACCAGTGCATCCCCTCCGGCCGCTCCTCGACGGCGTCGCAGATGCTGTCCCAGTGCGCGAAGTACGCCCGCACCGCGTCCTCCGCGGGGCCGAATGCAGAGTAGAATTCGCCCAGCACCTCGTCCACCGTGAGGTCCGGGCGGGCGGTCAATCGGGCCAGCATGTACAGGTTCGGCCCCTGCGTGGCGTACTGTCCGGTCAGAGAATCGAAGTCGGTGGCGATCATCCCATTCTCCGCGCAGTGGCGGACGTGCTCGCCGACCATATCCGCGGCGTACAGCGGCATGTTGTGCCCATCGAGCATGTAGTTGGGGCGAAGCATCATCCGCGCGCCCGTCGCCGCCCAGCCGTCCCACTGCTCGCGCATGTCCTCACGGACGTCGGCGTCACCGAGCAGCCAGCCACCGGGCACGATGCCGATGTAGATGTGGTCGTTGAGCATCGTCTCGAGCGGCGGGAAGCGGTAGTTGGAGTAGGCGTAGCCGGTCACGACGGCCTCGGGGTCGTGCTTGCGCGCCTCCGCCTGCACCGCGAGGAAGAAGCGGGCGTAGCGATCGGAGACACTGCCGAGGTGCTGCACCCAGTCGCGCTCGCCCGCCTCGAAGGCCGCGCGCGCCTGCTCAAGGCGCTCATCCCACGGGATCTCAAGACGCGGGTCTGGCACGTCCCACGACATACAGCGCTGGCATGTGCACTTGCCCGCCGTGTCGTTCTCGCTCGCGTCGATGAAGGGGTCATCCTCAGTGCGGGTCGCCAGCCAGTTCTCGACGATCGCCTCGTGGAATGCCGGCTCCGACACGTCCATCGAGATCAGCCTCGGCGCGCCACCGTGGTACGTGGGGTCGGAGCGCCGCGTCCCGTCGGGCAGCAGATTGAAGTACTCCGGATGCTCCTCGCCATGCTTTTCCCACCATGTGGTAAACGCATGCGCCATGTCCATGTTAACGCCCAGCGCGAAACGGTGTCTGCGCAACCAGCGTGATTGCGCGGAGATGAAGTTGCTCCGGTTGGCCGGCTCCCTCCAGCCGTCGGTGCCGGCCGCGGTCCGCCCGCCGTCGCGCCAGCGCGCGTGCACGAACGCCGGCTGTCCGGTCAGGTCAAGGTCCTCGAAGGCGATGCTCGTGCGCTCGGGCACCACCTCGCCCAGCGGGCCCGGCCACAGCCAGCGCGCGCCGAGTTCCCGGTCGAGCAGGTAGTACACGCCGAAGAGGGTGCCGACCCGGGTGCGATTGTTGTGCAGTATCCAGCCGGGGTCGCCATCGGTGTCGTCGCCGAGGATGAACATGCGATCCGCCTCGGCGCGGATCAGGTAGCCGTTCACGTCGAGGCCGGCGGCGCTGAGGCCCGCAGCCGCCGCGGCCTGCGTCGCACCGATGAAGACGCGATTCCCCTCGGCGGGCGCCTCCGCCTCGGCCACGATCGCCAGTTCAGCACCCGTGGCAAGCGCCGCGTGATGCGCGAGGTCCTCTGCCGCGAGGGTCTCGACCGGGAGGGCCTCGTCGGGAAGGACGACCGTCGCCATCGGCTGGTTTTCGCGCACAAGCTCAACGCTCTGCGCGGGCAGTGACAGCAGGCAGGCGGCCGCGACGATCACGCAGCAGATCCAGTTTCGCACGGTCGGTCACCTCTTTACAGTAATGATCATTACGATCGCGCGGGGTAGCTTCGCCGCGGATGAGCGACAGACCTGTCGGTGCACTGGCCGTTCCTCCTCTCCCGCCTGCGCAACGACGTTTGTTGCGCCAGGGGGCAGGGAGAACGCGATGTCGTTTATCGCAGAGGGAGGGGCCCGGCGGAGACGCACCGGACAGGGCTGCCCGGATTCGGGACGGCAAAGGCGAAGACAGTGCGAGGCATTGACGTTCCTTCCCCCCTCGTCCCGCCCGACGCATGCCGTCTATGCGTCCAGGGAGAGGGGGGAAAGCGATGTCGCTTATCGCAGGGGGGTGAGGCCCGGCGAACGACGCACCGGACAGGGCTGCCCGGATTCGGGACGGCAAAGGCGACGACAGTGCGGGGCGTTGACGTTCCTCCTCCCTCGTCCCGCAGGCGATGTCGTTTATCGCGCACTTCGCTGCAGAAGTGCGGGAGAGGCCCGGCGGACGACGCACGGGCGGGACGCCCGTGCCACGTAACGACAACGGCAAAGGCGACGGCTCCGCTCGGTGCTGAGAAGGTCCCCGCCCTTGTGCGCGGGAACCTGACTGGTGAACGAAGGGAGGCCACAATCATGACTGAACAGGAAGTCCGCAAACTGGTCGCGGAAGTCGTCGTGCTGCGTAACAATCCGCAGTGGCGGGCCGAGGACAACGAGCTGATCGCATCAGGAGCGGCCTTGAGTTCGCAGGTCGGCCGCGAGGATGTCCGGGAGCGCTCCGAGGAGTTGCGGGCACTTTCACCCGGCCGGCTTATCCTGCAGACGGACATGGAGACCGGCAGTTACTTTGCTCCCGACGGCACCGCGATCCCGCCGCTGATGGCGCTCGGCGCCGCCGACAGCGAGGAACTCGCCGAGGCGTGGGGTTACGCTGTCGGCCTCGAAGGGCGACGCCTCGGTGTGGACGTAACGTGGAGCCCCGTCCTCGACGTGAACACGAATCCCGACAATCCGATCATCAATGTGCGAGCCTTCGGCGAGGACGCCGAGCAGGTGGGGCGCCTCGGAGCCGCGATGACCCGCGGCTTCATCCGCTCGGGCCTGCACCCGTGCGCGAAGCACTGGCCCGGGCACGGAGACGTGGCTGTGGACAGCCACATCGCGCTGCCGACGGTGGACAAGTCGCGCGAGGAGCTTGAGCAGGTGGACTGGCTGCCCTACCGCATGGCGCGCGAGGCGGGGCTGGAGAGCGCGATGACCGCGCATCTGCTGCTGCCCGCGATCGATCCGGAGAACTGCGCGACGGTCAGTCACACGCTGATCACCGGTGTATTGCGCGAGCACCTTGGCTACGAGGGCTGCATCTTCACGGACTCCCTCGGCATGGAGGGCCTCCGCACCACGATCGACTCGGCGGAGGCCGCGTGGATGGCGCTGGCCGCCGGGCACGATCAGGTGCTGGTGGATTACAAGCGCCCGCCCGGCGAGAGCGTCGAGGCGATGGTCGCCGCGTGCATGGACGGCCGGGTGCCCGAGGAGCGACTGCGCGACGCCGTGGACCGCGTCCGCGACCTCAAGCGCCGCCTGCGTGAGGCACCGGAGCTTCCGTCGGACGATGAGATCCACGAGACGATCCGCGACACCGGCCGGCGCGTGGCCGAGGCGGCGGTGACGCTCGTGGGCACTCTGCCGGAGGGCGGGGTAAAGGCCGGACCGCGACCGCTGCTGGTCATATTCGATGACCTCGGCCGCCACGGCGTCGGGGTCGCCGAAGAGGGCGTTGAGGGCGGCCTCGAGGGCGTGCATCCGCTGGCAAAGATCGCGCGCGAGATGCTCGACTGCGACATTATCGTCGCCGCCGAGGAGCCGTCATCGCAGGATGTGCAGCGGATCGAATCACGCGCTGAGTTCGCGTCCGGGATCATCGGCGCAACCGTGGCGCATATTCAGTCATACAAGGGCGAGGGCGTGCGCCTGCCAATGAAGCAGGTCGAACTTGCGCGCCGTGCCGCCGACGAGGGCCTGCTGCGCGGCCTGATGCTCTTCGAGTCGCCCTACGCGCTGGGCGATCTGCCTCAGGGCATCCCGACCATCGTCGGCTACGGCGCGGATGAGTTCAGCTTCCGCGCATCGCTGGAGGCACTGCTCGGCGAGCGGGAGTGTCCCGGAAAGCTGCCGGTGACCGTCGGCTGAGAACGTCGTTGGAAAGGTCGGCCCCCGCGCCGACCTGTGCCGTATGCCATCGAGGGGAGCGTGTGACCATGAAGCGTAGCACCGTCTTCACAAGCCGCGCCGAGGGCTATCACACCTACCGCATCCCGGCACTGATCGTGTCCAGCGCGGGCACACTGCTGGCGTTTGCGGAGGGGCGCAGAAATGACCGTCGCGACCACGGTGACATCGACATGATGCTGCGCCGCAGCCTCAACGACGGCGCAACGTGGGAGCCGATGCAGCTTGTCCACGAGGAGGGCGGCGACGCCGAGATCACGATCGGCAACCCGTGCCCCGTCGTCGATCACGAGACCGGGCGAATCTGGCTGCCCTTCTGCCGTGACAATGACGACGTGCTGGTCACCTTCAGCGATGACGATGGCGTCACGTGGGCGGAGCCGCGCGAGATCACCCTGGACGTCAAGCGCGAGGGCTGGGGGTGGTACGCCACCGGGCCTGGCATCGGCATCCAGCTTCAGCGCGGGCCCCGCGCCGGTCGCCTGCTCATCCCCTGCGACCATCGCGAGCAGATCGCTGGCGAGTGGCGGATGTTCTCCCACGCCTTCTTCAGCGACGATCACGGGGAGACGTGGCGACTCGGGGAGAACGTCGGCCTGCACACCGACGAATGCCAGGCAGTGGAGTTGACGGACTCGCGCGTGATGATGAACTGCCGCAACTACTGGGAGCGCACCGGCGGGGTCGCGGAGCGCGGCGGGATGCGCGCGGTCGCCTGCAGCCACGACGGCGGCGAGACGTGGGACGACCTGCGCTTCGACGAGACGTTGATTGAGCCGGTCTGCCAGGCCAGCTTGATCCGCTACGGCGCGCAGGACATGGGCGACGACCGCGACCGGCTGATCTTCGCAAATCCGGCTTCGCCCGCCGGACGCACGCGGATGACGGTACGCGTCAGCTACGACGAGGGCGAGACGTGGCCGATCAGCCGCGTGGTGGACGAGGGCTCATCGGCCTACTGCTGCCTCGCGCGCCTGCTCGACGGGCGCATCGGCCTCCTCTACGAGCGTGACGAGTATCGCGAGATCGCGTTCGTGGCGATGGAGTTGGGGTGGATTGAGGAGAACGCGTAGACTCCCGGCGGGGGGGCGAAGGCAAACGCCGCGAGTGCAGATCGCGCGCTGCTCACCGGTGCATGGCCACCCGGCGGCCCTTCGCGTACACCTCCTGCACCTCAAGGTTGCGGTCGAGGAGGATGATATCCGCGTCCTTGCCCGGGTCCAGCGAGCCGATCCGGTCATCCACGCCGAGGATGCGCGCGGGCGTCAGCGAGCCCATCGTCCAGGCGTCCTCCAGCCGCACACCGACCGTCTCATGGATGAACTGCAGCATTCCGATCATCGGTGTCACCGATGACGCGATGACCTCCGGGCGCTCCTTGATGATCGCGATCCCGCCCTTCACGAGGGCGTCCTGCCCGCCGATGAAGTACTCGCCATCGGGCAGCCCCGCGCCCTTCATCGAGTCTGAGATCAGCGCCAGCCGGTGCGGGCCCTTGCACATCAGCGCGAAGCGGATCAGCGCCGGGTGGACGTGAAAGCCGTCGCAGATGATCTCGGTGGTGACCGCCTGGTGCATCAGCACCGTCTCCACCACCCCGGGCGCGTAGCCTTTGCCGGGCGAGTCGCGCAGCGCCTCGAAGCGGATCGTGCCCATCACGCAGTAAAGGTGCGTCGCGTGGCGGAGGCCCGCGTCGATCCCGGCCATCATCTGCTCGTACGTGGCCTGCGAGTGCCCGGCGGAAGTGGGGATGCCGGCCTCGCGGCAGGCGCGGATGACGTCCAGTGACCCCGGAAGTTCCGGCGCAAGCGTCCACTCGGTGATGAAGTCGGAGTGATCCTCGATCAGCGGCAGATACTCGTCCGGGTCGGGGTCGCGGACGTACTCCTTCAGGTGGCCGCCGCGGTACTCCTCGTCAAGATACCCGCCCTCCACGTGGTAGCCGAGGATGTCGGCTCTGCAGTCGCGAGCGGCCTCGCGCGTCGCCTCGATGGACGCGCGCATCTCCTCGATGGGCACGCTCAGGCCGGAGGGCGCGATCGCGGTGGTCCCGACGGAGAGATGGTACTCGCAGCCGGCGATGATCTCCTGTGGGTCGCTGCTGACGAAGTCATGCCCCTGGCCGCCGTGCGTGTGAATGTCAACGAGACCCGGACCGACGAAGAGGCCTCGGCAGTCAACCACGTGCTCATCGGCCGAACATGTCGCGCCCGGCTCACGAAGCTCCAGCACGCTCCCGTCCCGCACCACGAGGTCCGCCCTGCGCCGCTCAGTCGGCGTGATCACGGCCCCCTCGGCGAACACGATCTTCCGATGTTTCAGGTTATCCATCCCCATCACTCCCTTTACCCATCAACATGCAGATCTCAGCCGACTGAACTGCTCTCGGGCGCCTGCTCTGCGCCGAGCGCCCGTCGTCGGCGCTGCGATTGCGCCACATATGAACTGCGCGCGGAAAGGAGCGCGACTATCGTCAGCCACAGGAGCGTCTCGCGCATGGTGCCCGGCCATGCGCTGATCAGCGCGGTGGCGAGAAGAACCGTCGCCTGAACTGCTTCGGACCGCCAGTTGAAGCGGTGGCGCAGGGTTCTCAGGTCGGGATAGGTCAGCACCTTTCCCGCGGTGTAGCCAGCGGCCAGCATGCCCACCCAACTCCACCAGGCGAGGCTGGGCGCAAGTCCGTCCCGCGCGAAGAGCAGTGGAAGCAACACAAGCAGCAGACCAGCAATCCGTTCCACGAAAATCGACAG
>JBNJEK010000059.1:0-18195 GCA_051745855.1 Armatimonadota bacterium
ACCCGTCTGTAGCCATGTCGGCGCATCGGGGATACCGATGCGTTCTCCGTCATCTGCGTCGGGCCGGTCACGAACCGACCTCCACCTCACCACTGCCACGGTCTGCTGCTCGCAATGGGCGCCTTCGGGTAACACCTCCCGTGGTGCGCGTTAGCGTCCCGCCGCGCTCTTTCCAGTCCATCACGACCTCCCACGCCATTGACGACGCGAGGTACGACTGATACCCGGGATACTGCTGCGATCCTGGCTGCGTTTGGGCTGTGATCTGTGCTGCTGTCCCTGGCGTGGATATGAGACTATCGGGGTGCTACCTCCCCGTCAATCTACCAACAAAGTCGGCAAGCTCGCGAGCACCTGCGGCTTCTGTCATCGCCCAGTAAATCAGTGAATTGTGAACCAGCGTGTTGCCGACGCCGTAGCGAATTGTCAGCCAATCGAAGAGTGCGTATCCCAGCAGAAGTCCGGTTCCAAGTCCAATGGTCGCACCGATGGCAGCTTCAACATCGCTGACGCTCATCGTCAGGCGTTTCGCGATCACCGTCGTGGCAAGCGCCGTCAGCACAATTGTCGCGCCAATCAGGAGCAGATATGCCCCCGAAGGCTGAACGTATTCGCTCAGCGGAACGTAAAGCAACCGGGTGCCAATGAGCCCGAAGAGTATGCCGAGAAATCCCACAAGAGCCGGTATGACGCCACGATGAGCCTCGAGTGCCATCAGGCCCGCGGCGACCGCCAGAACGAAGATGTCTGCTGGTGAGATCACCGGATGACGATCCTCCGGGCGGATACATCTACCATGGCGCGGCGAAACCCCGTCCGCGGTCCCCGTTGGGAGCTTTGCGAAGTAGTATACATCAAGGAATATACGCAGTCAAGGACGGGGTACTTTCCTTAGTCACGCGTAGGGTCGGGCCTGAATTTCGGCGTAGAAGTGCCCCCAAGGGCCACCAGAGACAGACTGAGCGATCAAATTCGACCCTGACAGAGCCGCTCGCTTCGTGTCGGGAGAAGCTGGATCATGCTCGGGGGGCCTGTGCTCTGTCTCTTTCATCCTCGCCATCCACCGGGAGTGTTTTTGGGGGAACCCTCCGTGCCACTCGGACCTCACGTTGCCAGCGTGAACCTAAAGCGCGTGCCCGAAACCTCATCGGTGGCGCCGGGGACTTCCATCGCATGCTGCTCCACCCGGCCCTCCAGCAGCAACTCGAAGAGCACCTCGTACACCGGATCATAGCGCACAACGAGTTCCTCGCGCGAGGAAAGCGGCCTTACCGCGTCCAGCAGCGCGCCCACGCCCTGCGCTTCATCGCTGTCGAGTGTCTCGAGGACGGCGTCACGGGCGTCCGCTCGACTGATGTCGTCGGGAAGTGGCCCCTCGGGACATTCGAACGGCCGGATCTGCAGGTCTGACGCAGAAACGACTGCCCCCGAGAACGGGGGGACCCACGTCCACCAGTCCGGCCGGCCGCCAAAGCCGGTTGGACTGGAGGCGATGCGCGCCCCGCGTTCATCGAACGTCACACACATCGGCATTGTGTAACGAGTGGCGAATATGCGGTCGGCATGTGTCGGAGCGATGAAAAGACCCACGATCTCCGCCGGCAGATCCACAAACGCGCTACGGATCGCGTTCTCAGGAGCGAGACCCTCATCCAGCCGCGCCTCGATCGCGTGGGCCATCACGTCGCTCATGTGCACCGACCGACCGTCCTCGAGTGAGGGGTACTTGCCGATCTGCTCGTCGGCGACCGCCGTGTACGCATGCCCCTCCGCCTCAAGCCGGCGGGCCGCCTCGCTGTTGTCCACCCTGTGCTCGAAGTACCCCCGAGAGCCGTTGGCGATGTACGCAACGGAGTCCTCACAGGCGATGAACGGGTGTGACCAGCGCCAGTCCCCGCCCGAATTCGAGCGGCTGTGCGCAAGGCCGATGGTGCCGGGGAGGTCGTCTGCGTCGGTCTCCTGGCGTAGTCGCGCAAGGTCACCCACGACCTTGCGCCAGTGCAGCCTGCCCTCGTGGATCGTGGCGAGGCCGGTGTAAAACCCTCCGGCAAGCCCCTCCTGTCGCTCAATCAGGTCCAGCAGGATCGGCGCGGCTCGCTTCGTCCCGACGTACCCGGCGATGTTGCACATACATCCGTCCTCCCCGGCTGTGTCAAAAACTGCCGCGAGGATAGCACAGCGGCAGTTGACGGTCAACGACGCTTCCCTCTGCCCTTCGCTGATGGATCGGCGGGCTTCAGACAGACGGGAGTTCGAAGTTGTGCTGCGGCCTCCATCCGAGCATTTCGCGTGCCAGGTCCACGGTGTACCACTCGTCGATCCGCGCGGGGTCG
This sequence comes from Armatimonadota bacterium, assembly GCA_051745855.1. Taxonomy (GTDB): domain Bacteria; phylum Armatimonadota; class Zipacnadia; order Zipacnadales; family UBA5352; genus UBA5352. The sequence continues at coordinate 2,334 of JBNJEK010000059.1, forward strand.
AATGCCCCCTCCTGGATGTATGCGCCTATCCCCGGGAAGAGCGATTCGAGGCAGGTCCGGCGGTCGGCGAAGAAGCTCAGCGGCTCAATCCGTGCAAGCGGGCTGTCGGCGGTGACGAGGAATGTCCCGCGATCGACGCTCTCACACTCAAGCGCCGCGACGTGGGCGCTCGCCACGTCGCGGACATCCACCATGCACGAGAGCAGCCGCCACGTGTCCGGAAACGTGCAGGTCTCGTCGCAGATGTATCCCGGTCGCAGGATGATGGTGCTCAGGCCGTGCCGGGCGGTTGCGAAGCGGCAGATCTGCTCGCCGAGCGCCTTGCTCAGCCCGTAAAGATCAGCGGGGCCGCGCGGAATATCCTCATCGATGGGGAGATAGGGCGCCGGCAGGCCCTGACCGTGGCCTGTGGCGCTGATTGATGACGTGAACACCACCCGTCTGACGCCCGCCCGAACGGCTGCGTCGACCACGTTCTGCGTGCCCATCACATTCGTTTCGAACATCGCGTGGTCACCAAGTTTTCGCCAGTTCGGGCCGTGGATCGCGGCCACGTGGAGCACCGCGTCGATGCCCTCGCAGGCTTCTCTGAGCGCCTCGGGGTCGAGCAGATCTCCCTCGATCCACGGCCGACCGTCCGCCGGGTCGCGCATCTCGAAGTGCGTCAAGTCATGTCCCTGCGCCAGCATCGGCGCGATGCGCGACCCCACGAGCCCACTGCCGCCCGTCAGAAGTACATTCATCGCTGATTGCCCTCGCCTTCCCACCGGCCACGTTGCTCTGCCCACCCATGTTCTGCACCTGCGCGCGAAGTTCCTCCTAACACCGCCCGGAGCCTTCACCCCCGGAGAATCTCTGCGATGAGAATGCTGTGTGGGGACCGCGCGATGGTCACCGTCATCTGTCAACGGGCAGGTCCCGGCCGCGTTGAGGCCGAAGGAGAGGACACGCAACAAACACCTGACGGAAGGGCGTCACTTACATGTATGAACTGCTGATGGACGAGTGGCCGGAGACTGGCGATGACGGGGTCGTGATGGTCATCGGCCTCACAGGCTGGATGGATGGCGGACACGTCTCCACCGGCTCACTGGCGTTTCTCAATGAGAATCTCAACGCGCGTGATTTCGCGGAGATCGATCCGCTTGACTTCTACATATTTCACTTCCCAGTCTCAAGCATTCCGATCTCAGTGCACCTCGAGGACGGCCGGGCAATCGTCCAACCCGTCAATCCGATGGAGTTCACGGCGGTCTTCCGCCCGCACGCAAGGATCGAGGAGGGTGTCGTCACCGACCTGGAGTACCCGCAGAACATCTTCTCCATGGCACGCACGCCCGAGGGGCAGCCGGATCTCGTTCTGCTGACGGGCGAGGAGCCTCACATCCGCTGGGGCGCCTACTGTGACTGCATCTTCGGCGTTTGCGAGGAGATGGAGATCGACGACATTTACTTCGTCGGGAGCGTCGCCAGCCCCGTCCCCCACACTCGCGAGCCTCGAGTGCGGGCATCGGTGAGCGATGGGAAGCTCAAGCCCGAACTGACTGCCGCTGGTCTCTCATTCAGCGACTACGAGGGCCCGTCGAGCATCATAACCTCGCTCACGCGGCACTCCGCCGAGGTCGGGATCAGGATGCGCAGCCTCGTGGCGGAGATTCCGCACTATCCCTTCCTCGAGATGCCCACTTTCCCGCGGAGTATTCTGAAGACGACGTCGATCCTCAGCGAACTCATCGGCCTCGACGTGAAGTTCGACGATCTTACCGAGGCCGCGGCTGAGGCGGATCGCAAGCTTGATGAACTGATGGAGCAGAATGACGAGTTCCGCGAGTTGGTCGCCAGACTCGAGGAGGCGTACGAGTACGAGGAATCGCCGGGGGACGAGCAGCTTCTGCGCCGCCTGATCGACGGCATCGACCTTGAGGAAGGTGCGGGAGGCGAGTGAAATCTCAGCGATGGGGGTGGGGCGCGGCGGTCGCGATGCTCGCGGTGGTGGCGCTGATGGCCGCGGGGTGCGAGCGCGAAGCCGGCAGGTCCCCCGAAGGCGATGAGACCCGCGCCTCGGTCAGCGTCTGCGTGAGTATTCCGCCCCAGGCGTTCTTCGTGGAGCGAATCGGCGGCGACCGCGTCTCTGTGGAGGTGCTGGTGGGGCCGGGCCAGTCGCCGGCCACCTACGAGCCCACGCCCGCACAGATGTCCACGCTCGACCGGGCGGACGTTTACTTCCGCATCGGCGTGCCCTTCGAGGACACGCTGATGGGCCGAATCTCGGCGTCGATGCCGCACCTGAACGTCGTGGACCTGCGAAGAGGGATCGAACTGCAGCCCATCGAGGGCCACGACCACGAGGACGGTCACCAGCATGGTCGTCTCGACCCGCATACCTGGCTTGACCCGGAGCTTGCGGCCGTCCAGGCGGAGACGATCCACGACGAACTCGTGCGCCTCGATCCGCACGGAACCGCGACGTATGCAGCGAATCTCGAGGCTTTGCTGGTGGATCTCGAAGAGGTCGATCGTGACGTCTCCGAGATGCTCGAGCCCTATGCCGGCCGCACGATGTTCGTCTTCCACCCGGCCTTCGGCTACTTCGCTCGGGCTTACGAGCTGGAGCAGATGGCGATCGAAATTGAGGGCAAAGAGCCGGCCCCGCGTGAGCTTCAGCAGATTGTTGAGCTGGCAGAAGAAGAGCAGTTGCGCGCCATCTTCGTCCAGCCGCAGTTCTCCGGCAGATCCGCGCGCGCCATCGCGGCCGAGGTCGATGCACAGATCATCGAACTCGATCCGCTGGCCCGCGACTACCTGAGTAACCTTCGTGAGATGGCCCGCAGGATCCGAATCGGCCTGGGTGACGATGCATGAGCGAAGAAGCTGTCGTGGTGATGACGGACGTGGATTTCTCGTACAACACAGAGTTGGTGCTGGAGGACGTGAACATCGATGTCCCGCCATGCGACCTCTGCGCCATCGTCGGACCCAACGGCGGTGGGAAGACCACTCTGCTGAAGCTCATGCTCGGGCTTCTCAAGCCGGACGCCGGCGAGGTCCGCGTTTTTGGTGAGCGCCCCGCGAACGTCAGGACGCGCATTGGCTACGTGCCGCAGGATTTCAGCTACGACCGCCGGCTGCCTATCACCGCGCTCGATGTCGTGTTGATGGGCCGCCTCGGTGTGGACAGCGCAGCGGGGCCGTGGACGCGCGGTTCGCGCGAGCGTGCGGAGGAGGCGCTGGAGACAGCCGGTGCCGAACACCTCGCGCAGCGGCGGTTCGTCGATGCCTCAGCCGGTCAGCAGCAACGCGTGCTCATCGCGAGGGCGCTGGCGACAGATCCGGATATGCTCATGCTCGACGAGCCCACCGCCAGCCTCGACGTGGCCGCCGAGCGCGAGATATACGAGCTTCTCCGCAAACTCAACGAGCGGATGACGATCGTGCTGGTCACTCACGATCTCGGCTTCGTCTCGGACGTCGTGAAGAGCGTGCTCTGCGTGAACCGCCGGGTCAAACGCCACCCGACCAGCGAGATGACTGACATCACCGGCGAGTTGCTCGCGGAGATGTACGGCAGTGATCTGCGTGTGGTTCGGCACGATCAGAGCGAGGGGCGTGGCGACGGCTGTGGTTGAATTCTTCCGGGCGCTTGGAGATTACGCATTTCTGCAGTACGCACTCGCGGCGGGCCTGCTCGCCAGCGTCGCCTGCGGCGTCGTGGGCAGCTACGTCGCCGCCCGGCGGATGACGTACATCGCCGGAGGCATCGCGCATAGCGTCCTGGGCGGCCTCGGCGCCGCCCGTTACCTGCAGGTGACGCAGGACTGGCCGTGGCTGCACCCGCTCTACGGCGCGGTCGTCGCCGCGCTGCTGTCAGCGGTGGTGATCGGCATGGTCAGCATCCGCTGGCGCGAGAGCGAGGACACCGCGATCAGCGCCATCTGGGCAATCGGGATGGCCATCGGCGTCCTCTTCATCGCGCAGACGCCGGGATACGCCGAGGACCTCATGAGCTATCTCTTCGGCAATATCCTGATGGTCACGCCCACCAGTCTCTGGCTCATCGCGGGCCTCGACCTGCTCGTGGTGAGCCTTGGCCTGATCTTTTACAAGCAACTGGTGGCGATCTCATTCGACGAGCAGTTCGCTCGCTTGCGCGGGGTCAACGCCGAGGCGTTCTACCTCCTGCTGCTGTGCATGACCGCCCTCACGGTGGTCCTGCTTGTCACGGTGGTCGGGCTGGTGATGGTCATCGCCCTGCTCACGCTTCCCATCGCAATCGCAAGCCGCTTCTCGCGGTCGCTCTGGCAGGTGATGGGGATCTCTGCGCTGATCATCGCGGTCATCACCTTCATCGGCCTCGGCATCAGCTACGACGCCGATCTCCCCGCCGGCGCGACCATCATCCTGCTCACCGGGGCTATCTACCTGATGGTGATGGGCGCGACGACCATCCTCGAGCGGTCGCGCCACCGCCGCACGCCCCCATCCGAAGCGTCCGGCGATCAGCCCGCGGCATAGCAGTGCTCGCTGTGTCTTATTGCGCGGAGGGGCTTGTGAGCATGCGGGGCGGGCTTCCGGCCCGCTATCATGACAGGCTGCAGTAGACAGGAGTGAGTGAGACCAATGAGTGACGAACGCGAACTGGACTGGGAGAAGCTTGCAGAGTGCGCGCTGGGGATTCTCTGGCTGAACGTCCACGAACACGGGCGAGTGTGGAAGAGCATGCCGTGGGAAGTGACCGACCGTCTCCATGAGAAGGGCTGGATCAGCGACCCGAAGAGCAAAGCGAAGTCCGTGGTCTTGACTGAGGAAGGCGAAGAGCTTGCGCAGCAATTCCTCGAAAAGCATTTCGGTCCCAATAACGATGATGGTGGGGAGTCGACAGGCGTATGAGCGCAGACGTGGAACACCTCCGAGCGGTTTGGGAAAGCCTCAGCTACGAAGATCTGGTTGAAGCGTTCGGGCATCGCATTTTTGCGAGAGGGGAGAGCTATCAGCACTCCGGGCTGGTTGTCTCTGTGGCGCAACCGTGCGCTGACGTGGTCGTGGGGCAGGTCAGCGGCACGTGGGAGTACGCGACCGTCGTGAGACTCACGACCGGATCGGGTGGCGCGTACCTGTCCTCACATTGCACCTGCCCCTACGAGTTCGACTGCAAGCACGGAGTGGCGCTGGTGTTGGAGTTGCAGGAGCAGTTGGACGCCAACCGGCCGCCGTCCGACCAGATTCCGGCGAAAGTGCGGGAGTTGCTCACGCTGAACGGGCAGGAGGTGCCCGGCGAGTCCGGGCCGCTCTCTCAGGAGGTCAGAGACTACATCGATGGCCTCAGTCGCGAGGAACTGACGGAAGTAGTCCTCGAAGCGGCGCGGAACAGCGCGTCTCTGCGGTCAGAGCTTCTTCTTCGCGCGCGGCTCAGTCTGAAAACTGCGGATGAGCTAAAGAGCAGTGTCATCTCTGACATTGAGAAGCTTGAACAGAACGACCTGGCCGCCTCCGCGGAGATGGGCGCGTATCTGCGCCGGCTGATCGAGCTTGACGAGGTGCAGTTCGTCGTTGACAACGCACTTCGCATCGCAGAATCGCTCAATGAGGCCATTGAGATCGATGACTGGGGCGACCCGAGGCCTGAGACCATCCCGGCCGGCGCGATCGATTGTCTCGACGCGGTTGGCGCGGCGATTGCCGCCTCTTCGCTGCCACCGCTGGAGAAGCTTTTGATGGCCGAAAGGCTTGGTGAGGCGGATTTCTACGGTCTCATCGATTACGAGTTTTCCGTTGATGACTTCGACGAAGACGAGTGCGGGGCGATGGCTGATGCCATCGTCGAGTACATCGGTGCAACCCCTGATGTGCCTTTGACGGCCGACGGGCCGAGTGGGGATGAGGCGTGGCTGCGGTCCCGCCTCGTGCACTGCGCCATCGAGGCACTCGATCGCATCGGTGCCGTCGAGGAGGCGACCGATCTCGCAGTCAGGGAAGCGGCAGCCGCCGGAACATGGAAGCAGGCGGTCGATCGCCTCATGAAGGCAGATCGCCTCGAGCAAGCGCGGATCATGCTGAATACGGTCGTGGAGAATACCCAAACACTGCCCCCGTCGCTCTCCGAGAGAATCCGCGCGCTTCTCGGCGAGATTGCCTCACGCGAGGGAGATTACGCCCGAGTGGTGGCCCTCGCCGCCGAGAGCTTCCTCGCCGCGCCATCGCTTGCCCGCTATCAGGCGGTGAAGTCTGCGAGCGAGGGCACAGGGGACTGGCAGCAGATTCGAAGCTTCCTGCTCAAAGCGCTCAAGACGAGGAAAGTAAGCGATGGCGACTGGCCGCTTCCGCATCCGGATGGCGGCGGACTGGTCGGGCGTGTCCTGACGCCCGAAGCTGCCGCACGCGTCGGTCTGGACATCGCAATCGACGAGCGGGACCCTGACGCCGTCATCTGGTGGTACCACGAACTCGCGAATGTGGGAGACTGGGGCGACCCCTTCGTCGCAGAGAGAGTCGCGGACGCGATTGCGGACTCGCGCCCGGATAAGGCCATCGCGATCTGGCGGGACCTCGTTGAGTCCGCGATCGAGGCGAAAAACCGTTCCGCCTATGAGCAGGCCCTGCCCAGCCTCAAGAAGATGCGACAGACTCTCGTCGATGCCGGTCGCGAGGAAGAGTGGAAGTCATACCTCACCTGTCTGCGCGACGAGTACTCACGGCGGTGGGCGTTCATCGAAACTATCAGCACACTCAAGTAGACCAGATCACGCGCGAAAGAGGGCGCTGCAATGAGACTCTTCAGACAAATGGTGCTTGCATCTGCGGCATTAACTCTCATTTCTGCGGTGTTCTCACAGGCCGCGGACTACCCCGTTGAGAACCAGATCCTCACCAACCCGGGCTTCGAGATCGATGAAGACGAGGACGGTGTCCCCGACGGCTGGAACACCGACCAGTCGCGGGCGGTTCTGCAGGAGACCGTCTTCATGGGCGGCAACTACGCGCTTGCGAGCGTGGGGGACACCTACGTCCTCGCCACCCAGGACATCACGCTTGAGCCCGGCGAGACGTACACGGTGAGCTTCCGCGCCCGCGGCTCCGGGGGCGCCGTGGCCGGGGCCCTGCTTCTCCACGGCGAGGAGCAGCCCACGCGCGAGATGCCCGTGCTGTGGAACGTGGCGCTCGATGACGAGTATGTCGAGTTCGGCCGCGGCTTTGAGGCACCGAACCCCGTCGCCCGCCTCTACATCTACAACATCGGCCGGCAGGGCGAAGTCGCCTACGACTGGGTCTCCATCACGAAGGGCGAGCCAGGCCGCGCGTACGTCAACACGTTCAACTTCGGGCCGCGCGACACGCCCATCACCGAACCGGTCGTCCGCGAGGGCATCATGCGCTGGGCCAACCCGCTTGCGGGCGGGCCGGTGCGGGCGCTGATCGACGTTTACAACTACCGCCCGGTGCGCGAGGTCGTCGAACTGGCGCAGCGTTTCGAGATGGACTACGACGTGATCGACGGCGGCTACACCGGAGACGCCATCTACTCCCCCGACGGCCGCCGCGTCATGCGCACCATGGACGAGGACGGCTACGAGGTTTACGTCATCGGCGGGAGGCTGGACGTGCAGTTTGAAGAGGCAATCCGCGAGAAGGTCGAGGCCGGCGCGGGCCTCGTGGTGATCTCCGGCCTCGCCCGGGCGGGCAACTACTTCGACCCGGATGACCTTGAGCCCGTCGGTGAGGATCACTCCATCATGCGCGATCTGCCGTGGGATTACATGCCGGCGCACATCCTCGAGGAAGTCCGCGTCGGGCAGATCGGCGAGGGCACCGTCGTCTACCTGAACTTCCCGACCGATCGCTCGCGAATCTGGGGGATCTATCCCGTCGAGACGGGCGACTACGCGGCGTGGACCACCCGCGAGATGCGCTACTGGGAGTACTGGTACGCCTTCATGGCCCGCGCGATCCACTTCGCCGCTCGCGGGGAGACTGCGATCACGCTGAGCGAGAGACCTGACGCCGTCCGGGTTCAGGGGGCGCCGGAGGGCGCCACCGTTGAGATCACCCCGCGGCACACGCGCGAACTGCGCTGGGGGGAGGACGAGTTGGTCGCCGAGACCCGCACCGTCCCCGCCGAGGCGCCCTTCGGCGTCGGCTGGCGCAACGGCTTCCCCGACGGGGATGTGCTCTACGACCTCACCGTCCGCGACGAAGCGGGCGCCGCGCTCTACTGGGCCGCGCTCGACACCACGCGCGAGCAGGCCGCTACCATCGGCGCCATCGAGACAGCGGCGGACTTCTACGAACCCGGCGACACGATCGAGGCCACGCTCACCCTCGAGGCCCCGCCTGCAAACGCGTCCATTGAAGCTCATCTCGTGGACGCGTGGGATCGCGTGATCGCAACCACCAGCGTCGAGGCCGGGCCCCAGGTCGCTCTCGTTCTGCAGCCCGCCGCCGATCAGATCCTCACCACCGGGCACAAGCTCTTCGTCAAGCTCATGCACGAGGGCCGCGAGATCCACTCGGCGTGGACGGACGTGTATTTCCCGGCGGTCAACAACACCGCGCCGCTGGATGACTGGCATGTCAGCACCTGGGGCGACGGCATGACGAACCCGTTCATCACGCATCAATACTCGAAGATGCTGATGGAGCTTGGCTTCGATGGCAAGTTCGGCAGCGCGCCGTACATGACCGTCGAGACGCCGCTGATTACCGCCCTGCACTCGACGGCAGGCCGTCCCTTCACCGGCAGCGCAGAAATCGCGGACGGCGTCCGCGACCCGTGTCTGAGCGACCCGGAGGTGGTCGAGCAGTACGAGACCGCCGCCCCGGAGGAGGTCGCGCAACACCGCGAGTTCGGACCGTTCTCAATCAACGTTCGCGATGAGGCCACGCTGGCGAATCGGCACACCCGCCGCGAGGTCTGCTTCTCCGAGCACTGCCAGCCTCGCTATCGCGACTGGCTGCGAGAGCAGTACGGCGAGATCGCGGCCCTCAACGCGCGCTGGGGCACCGATCACGCGAGCTTCGACGAGGTCACCGGCGCCCGCACCGAGGACGTGCGCGGCACCGACAACTTCGCACCCTTCGTGGACTTCCGCACCTTCATGACCGACGTCTGGATCGACGGCATGCGCGGTATCACCGAGGCATACGAGAGCGCGTGGCCGGGCATCCGCGTCGGGCACACGAACACATTCGGCGCGATGCCCACGAACGGGAACGACTTCTGGAAACTCTGCACGCAGACCGGCTTCGAGTGGGCGCAGGAATACTCCGAGGCGATCAAGGGCACCGCGCAGAAGGCGGTCTTCGAACTGTGGCGCAGCTTCTGGCAGGGCCGAACCGGCGAGGACGTCCCCAACTACGGCTGGATCGGCTACGACCACCGTCCGGAGGCCGTGAAGTATGAACCGTGGTGGCTGGCGCTGCATGATTCGGGCGGCGTGACCTACTACGCCACGAATGCGGTCTCGCCCGAGCGCGGCAAATCGTGGGCGCTGATCCACCCGACGCAGGCATACACGCAGTACTCCCGCGACGTGCAGGATACGCTCATCGACTTGCGCGAGGGCATCGGCAAAGCGTTGCTTGAGGGGCGCCGCGCCGACCCGGACGTCGCCATCCTCTGGTCTCACCCGAGCATGCTCGTGGCATGGTGTGAGAGCGAGTGGACGCAACCCGTGCCGCCTGAGACCGCCGCCGATGACAGCTACGGAAGCTGGTTCAAGTCCGCATTCTACTTCCGCCTCGCGCTGCAGGAACTGCAGCTTATGTACAACTATGTCGCCCCCGAGCAGGTCCTCGCGGGCGAGCTTGATCGATACAGGCTGCTCTACCTCCCGATGACCTGCGCGATCTCCGATGAGCTTGGCGAGGCGCTGGCCGACTGGGTTGGGCGGGGCGGCACACTTGTCGCCGACCATCGCTTCGCGATCACAGACGAGCACGGTGCCCCCCGCGACGACGCACTGCTGGAGCGTCTCTTCGGCGTCCGGCGGACACAGCCTGACGCGGTCTACGAACTCGCGACCCTCACCGGCCCTGGCGGTCAGTCCTTCGAGACTTCCGGCCGCGAATTCCTCGAGATGGTCGGCGACGCCGATAGCGACGCGTCCTACGCCGACGGCACGCCCGCCGCCATCTTCCGCAAGGTCGGCCAGGGGAAGACCGCCTACCTCAACGGCGTGCTTCCGAAGTATCACCCGACGGTCATCGACATGTTCGACGAACTGATGCGCGAGTCGGGCGTCGAGCGCACTGTCACCGTGGACTCCGGTGATCCGGAGAGCCCCGCCCGCGCGTGGGAGTGCGCCCGCTACGAACTCGGCGACGCCGAGATTATCGGCCTGATCCGCGACCATCGCCTCGTGGATGAGCCGCAGACGTGTCAGGTGCGCTTCCCCGGCGGTCACGCCTACGATATGCGCAAACGCGAGTATCTCGGCGAGACGGAGACCGCCACGCTGACACTGGGGCCGGGCGAGACAGTCATGCTGGCGTTGCTGCCCTACGAGGTGACCGGCATCGAGATCACCGGCGACGGCCCGGGCCTGCGCGCGATGGTGCGGGCCGATGGCGAACTCACCAATCATGTGCTGAACGTGACGGTCACCGATCCGGACGGCAACCCCGCGCCTGCATACACCCGCAACGTCCTCGCTCCGGGCGGCGCCACTGACCTGCACGTCCCGCTGGCTCTGAATGACGCCCCAGGCGAGTGGACGGTGACTGTGCGGGATGCACTCTCGGGCGTGGAAGCCAGCGCCGTCTTCACGTGGGCGCGATAGGTAAATGCCAGGGGACGCCGGACTGCCGGCGTCCCCTGTCTCGCTCGAGTGGCTGCTCGTCTTACGGAGCGCGCTGGATCGTCTCCTGCCGGATGACCTGGTTGTTCTGCACGTTCACCATCTGCAGGCGGAGATTCGACCCGCCAAGCGCGTTCCAGTTCGCCGGCGCCAGGCGCGCCGCCGCTCCCTCCTGCAGGACGAGTCGGGCGAATCCCGCCTGCTGCATCCCCTGGCCAACCGGGCCGGATATATTCAGGTTGAACCGCAGGTTAGGAGGCCCTATCACGTCGAGCGACGCACCGTCCGGGGCCGGGACCACACGCAGTTGCGGCCCCGACAGGTTCTCGAAGCTGCCAAGCTCAAAGAGTCGGTCGCCGTTGGCCCGCGAGTTGATGAACTTGATGTTCGCCGACGCGCCCTGCTGGAGTTGGTTGAGTTCCGCGGTAGGCGCCGCAAGCAGGTTCGCGAGCTTCACCTGGCCGACGCCCTGTGTCTCAAGCGCATAGACCTCACCGGGTTCGAAGTAGCTCATCCTGGTCGCGGCGGCCGGCGGGACGTCGAATGAGAGGCTCTTTCCGCCGCTGTCGCCGATAATGAAGACCTGCGCTCTGTCCCCCGCAGCCGCCATCCGCACCTGGAGCCGTTGTGCGCGCGGAAGCTGGATCCGCGGTGGCGCCTGCTCCATTTCAAAGTACTGCATCATGTTCGGGATGTTCGTGTTCGGGTCCTGGTTGATGCTCCCGTCCGGGTTGAAGAACTGCCGGCCATCCTCATCGGTGATCTGCGTCACGCGCGAACCGGGCGCGAACGCGATGATCGCCGTTTCGGCTGCCGTTCCGTCGATGGCCGCACCCGGCAGGTGCGGGTCAGCCGGCGTGCACTCGTCGAACGACAGCGTGATGGCCTTCGTCCCTCCGCCGCGCGAGAACGTGTTCGCTCCCCAGTGAACGGTCGCGATGTCAGGATCAACGCTGCCGGTCTCGTTCTCGGCGTAGGGGTTGTTGTTGTCGTAGCACAGCATCCGCCGGTCGTCACCGGCGACTTCGGTGTCATACGGGCAAATCGCATGGCCCCAGTTCGGACCCCAGTAGCACAGGACCGGCCGGTTGACGACCTGGTTGACCAGCGAGTCACACGTGGTAAATGCGTCTCGCGCATCGGCGCCATGATAAAGCGTGTTGATCCTCGCCGCGACTTCTTGCACGTACTGAGCAGCCTGCTGCTGCTGGACGCTCTCTTTCGTCGTCGAGTTCCACGGATAGAGCCAGACCCACGGCTGCGTTGTCGCCGCCGAGGTGAAGTAGCTGTCGTAGTACATGTGATCAAGCTGGCTGTTACGCACCCTGAGGCTGGTCACGCTCATTCCAAAGCAGTTGCCGCCGGTCCCGCTGCGCCCCCAGACGTCCTCATACCACTGCTGAGCGGCGGGCCGGTGCGTTCCGTCCCCGTACTCCACCGCAAGCCTGCCGAAGTAGTCGCTGTAGAGATACCACGGGATCAGGTTCGGCCCTCGGCCGAAGTTCGAGAACTGCCAGCCGTGATACCCACGGTAGCCCCTTGGCGCGATGATCTCGTACTCGCGCGTTCCTGTGTCCCCGGCATCAGCACCAGCCTTGCGAACAAACACGTCATGCATCTGGTCGCGGGTAGCCCCCGTCGGCACCTTGAACGCCATCGAGTTCCGGAAGAACTCCACATCCATGTCGAGATAGTTCGATTCCACCGGCGAGCCATCGAAATACACCGTGCAGTCATCATTGAATCCATGCCCGAATGCGAATGACCATGCACCCGGCGCTCCCTGGTCCGGCCAGAAATACCCGATCGTGAAGATCTTGAAGCGGCGCATGTCGACGAAGATTTTCGGATTGATCCTTGTGGCGGCATAGGCCTCGTTGCGCCACGACGCTCGGGCGTAGTTCTCGTCGGCGACGTAGAGAAGGTGTATCTTCAGGTCGTCAGGGAGCTTCTGGTACTGCTCCAGCGCCCCGGCAATGCTCCCGTCAGGAACACGACGTTGCCGCAACGCCTGCTCAAACTGCTTCGAGAGGGCCGCGCTGCCCATCTCCTGGAGCTTCAACGCCTGCACCGGTTGGATCTGCAGAGGGCTTTCGGTCTGTAACCGCGGGCCCTGCTGCGCCGCGACAACACCTGTGACGAACACCAGTCCGAGAACCGTGAGCCACAACACACCGCGACGCATCATGATGTGTCCTGCTCCTTTCCAATGGGACCGCATCTATCCGCCGTGTACGGAGATTCTCCCCCGCACCGAAATATGTTACACATCATGTAAGAAATTAAAGAAAGTATAATCGCAGCGGCAGTCCATCACGATCGCGGACGCCTGTCGACCAGCCTCCCGGGCGGCCTCAGCATCCCTTCTGCCAGAGAGATGAAATCTGAAATGATTGCGGCCGCCCCGAACAGGGGCGGCCGCTGCGTGTGAGAGAATCCTGTCGGCTCGGCTCAGCTATCGGGGAACCATGAGCCGGTCTGGTCGCCGTAGAGCTTTTCGCCTCCGGTGGGGATGACCGGTCCGAGGGACGGGTCTGTCTCACTGAGCCACTTTGCGTGACCGTCCACGTACCCGTAATTGCCGCCACCGTTGTGGATATTACTCCACCACGAGTACTGGCTCCACGTCCCGGCGCTGTCACTGGTCCACCAGATGAACCAGTTCTCGACATAGCCGGGCGGCGTCCGGTCGCTGTGTTTCATCCCAAGATCGCCGATCATGATTTTGTTGGCCGCGTTCTTCCAGAGCGCAAGTTTCGTGCGGTGAAGCCTCCCGTTGTATCCGTAGGTGAGGTAGCGCTTCCCGTTACTCATCGTGGACACATCGTACTGGCTGCTCGGACAGAAGAGTATCTGCAGGTTGTTCAGATAGGGTTCGACGCACTCCGCCCAGAAGTGACGATTCATCGCGGCGCTGTTGTCGCGGTCGATCCACACACTCTGCGGAGGATCCTGGTTCCAGCGGTAGGGCGGAAAACGCTCATCGTAGTCCTGTGCATACATGAGGATCCCGAGATTGATCTGCTTGACGTTGGACAGACAGGAGGACTGGCGCGCCTTCTCGCGCGCCCTCGCAAACACCGGGAACAGGATCGCTGCCAGGATGGCAATGATCGCAATGACCACGAGCAACTCGATCAACGTGAATCCGCGCCTGGTCGTCATGATCGTCACTCCTTTTTGATAGTATCGGCTATGGTGTGGTGTTCGGCATCCCGACATCCATCACCTCCCTGAGTTTGCAGAACGATAAACCGCGATCCGAATCGACCATCCAACAAGGCCATCAGGCGTACTGTGGGTGGAGGAATCGTCACAGTGCTCGGTCAACTGCACTCTCGAGAGAAGAGTGCGCAACGCCAGAGACGTGCCGGAATCGCTTTTCCCGACAGAAACCGGGGTGATCGGAAGCATGAGGGGCCCTATCATCATACTATCAGTCTTCTTCGCCGCGGTCGTTTCCGCGCAGGATGCAGAGCCGCCGCGTTCGGCCAACGAGGTCGTCAACTGGGACTTCGAGGATGGACGCCTCGAGGACTGGCGACATAAGGATAACGCGACAATCGAAGTCGTCGGGGCGGGCGACGAGCGCGGGAATGTGCTGGAGCTTACCACCGACTACGGCGAGTTCACCTTCGCGTGGATGACCTGCCAGCCCGGCGGGCGGATCGATTTCAGCGAGACGTGGGCCGTGGAGTTTATGATCCGCGGCGACGGCTCGGGAGCGGTTGTGCGCCCGACGCTCGGAGTGCTCCGAGAGGGCGACCCGACGCTCTACTACACCGCGCCGCGTGACGCCCTTACGCTGGACTTCACCGGCTGGCGGCCCCACCGCCTGCATATCACCGCCCTCGACCTCAAGACCGACCGCAACATCCTCGACGACCTTCAGAGCATGAGCTTCGTGCAGTTCATGGTCAACGCTGAGGGCGCCGATGCGACCACGCTTGCAGTGGACGACATCCGCGCGGTGCCGTCGCAGGGCGAAGAGGTGGCGCACCTGGCCCAGTGGCGGGAGCAGATGGCGCTTCTCCACGGGCCGATGCCGAAGGATGGCAGCAACATCCTCCCAAACGGCGGCTTCGAACTCAGCGATGATGGAGAGCAGCCGATGGGCTGGCGCACTCCAAACTGGGGCACTGGCAGCGAGATGCGGTGGGTTGAGAGCGGCGGACGCGAGGATTCGGCGTGCGTGGCGGTCATCTGCCCGGGCGATGAGCATCGCGGCAGCTATCAGATCACGGTGCCCGTCGAACCGGGCCCCTACGTCTTCTCCGCGTGGGTGCGGACGGACCTCGCCGAGACGCCGCAGGGGCACGGTCCGCGGGCCCGCGTCAGTTACATCAACGAGGACGGCAAAGGCGTGGGGAACGCACACTTCGACGCTGTTCCGGACGCCGACGGCTGGCAGCGGGTCGGTGGAACGCTGGAGATTCAAAGCGGGCTCCCCCGCCTGCAGATCAACCTCTTCAATTACTACGCCGAAGGCACCGTGTACTGGGACGACGTGACGCTGGCATGGGACGTGGAGACCGCCGAGCGGCGCGAGCGTGAACGTCAGCAGAATCGAGCCGACCTTGCGGAGGTGCGACCGATGATCATCCGCGCAACGCAGGGACTGGAGGCACTCAGGCAGCGCGTGGGCGAGCCTGACGCATACGGGGCGATGGCGCTGGCGATGCTCGACTGGGCGTTGCAGGATGCCGAGTACGCCATCGAGGCGGAGCTTGGCAGCAACGCGAAGGCGACCGTCGACAGCGCGCAGGAGTACATGGAGCAGTTCGACGCGATCATGGTCCGGGCGCGGGAGAATCCGCTACCGGTGGAGGACCCCGATGCCGATGCGAACCCTTACGTGGCGGCGCTCAACCGCGGTGCGGCCGGATTCTCCCGCGAGCCGACCGGTTATCGCAAGGGAGACGAGGGCTACCTGCAGGTTGAGAATGCGTGGCAATTCCGTACCCTCGGCGGCAACTGCCTGACGATGGCGTGGGCGCTGACCCACCCGCGCAGCGAGCACCACGGGGATCCACTGATCGTGGCGAACCTCTTCGACACGATGCAGGGCGTGC
>JBNJEK010000060.1:0-18189 GCA_051745855.1 Armatimonadota bacterium
GTTCGCCAGTCCCATCGACGAGGACCCGAGCGCATTCGCCTCGGCCGGATTCACGTCCACGATCAGGTCGCCGTGGGCTCGAAGCTCAGCAGCGCCGCCTGTACCGCGCCTCACACTGAGATCGTAGGGCGAGAATGAACCGGACGTCCAGTTGTTGATCCGCTGAGCGACAATCATCGCCCTCTCAGGGGCGCTGAAGCCGCCCGCAGAAGTCCTCATGCGGATCACCACGTCACCATTGACCAGTACTTCGCCCACGGTAGTTCCATCGATTGTGTTCGCACGGTCGCTAACCGACGGCGCCCCGTCCTGGGCGAAGGCCACCGCGGAACTCATCCCAAGGGCACTGTCCGCCTGCGCGCCCAGCCAGAACGCGCCCGCGGCCAGTGCACACATGAGAGCAGCGTAGCCACCAACTCGTACCATCGCTCTCCACCTGAACAAGTACTCCACCTCCTCATCGGACTCGCATCCGGCGAGTCTCTCTTCCGTCGCGACGGGATCGTTGGTTCTCCCGCTTTGTAGAGCCTTCGACAGGGTGTGAAACTCTCCTGCCGCCATTTGACAGTTGGGAGGGACCGGTGCCCTCCGAGACGAAGTGTTACCCGAAAGGTAGCGGTGACAAACGGCACGATCGTTGAAGACGACACGGGGCTCTCGCCCGCGGGGGTGCATTGACAGCACCGGAGCACTTCACATGTGATATGCCACCCCCGGCGCCGCCACGCTGCTCTGACTTTGACATCGACACACCAATCGGAGGGTACCATGGAGAACATCGACCAGCTTTGCATCAACACGATCCGCGGCCTCGCCATGGACGCGGTGGAAGAAGCCAACTCAGGTCATCCTGGAATGCCGATGGGCGCCGCGCCGATGGGCTACGCGCTCTACGATCGCTTCATGCGCTACAACCCGCAGAACCCGCAGTGGCCCGACCGCGACCGCTTCCTGCTCTCGGCCGGGCACGGCTCAATGCTGCTCTACTCGCTGCTGCACCTGACCGGCTACGATCTGCCGATGGACGAGATCAAGAACTTCCGCCAGTGGGGAAGCATGACCCCCGGGCACCCCGAGTACGAGGACACGCCCGGCGTCGAGACCACCACGGGCCCGCTGGGGCAGGGCTTCAGCAACGGCGTCGGCCTGGCGATCGCCGAGGCATTCCTCGCCCACCACTTCAACCAGCCCGAGGGCTCAGACGAGGACTTCAAGCTCGTTGACCACTACACCTACTGCATCTGCTCGGACGGCGACCTGATGGAGGGCATCTCCCACGAGGCCGCCTCACTCGCCGGCCACCTCGGCCTCGGGAAGCTCATCTACCTCTACGACGACAACCACATCTCCATCGAGGGCAGCACCGACCTGGCCTTCAGCGAGGACATCCCGCAGCGCTTCGCAAGCTACAACTGGCACGTCGAGGTCGTCGAGGACGGCAACGACCTTGAGGCGATCTGCAGCGCCATCGAGGCCGCGAAGGAGGAGACCGAGCGGCCGTCGCTGATCTGCGTACGCACCGAGATCGGCTACGGAAGCCCGCTTGAGGGCGACGCCGAGACGCACGGGGCTCCGCTTGGCGAGGAGAATATCCGCGCCACCAAGGAGAACCTCGGCATGCCCGCGGACGAGAAGTTCTACGTGCCCGACGAGGTCCGCGAGCACATGGAGAGGGCCGTCGAGCGCGGCCTTGAGGCCGAGCAGGAGTGGAAGGAGCGCCTCGCGCGCTACCGCGAGCAGTTCCCCGAGCAGGCGGGGTTGTTCGACCGCGCGATCGCGGGCAAGCTCCCTGATGACTGGGACGTCGATCTGCCGGTCTTCGCGCCCGACGATGGTCCCGTGGCGACCCGCGCGGCATCAGGCGATGTCATCAACGCAATCAAGGACCACCTGCCCACGCTCATCGGCGGCTCGGCCGACCTCGCGCCATCCACGAAGACCATCATGGACGGGGAGGGCCACTTCTGCATCGAAGACTGCGGCGGGCGGAACATGCACTTCGGCGTCCGCGAGCACGCGATGGGCGGGATCGTCAACGGCATGGCCCTGCACGGCGGCGTGATTCCCTTCGGCGCGACCTTCCTCGTCTTCTCCGACTACATGCGCGCATCACTGCGCCTGTCGGGAATCATGAACGCCGACACGCACTGGGTCTTCACACACGACTCCATCGGAGTCGGCGAGGACGGTCCGACCCATCAGCCCGTCGAGCAGGTGATGAGCCTCCGCGCAATGCCCAACATGGCCGTCATCCGCCCCGCGGACGCGAATGAGACCGCAATCGCCTGGAAGCTCGCGATCGAGCGTCAGAGCCCGGTCGCACTTGCCCTGACGCGGCAGAAGCTGCCGATCTTCGACGTCGAGAGCTATCCGGTGCGCGAGGGCGCGACGCGCGGCGGCTACGTGCTCGCCGAGGCCGAGGGCGACCTGCAGCTTGTGCTGATCGCCACCGGGTCCGAGGTCGAACTCGCGATGGACGCGCGCGATGCGCTCCAGGAGCAGGGAATCGGCGTGCGCGTGGTCTCGATGCCGTGCATGGAGATCTTCGAGGAGCAGACTCCGGAGTATATCGCGGATGTGTTGCCGACCGATGTCCCGACGATGTCGATCGAGGCCGGCGTGACCCTCGGCTGGGAGCGCTGGACGGGCTGCAAGGCCAACTGCATCGGCATCGACCACTTCGGCGCTTCCGCGCCCGGTGACGAGGTGTTCGAGCAGTTCGGCTTCACCGTCGAGAACGTCGTCGAAAAGGCGATGGCGCTGCTTGATAACTGACGGCGACTAAGGCGCGGCACACGGACGGCAACGGGCCTCTCGAGCCGTTGCCGTCCTGTGACACGTTGTGAAGTCGCATAACAGACGCAGGACCGACAGAGGAGCGGTGGACAGATGAAGATCGGTATGTTCGGACTCGGAAAGATGGGCGCCAACATGGCGCTTCGACTGATGAGGGGCGGCCATGAGGTGTCCGGGTGGAGCCGCAGCCAGAGCACCGTCGATGAGGCGATCGAAAGCGGCGTTAATCCCGCCACGAATGACCTCGAGAAAGCGGTTTCGAAGCTGGAGGCGCCGCGCGTTCTGTGGATGATGGTCCCGGAGGGCGATCCGGTCGATGACATGATCGACAGGTTGATGCCGCTCACCGATGAGGGCGACACCATCATCGATGGGGGCAACTCCCGGTACACGGACACCCTTCGCCGCGCCGAGGAGTTGTCAGCCGCGGGCTATCATCTCGTCGATGTCGGGACCTCCGGCGGCGTCTGGGGACTCGAAGAGGGCTACTCGATGATGATCGGCGGTGAGGAGGAAGTCGTAGGGAGGCTCCGACCGATCTTCGAGACGCTCGCGCCGTCGGCCGACAGCGGCTGGGGGCACATGGGCCCCACAGGCTCCGGACACTTCGTGAAGATGGTGCACAACGGCATCGAGTACGGGATGATGCAGGCCTACGCAGAGGGCTTCGCGCTGATGAAGCGCAAGGAGCAGTTCGACCTCGACCTGCATCAGATCGCCGAGACGTGGCGCTTCGGTTCAGTGGTGCGCTCATGGCTGCTGGACCTGATCGCAAGCGGTCTGGCTGAGGAGGGCCAGGAGCTTGCCGACATCGCGCCATGGGTCTCGGACTCCGGCGAGGGACGGTGGACGGTCGAGGAGGCGATCGACACCGCCACGAACCTTCCCGTGATCTCGATGGCGCTCATGCAGCGCTTCGCCTCGCGCGATGAGGAGCAGTACGCGAACCGGCTCCTCGCGGTCATGCGCAACCAGTTCGGCGGACACGCGGTGAAGGATGCGGAGGAGGATGGGGATGACACGTGAGATCGATCGGCACCTGATGATCGTGCCCGGAGGCACCGGCGACCTGATGCATCGCAAGATTCTCCCTGCCATGCGCCGGCTCACCGAGGAGGGCGCGCTGAAGGGCAAGGCCGTCATTCTCGCCGCCGGCCGGCGCACGACCTTCGACGACGAGAGCTACCGCGAGTGGGCCAACGAGGCCCTTGAGGAGGCGGGCCTGCCGCCGGACGCCGAGTCCTCAGGCTGGTGTGAACGCTGCCTGCACTACCAGTCGGTCGGCGATCAGGAGAAGGAGGACTTCGAGGCGCTCAAGCAACGCATCGAGGAGGTTGAGGAGGACCACGACCTCCCCGGCAACCGCGTTTTCTACATGGCGACCCCGCCCGGCGCATTCATCGACACCGTCGAGCGCCTCGGCGAGGTGGGCCTCAATGAGGCGCCCGGATGGACGCGGATAGTCATTGAGAAGCCCTTCGGCCACGATCTCGACTCCGCCGTCGAGTTGAACCGGCGCATCCACGAGCACTTTGACGAGGAGCAGGTCTACCGGATCGATCACTACCTCGGCAAGGAGACCGTGCAGAATCTGCTGACCTTCCGCTTCGCGAACACACTCTTTGACTCGGTGTGGAACCGCGACCGGATCGGCTCGGTCGAGATCACCGTTGCGGAGGACCTCGGCGTAGAGGACCGCGGAGAGTTCTACGACTCTGTGGGCGCGCTGCGCGACATGGTGCAAAACCACATGACGCAGCTTCTGACGCTCACCGCGATGGAGCACCCGGCGGAGTTCCAGGCGGATGCGATTCGCGATGAAAAGGTGAAGGTACTTCGCTCCCTCGCCCCGATCGACTCCAGCCAGGTCGTCTACGGTCAGTACGCCGCCGGAGAGGTCGATGGCGAGGAGGTCCCCGGCTACCTCGATGAAGACGGGGTGGCGGCCGACTCGAACACCGAGACATTCGTGGCACTGCGCGCCTACGTTCAGAACTGGCGCTGGCAGGGCGTCCCCTTCGTCCTGCGGACCGGCAAGCGGATGCCCGCGAAGCAGACGCAGATTGTGATCAACTTCCGCTGCCCGGCGCTCGCCCTCTTCCAGCGGCATTCGGAGGCCACCGTCCACGCGAACTCACTGGTCATCACCCTTCAGCCTGATGAGGGCTTCGACCTGAAGTTCGAGGTGAAGGCGCCGCGCGACCCGCTGCGGCTGAAGACAGAGAGCCTCTCGTTCCGCTACGATGAGGTGTTCGACGACCTGCCCGACGCCTACGAGACCCTGCTGGTGGACATCGCCGAGGGCGATCAGACGCTCTTTGTGCGCGGCGACGAGGTAGAGGAGTCGTGGCGACAGTACACGCCGCTGCTGCAGAAGCAACGCAGCGTCTACCCCTATGAGGCGGGGACGATGGGCCCCCGGGAGGCCGACCGCCTTATCGTCCCGCGTGGGGAGGCCTGCCCGATATGAGCGACGCGCAGGTGAGGGCCTTCCCGACGCTCGAGGATGCCAGCGACGCGCTGGCCGCGGAGGTGGCGCGTGAACTCGAGGACGCGGTGGCCACTCATGGACGTGCCACCATGGCACTGTCCGGTGGGAGCACTCCGCGCCGGCTCCACGAGATCCTCGCCTCTGAGCACAACCTCCCCTGGGACCGGATCCACGTCTTTCTCGGCGACGAGCGCTTCGTCCCGCCGCATTCTGAGGACAGCAACTTCCGCATGGCCTGCGACACACTGCTGAACCATGTCCGGATCCCGCTCCACAACGTCCACGCCTGGGAAACGAGTATGAGCCACCCGGACCTTGCGGCCATCACGATGCAGGTTGAGCTTGAACGGATCTTCGAAGTCGATGAAGGCGAACTGCCGCGCTTTGACGTGATGCTGCTTGGGCTGGGCGAGGACGGTCACACCGCGTCGCTTTTCCCCCACTCACCGGCGTTGCGTGTGCGGGAACGCTGGGCCGTGCCCGCGAAGGCACCGGATAAGCCGCGCCGGCGGCTCTCGATCACGCTGCCTGTCATCAATGCCTCCCGGCACATTCATTTCCTCGTGGCCGGTGGAGACAAGCGTGAGGCGCTGCGTTGCGCGATGGACGACCCATCGCCCGACTGCCCCGCGTCGCTGGTCCGGCCGGATGAGGGCACCCTGACGTGGTGGCTCGATGAGGAGGTCGCACCATGAGCGGTGGGAACATCGCGCGCCTCGTGGTCAGCATCATCGTGTGCTTTTTGCCGGCAGTGGTCGGAGGCCTCGGCATGCAGAGCGGCGGCGGTGAGTGGTACCGCGAACTCACGAAGCCCGCGCTGAACCCGCCGGGGTGGGTCTTCGGACCGGTCTGGACGGCCCTTTACCTGCTGATGGGGATCGCGCTTTACCTTGTCTGGAGCCGCGCGGGCGAGCCGGGCGTCACCCTCGCCGTCGGCGTCTTCGGCATTCAGCTTGTCCTCAATGCCATGTGGACGCCCGCGTTCTTCACGATGCAATCGCCGGCGGCAGGACTGGCCGTCATCATCCCGCTGCTGGGGATGATTGCGCTGACTACCGTGCTCTTCTGGCGGATCCGACCCGTCGCGGGGATGCTGCTGGTCCCCTACCTCGCCTGGGTCAGCTTCGCGACCTACCTCAACGCGTCGATCTGGTGGCTGAACCGGTGAACGGGGCTTCAGGCAAATCAACCCGTCGCCGCCGTTCGCTGTCGTTGTCGTAGCTGGCCGCTCAGAACTCGAACCTCGCCAGCACTGGCGCATGGTCGGAGGGTTTCTCCTGTGTGCGTGGCTCGAGATCGATCCAGCACTCGGTGCAGAGCCTCGCGAGCGGTTTCGTGGCCATGATGTGATCGACGCGCCAGCCGTGAGCGTTCTCGATCGCGAGCGGGTCGCGGTAGTCGTAATACGTGTACTCCTCGGCATCCGAGTGGTGCCTGCGGAAGCAGTCCACGAAGCCCCAGTCGGCGGTGTGCGCGAACGCGGCGCGGGCATCCGGGTGGAAGTCCGGATGATTGAGGTGACGGTCGGGTTCCCAGATGTCGATCGGCTCGGGGGCGACGTTCATGTCGCCGACCCACAGCACGCGCTTGCGGGGCGTCCAGTGGCGGTCGAAGAGCGCCCGCAGCCGCTGCAGCCAGTCGAGCTTGTACCTGAAGGCCTCGTGCTCGGGATCTTTCCCCTGCGGAACGTAGGTGTTGACGACGGGAAGCGGCGTGCGTGGATTGTCCGGAGTCGGCTGCACCTCGACGATCAGAAGTCGCGATGCATCCACGGGTTCGCCGCCGTCGTCGAAACCGCGCGTGATGATCTCCATCGGCAGGAGGCTCGCTACCGCGACGCCGTTGTACGACTTCTGACCGGCGAACTGCACGTCGTAGCCCATCTCGCGCAGGTCATCCGCCGGGAAGTCCTCATCCGTGACCTTTGTCTCCTGCATGCACAGAACGTCCGGCCGCTGCTTCTCGCAGAAATCGATGATGCGGGGCATCCGCGCGCGGACCGAGTTCACATTCCATGTTGCGACGAGCATAGGTGGCCTCCCATGACGGCGTCACACTCCTGCGCCACATCACTTCGTCGGGGAAGCGCTCGCGTCCTGCATCGAGGGTTGGAGGAGAACACAGCATCGGCGGCGCATATGTATCATCGGTGACGAGGCGCCCAACAGCAGTACGAGGAGGCGGAGGATGCCGGAGGAGCAGGCGAAAGATCAGGAAACCGAGCAGGCGCGCGCGGACGAGGAGCGCCAGCGGAAGAGAAACGCGAAGAAGAGACGTGGCCGGCTCAAGTGGCTATTGCTGCTGCCGGTGATTGCGCTGGCCGGCTTTCTCATCTGGCGATGGCAGCAGCCGCGGGAGGTCGAGGTCGTCCGGCCGCAGACCCGCCAGGTGGTGCAGACGCTGGCCGCGAGCGGGCGAGTCCAGGGCGCGCGCGACGTCCAACTCTCCGCCGACCGAACCGGCATCGTCGTGGACATTCTGGTGAATGAAGGCGAGCGCGTCGAGTCCGGCCAGACCGTGGCGCGCCTCTCATCAGAGGTCGAGTCGGCCGAGCTGCGGCAGGCCGAGGCCGCGATCGAGACCGCTCGGGCGAGCCTCGCGGAGGCCCGTGCCAGCGCCACGACCGTCGCCCCGACGATCCGCCAGGCTGAAGCCGAAGTGCAGGGCACGATCGAGCAGGCGCAGGAGAGGCTCTCGTCGGCCGAGGCGCGGCTTGACGAACTGCTCGCCGGCGGCCGGGAGGAGGAGGTGCGTGAAGCCGAGGCGGCGCTCAATGAGGCACGGGCCCGGATGGGGCAGGCGGAGACCGACGTCGAGCGCGCCCGCAGGCTCGCCACCTCCGACGCGACCGCCCGTGCCGCGCTGGAGCGGGCAGAGGCCTCGCAGCGCGACGCTGCCGCCCGCCTGCAGGAAGCCCGCGCGAGGCTCCAGCAGGCCGAACGCGACCTTGTGCGCGCCCGCCGTCTCTACGACGAGGGCGTGATCGCCGAGGCGGAATACGAGGCGTCAGAGACCGCCGCCGAGACCGCCGAGGAGACCGTCCAGCAGGCGCAGGCGGCCCTGCGACAGACCGAGGTGGAAGTCGCCAACCAGCGCGCACTGCTGGAGATAACGCGCGAAGAGCAACTCGACCGCGCGGAGACCGAGCTTGAGTCCGCGGGAGAGCAGCTTCAACGGGCCCGCGCTCGCCTCGACCTCGTCAGCAGCCCGGCCCGGGCCGAGCAGATCACGCAGCAGCGGGCGGAGATACGAGCAGCGCGGGCGGCCCTCCGGCAGGCCCGGGAGGCCGGGCCTGCCCGCGTCGAGAGCATCCGGCGCACCCCCTCGGAGGAGCGCATCGCGGTGGCACAGCGCCGCCTCACGGAGGCCCTCGCCACCCGGGACGCGGTGCTCGCGCGGCTTGAGAAGACCTCACTGACGGCGCGCTTTGCGGGCATCGTCACCGACATCGTCCGCGAACCAGGCGACGTCGTCAGCCCGGGGCAGCCTGTCATGACGATCTCGGAGATGGACCGGCCCGAGATCCACGTGGAGATCGACGAGCGCGACATCGGGGAAATCGCCGTCGATCAGGCTGCATTTCTCATCGCCGATGCCCGACCCGACCAGACGATCGAGGCGGTGGTCGAGCGGATCACTCCCGAGGCGATCACCGAGCGTGGCGTCATCGACGTGATCCTCCGCCCCGTCGATCAGCCGGAGTGGCTGCGCCCGGGGATGACAGTTGACGCGAGCATCGTGGTTGCCGAGAAGCAGCAGTTGCTGGTGCTGCCGATCGGCACCGTCGTGGTCTCGGGCGAGGACTCGTCGGTGCTGGTGGTGGACGATGCAGTGGTGAGACGGCTCGAAGTCGAGACGGGCGTCGGCGGCGTGCTCGGCACGCCGATCCGCTCGGGACTGAGCAAGGATGCGCTCGTCGTGCGAGAGCCCGCCTCCGCGCAGGTCGGGCAGGAGGTCGAGCCGGTGGAGGTCTCGGCTGCGGCGGAGGGGAGCCGCGATGTTTGAGTTACGACTTGCCGTCAGGCACCTCAAGGCCGGTGGATCGCAGACGCTGCTGATCCTCGGTGGCGTCGCGATGGCCGTGACGCTGGTCATCTTCATAAGCTGCCTCATCGGCGGCCTGCAGCGCGACATCGTGGACACCGTCACCGGGCCGATCGCGCATATCAGCCTCGAAGCACCCGAGCGCGTCCCCCGGACGTTCGAGCAGCTTCCCGGACGGCCGGACGCGCTGGTGCTGTCCGCGCGCCAGCAGCGACTCTGGCAGCCTGACACGATCGACGAATGTCGGTGCCTCGAGGAGCAGCTTCGCACGTTTGACCACGTCACGGCGGTCGCGCCCGCGGTCACCGGGCAGGCGCTGATCACACGCGCGGGGACGGAGAAAAGCGTGCGCGTCGTCGGCTCGCCCCCGCTGCAGCAGGACGGAATCTCGGGGCTGCAGGAGGATGTCCTCCGGGGCAGCTACCTGCGGATACGCGCCGATGAGGCGGTCGTCGGCTACGCCCTCGCCGACGAACTCGGCATCACGCTCGCGGATCGCGTGCGTCTCACCACCGGACAGGGCAACACCGAGACCTTCAGGATCGCGGGCATTGTGTACACCGGCGCCGAGAGCACCGACAACTCGACGGTCTTCATCACCCTCCGCGCAGCTCAGACGCTCTTTGCAACCGGAACGCTCGTGAACACCTTTTCCGTGAAGCTCGACGACCCCTTCCTCGCCAACGACGTCGGCGACGCGATGGCCGCCTCGCTTGACCTCGAAGTCAACACGTGGATGCGCGACAATCCGCGCCTGCTCGGAGCGCTCCGGGGACAGACAAGCTCCGCGACGCTTATCTCCGTCTTCAGCCTCGTCGCCTCCTCGTTCGCAATCGCCAGCGTGCTCGTCGTCAGCGTCCTCAAGCGGCAGAAGGAGATCGGCATCCTCAAAGCGATCGGCGCGCGAAGCAAGCAGATACTGACGGTCTTCACACTCGAGGGACTGATGATCGGCGTCCTCGGAGCGATCATCGGCGGGCTGCTGGGCTCGGGCCTGATCCTGCTGCTGCAAACCATCAAGGAACCCGCGCCGGTGGAAGGCGTGCCACCGGAGCCCTTCTTCCCGGCGATCCTGATCCCCGAGATCATCGCGGCCGCAATGATCGCCGCCGTGATCGCGACCGTGATCGCCGCGGTGCTCCCGGCGCGACAGGCCGCCGACCTCGACCCCGTGGAGGTGATCCGGGGTGCCTGACAACGATGTCCCGGCCGTCGAGACGGTCGGGCTGAAGAAGACGTACTTCGGCGCTGTGCCCGTCGAGGTGCTTCACGGCATCGACTTCCGCGTGGAGGCCGGTGAGTTCACATCGGTCCTCGGGCAGTCCGGATCGGGCAAGTCCACGCTGCTCAACTGCCTCGGCGCGCTCGATCGCCCCACCGAGGGCCGCGTGATCGTGGCGGGTGAGAACCTCGCCGACCTCGACGATGATGAGCTTGCCGACCTGCGGAATACACAGGTCGGGTTCATCTTTCAGTTTCATTATCTTCAGAATGAATTCACATGCCTGGAGAACGCGCTGATGCCCGTCAGCATTCAGAAGGGCGAGCCTGATCCCGAGGACATCGACCGCGTCACCGATCTGCTGGAGCGCGTCGGCCTCGGACATCGGCTCGACAATCCGCCCAGCCGCCTCTCGGGCGGCGAGCAGCAGCGCACAGCGATCGTCCGCGCGCTTGCGAATGAGCCTCGCCTGGTGCTGGCGGACGAGCCCACCGGTAACCTCGACAGCAAGTCCTCCGACCAGGTCTTCGAGGTCATGCGCGAGATCAACCAGGAGACGGGCGTGGCGTTTGTGATGGTCACGCACGACGACCGCCTCGCCTCGCGTGGCGACCGCGTCCTGCGGATCGAGGACGGCTTGCTCACCGAGGAATAAGAAGCGGTGACTCCCCCCGGCCAGGTCAGACAGGATGCTTCATCCGTGACGGGCAGGCCCTCGCAACGTCGTCGCGAAGTACCAGGTGGAGAAACTCCGACAGTACGAGGAGGGCCGAAGATGAGAACGCTGAGATTTCTCCTCGCAGTCTCCCTGACGCTTGGAGTGATCGCGATGGCCTGCCCGCAGCAGCAACCCGCCGCGCGCGAGACGGTCGATCTCCCACCGCCCGACACCTCCGGCGACCTCTCAGTCGAGGCCGCCATCGAGCAGCGGCGCTCGGTGCGAGAGTTCACCGACGAGGAGCTTTCGACGGACGAGATTGGCCAGCTTGCGTGGGCCGCGCAGGGAATCACCGATGACGCCCGCGGATTCCGCGCCGCTCCGTCGGCGGGAGCGCTCTATCCCATCGAGCTCTACCTCGTCACCCCCGAGGGCCTCCACCACTATCTGCCTGACAGCCACGCACTCGAGGTAGTGAGGCAGGGCGACCTGCGCGCCGACCTCGCCGAAGCCGCGCTGGGTCAGCAACCTGTGCGCGACGCGCCGCTGGTGATGGTCGTGACCGGCGTCTTCGAGCGCACGGCCGCGAAATACGGCGATCGCGCTGGACGCTACGTTTTCATGGAGGCGGGGCACCTCGCGCAGAACGTGCATCTGCAGGCCGAGGCGCTGGGGCTCGGCTCCGTGCCGGTCGGGGCCTTTGACGATGGCGCCGTCGCCGACAGCCTCCACCTCCCGGATGATCATGCGCCGCTTTACCTTCTCCCGATCGGTCATCCGCGGTAGCGCCGCCGTCGGAGAGTCTTTCCGACGCACGAGGCGACCTCGCCCGGAGGTCGCCTCAGATCGTGCCGCTCATCGAACAAATGTTTCACGTGAAACATTTTCCGCGACGCGTCAATCCCCGTCCGGGGCCTCCTCGTCACCGTCTTCGAAGCCCCCACCTTTGACGGTGATGATCGCCTCGACGTGGTCGAGGGGGATGCCGACACGCCCCTTCGCGCCATCCTCCTGCTTCCACTTGAGCACCACGACACCATCATCCACGTCGTCGAAGGTGCCGACGATCTGTGGACAACTGTCCGCGTCTGCGTCACCCGGCCACTCGACCCAGATGTCCTCGCTCAACTCGTCGATGTGATTGAGCGTACCACCGCTCAGACCTCGAACTCGCACAACCGCCGTGGCCATCGCAATACCCTCCACGCATGTTTACACTGGGATAATATTCGGGAAGGTCTTTGCCACGGGCGGCCGGATTCCTGCAGCGATTCCCGACATGGCAGGAGATTAAACGCGAGCGCTGAAGTGAAGATTAGTATTGAGGGCAGCACGTGCGGATGAGGGAAGTGATCGTAGATGCGGACCCGACGGAATGGCGGGAAAGTGTTGTCCGTGATCGTACTCGCGATCGCGCTCACGGCCGGCGTGACCGCGGCGCAGATGGATCACGGCGGACACGGGGACGCGGACGCTCAGATGCAGCACGGCGGGATGGATGAGCAGATGATGGACATGCCCGAAGCCGCAAAGTGGCGCGACCCGGAGATGACTATCTCCGATCCGCCGCCGCTGATGGGCGAGCAGATGGGCCGGGTGCAGACACTCAACGTCCCTCCGCTCGGCTACGAGATGGATGGCGACGTGAAGGTCTTCACGCTCATCGCCCAGCCGATCGAGCATCAACTCACCACCGGCGAGCCTTTCGATGATTCGATCATCGATGAACTGAACCGCTTCACCGGCCGGCGGCACGCCCACTGGTTCGAGAAGAAGGTGCGGATCTGGGGGTACAACGGCACCTCGCCCGGACCGACCATCGAATGCACCGAGGGGGATACCATCCGGATCATCCTGCGCAATGAGCTTCCCGAGCCCACGTCGATCCACTGGCACGGGATCGAGCTTCCGCGCGAGATGGACGGCGCCGGCGGCACCACCGAACCTCCGACGCCGCCCGGCGAGACGCGCGTGTACGAGTTCACCCTCTATCAGAGTGGCACCTACCTCTACCACTCGGGCTTCAACATGATGAAGCAGGACGGCAACGGGCTGGTCGGCTTCGTGGTCGTACATCCGCGCGAGATAGAGAAGCCGATCGATCGCGACTTCGCGATCATGCTGCAGGAGTGGGCGTTCCACCCTGGCAACCCCTACGCCGATCTCGTCACGATGGATTTCAACTGGTTCACGATGGGCGGGAAGGCCGCACCCGACATCGAAGTGCTTGAAGTCGAGCAGGGCGACCGCGTCCGCATCCGCTTCGGCAACCTGAGCATGGACTCGCACCCGATTCACATCCACGGATACACCTGGTGGCAGGTCGGGACCGAGGGTGGTCCGATCCCCGAAAGCGCACAGTGGCCCGGCAACACCGTCAACATACCGCCGGGCAGCACCCGTGACGTGGAGTTCGTCGCATGGAATCCGGGCGTCTGGCGACTGCACTGTCACAAGCTCCATCACATCATCAACGCCCACGCGGACGTGCCGATGGGAATCATGGGCCACGGCGGCATGTTCACGCTCGTGGACGTGAAGGCGAAGGCCCCTGACGCGCCATGGCAGCACCCCAGCGAGTCCGGAGAGGAGATGCGATGATGCGTACCACGACTATCACTGCCCTTGTGATTGCCGCGCTCGTGATCATGCCCATCGCCGATGCAGATGGACGCTGGGAGGCCCTGTCGGAGCACGCGCAATCACGGGTGAGCGCCACGCCGACGTGGGGCGAGGCCGATGCGGAACGGGTCGAATCGCTGCTCGCCGACGGCCTCTCCCGGGAGGAGGCCGTGCAGATCGCGCTGATGAGCAATTCATCACTGCAGGCGGCCTTTGACAGGCTGGGCATCGCCCGCGCGGACCTGCAGCAGGCCGGCCTTTACTCCAACCCCGCCGTCGAGACCGTGATACTCTGGCCCGATGAGCACGACGCGGAGATTGAGATCGAAGCCACGTGGAACCTTGCGGACCTCTGGCGCGTGCCGGTGCGCAAGCGCGCAGCCCGGGCCGAAGCCGATCGCGTTACAATGACCGTGCTCGCGGAACTGCTCAATACCGCCGCCGACGCCCGTATGGCGTGGGACGCGGCAGTTGCCACCGCGAAGGTGGCAACCGAAGCCGCCGCTGTGCTCGAGGCCGCGGAGGACCTGCTGGCGCGCATGCACGAGCGCCTCGACTACGGCTTCGGCGAGCAGCTCAACATCGAGCGCATGCGAGCCGAGGTCGCCGAGGCCGAGGTGCAGCTTGCGATGGCCGAAGCCGAGGAGGCCACCGCGCTCTCACGCCTCCGCAGGATCCTAGGCCTCCCCGCCGGGGCGGCGCTGAGTCCTGAGGGCGACCTTCCGACCGCGCCCGCGGATGTAATCTCAGCCGGGGATCTCGTCAAGATGGCGCTGGCGGAGCGTCCGGAGGTCCGTGCGGCGGATCTCGGCGCCCGAGCGGCGGACCTCGACCTGCGCCTCCAGCGCAGGAGCACGTGGCAGCACGTGGAGCTTGGACCGGCGTACATGCGCGAACCCGAGGGCGACGAACTGTGGGGCTTCGTGCTCGGGGTGGACCTGCCGCTCAATGACAACAACCGCGCGCAGCGCCGCCGGGCCGAGGCGGAACTGCGGCAGGCCGAAGACCGCGCTCGCCTCGCAAGGAGCATGGTGATCGAGGAGGTCGAGGTGGCGGCTGAGCATCTTGCGCTGGCGGCGCACAGGGAGGCGCTGCTGCGCGAGACGGTCATCCCCGCCCGCGAGCGTGCCCACCAGTTCGCGCAGAAGCATTACATGCAGATGGAGCTTTCGATGCTGCCGGTGATCGAGACGCGGCGGGAGCTTGCGTCTGCGCGCAGAATGCACGTGGAGGCCCGCCGGCAGGTCGCGGAGGCGCTGGTCGAGCTTGAGTTCGCGGTCGGTGGGCGGCTGCCGTGAGGGGTCTCGCGGAGGGGCGTGGCGGCGAAGCCGTTTGGGGCGGCGACGCCGTTTGGAGGGGCTGGAGAGGGAGGACCGCCGTTTGGTCCGACCGACGCCAGCCCGGTCGTTGGTCGTGGTCGTTGTCGTATCGCGGAACAACACGACAGAACTGCCGGGCTGGCATCGCGTGGAGATAAACGGCATCTCCACGCTCTCCAGCCCCTCCAGACGGCACGACAGCCCCGTGGAGCCCGCCGCCGTCCCCTTTTCACTCTTCCCTCGTTTCCCTGCCGTTGCCTGTTGTTCACTCCCGAGTCGCGGGCAGCGTCCGCTCAAGCTGCGGGCCGACGTAGTCCGCGAACTCCTCCTCCAGCGGCAGGTCCACCCACTCCCGGCGCTCGCTCGAGAGGTAGGCAGCCAGCCCCCACTCCACGTTGACCATCGCGTCCTCGGCCGTCACCGGGACCGGGCCGCCGTCCTCGATCGCGCGGCGGAACTCCCGGTGGATACGCATCCAGTAGCTCTCCCGAAGGTCCTCGTCGATCTCAACCTCCCGGGCCTCCTCGCCGCGCTTTCTCAGGATGACACGATCGGGCCGCCAGAGAGCTTCGATCGCACCTTCCGTGCCGAAGACGGTGAGCCCCTCGTGCCGAGGCGAGACAGGTTCGGGCGCGCAGTACATTGCGATGGTGATGATCGCGCCGCCGTCACATTCGGCGATGACCGAGAACTGGTCCTCCTGGATAATGCCTGGACTGAAGCGATTGCGCACGGTGGCCGAGACGCTCACGGGGTCCTCGCCGCAGAGGAAGCGCGCGGTGTCCACGTAGTGGCAGCCGAAGTTGATGATATGACCGTTCCCCGCCGACTGTGCGCAGTAGCGCCACGAATCCGTCGCACCCTGCTCGGGGGTGTTCGCAGGGCCGGTGAAGGCGCCGTCGATGGCGATGATCTTCCCCACCTCGCCGGCCTCGATCAGCCGCCGCGCCATCGCGAAAGGCGGGCGGAAGCGCGTGGACTGCCCGATCATCAGCAGCTTCCCCGAGCGGTCGCGCGCTTCGATCATCTCCCGGCACCCCGCGACGCTGGCGGCCATCGCCTTCTCGCAATACACATGCCTGCCGGCCTCCAGCGCCGCAACGGCGACCTCCGGGTGCATCTGCGTCGGTACCATCACGACGGCCACGTCCATCGCCGGGTCGTCGAGGAGTTCGCGGTAGTCCTCGTACACGGGGACATCCCCGCCACAGCGCTCGCAGGCGCGGGCGGCCTTCTCGGGGTTTGTGTCGGCGACAGCGGCTACGCGCGCGCCGTCGATCTCCGCAATTGCGTCAATGTGTGAACGGACGATTCGCCCGCAGGCGATCAGCCCGTAGCCGAGTTCAGTCATCAGGGACGTCCTCTCTGAGCGCGTCCTCAACGACGCCCCGGCGAGGGCGCCGGGGCCACAACGACAACAGCTGTCTGCGAAGCAGGGAGCCGAACGCCGGCGCCTGCCGTTAAACGCCTCGGTCCGATCACTCCCGCGCAGCCAGCGTCTCGGTCAGGCACGGGCCGCAGTACTCACAGTCTTCCTCACACAGCGGCAGGTCCACCCAGCAACGCCGCTCGCTGGACAGATAGGCCGCGGTGGCCCACTCGATGTTCCGCATCGCGTCCTCGCCGGTCACAGGCTCCTCGGTATCATTGACGATGCAGGCGTAGAAGCCGTCATGTTCCCGCCCCCACGCTCCCGCCTCGTAGAGCGACTGGTCGATCTCAATTTCACGCGTCTCCCGCCCTGCCTGCGAGAGTACGAGCCTGTCGGGCCGCCAGTACGCCTCGAGCAGGCCCTCGGTGCCGAAGATCGCATACCCGTTCGTGGGCACGCGGTAGCTCTCCAGCGTACCGTACTGCGCGAGCGAGATCGTCTTCTCATCCTCACACAGCGCGGTGATGACGTAGTGATCCTCGGGTATGACGCCCCGGCTGAAGCGGTTGCCCACATGGCCGCTGACCGAGACCGGATCGACGCCGAGCAGCGCGCGCGATGTGTCGATGTAGTGGCAGCCGAAGTTGACCACGTAGCCGTGCCCCGCGGCGCCTTCCTTGAAGCGCCAGAAGTCCTTCGGCACGTTCTCGCGCTGGGTCGCCCCGGCGACGAAGTGTCCGTCGATGCCCAGCGGCTCACCAATCGCGCCGTCCTCGATGAGCGCCCGCGCGGTAATGAAGGGCGCCCGAAAGCGCGTCGAGTGCCCGATCATCAGCTTGACGCCGTTGCGGTCACGCGCCTCGATCATGTCGAGGCAGTCGCGCACGCTCGGCGCCATCGCCTTCTCACAGATCACGTGCTTCCCTGCATCCATCGCCGCGACCGAGACGTCGCGGTGCAGGTGCGTCGGCACCAGCACCACCGCGACATCGACACTGTCGTCGGCAAGGAGTTCGTGATAGTCCGCGTAAGCTGTGGGCGCGTCCGGATGTTCGGAGGCTGTCGCCTCCGCTTTTTCGATGTTGGTGTCAGCAACGGCGGTGACAGTGCCTGCGTCAAGCCTGTCGATCGCCTCAATGTGCCGCGCGCTGATACGTCCGAGACCGATGACGCCGTAACCAAGGTGCATGATGGATCATTCCCGGGTCCGTCTGGTTCGCATACTCAGTTTCACGGGCGGGCAATTCGCGCTGGACGGTCGGGGAACCTTCGCTTAAATGGAATTGAGGCTCTTCCTCCCCCCGCGGAAGAGCCCCAATCAGGACGCCTGCGACTGCCGATTCCAACTGGTCGGCCACGGGCCCGCTGCTCTCGCCCGTGACCGGGTCCCGCGACCGACGGACTCCCCCGGGACCGGCTGCCGCCGCGCCCTCGCCGAAAGCCCCCCGCTTCGGCCTCCCCCTCGCTCAACTCTCCCTCAATTAACTCAAGATTTAGAGTAGTTATATGTATAATATATATCGCCAGTGTTTAAGTCCAGCGAAATCAGCATTTTACTTCGGCTGATCGCTCGGTCGCATTGTGGAAGGTCGCGGCGAACCCGGTGATGAAGGTGCGCGAAGACATCGTTGTTCGTCGCTCAGATGGAGGGAATGCAATGACTAC
>JBNJEK010000061.1:0-17977 GCA_051745855.1 Armatimonadota bacterium
TCTCAGGGCGCCAGGGCTCGGAAATCTCAGGGCGCCTGACGAGAGACGCTCAGAATTCGTCCTCCGTGAAGTACATTCCGCGTATCTGGGCCATCGGTGCATCGTCGTTAATGTAGTTCACGACGAAGAAGCGACCGGCCTGCAATTCGACCCATCCGCAGTAGGATGAATCGGAGTGAGCGTTCGAGTCGTGGTCGAGCGGAAGGACCACGCCGGTCTGCTCGTCACGGGGCGGGCTGAGCGCCGAATCGACGGTCTCGCGGTAGGCGAAGAGGTTCTTCGCGAACGGGCCGTGGCCGGGCTGATGGCGGTGGAGCACCATCACGTGGCCGGAGGCGGTGAGGCCTGCGACCGGTCGGTGGCAGCCGTTCATCGGCGTGTCGAAGGGCCCGAGCCAGTCCTCGCCATCGTTGAATGAGATGCACTTTGGGCCCGGGCGGCCTGTGCGGGAGTTGTCGCGCATGTAGCAGACGAGTTCGCCGTCGGGCATCTGCACGATCGAGGCCTCGCAGGCGTCGTAGTGGTGGGTGCAGCAGACGGTGACCGGCCCTCGCCAGGTGTCGCCCCCGTCGTCGGAGATGTGCACCATCTGCTGATAGACGCTCGGCGCAAGGTCGAGGAGCCGCTGATGGGTTGCGAGCAGCAGGCGGCCGGACGCAAGTTCGACGATCTGATCGGGGACGATGCCGGGGACGCCGGTGTCCACCGGGTCGGAGAAGCTCTTGCCATCATCGCTGCTCGTCCAGATCCAGGTGGTCGACTCGGCCTTTGAGTCGGTGTCACCGGGGCGCCGCGCGAAGCCGTCGCAGATCAGCAGGATGCGACCGTCGGAAAGCTGGCTGATGCGCGGGCAGTTCCACTTGAAAAGTTCACCGCCCTCGATCTCGGAGCGCGCGATGTATGTCTTCTCCGACCACGTCCGGCCCTCGTCATCGCTGACGCGGAAGAGCAGATGCGTGTACTCGCTGGCTGAGTGGCTGTCGCTCTCGCGGTACGTGATGATGAGCCGGCCGGTATCGGTGAGGCAGACGTCCGGGAAGCACTCGTAGGTCGAGTCGTCGCGGCTGATGGTAAACTTTTCGATCATGTGGTTCCCCGCCCTTCGCGGCGTATGTGAGTGTGTGGGGAAGCTTCGCCAGATGCAGGCGATCGCCTCCCGCAAGCCGAGGATTGGCATGCGAACAAATGTTTCACGTGAAACATTTTCAGCGCAGCGCGACAGGCGCGCATGTACATGACTGGGGGGACGCGATTGCTCGCGTCCCCCTTGGGTGGGCTCACTCCATGTCGGATCAGCTTTCGGCATCGGGTTCAGGGGCCTCGGCCATCTCGGCGCCGGACGCCCGTGCGGCCCTCTCTTCGTCGGGCCGGTCGGCCTGCTCAGGCTCGCCCGCTGTCTCCTTCTTCTCGGCCATCACCGAGTCGATGACACCGCCGAGCTTCGGGAAGGCGTTGCTGAGCGTGGAGGCGGCGGCCTCGATGGTGCCCTCAGGCAGCGTGCTGACGAGTCCGTCGGCCCAGGCGCTGACACCGGCGGCTTTCGCGAACGAGTCGAGCGCGGTTCCGAGCATCTTCGGGTCTCCGTAGAGGTTCATGTTGGCCTTGCCGAGTGCTCCGCCGACGGAGTTGGCGAAGGCCACGCCCACGTCCTTGCGGGCCTCGATGTCGGCGAGGACCTTCTCAAGCTCAACCGAGATCTGCTCGTACTCGGCCTTGGCGGAGAGTTCGGAGCGGAGCACCTCGACCTGCGCGGCGTCCACGTCCTGGACGCGCTGCGAGTCGACGGCGACCTGCTCGCGGTTGACGTTGACCGGCACCATCTGCTTGGCCTGCTCGCCCTCGGCGGCGAGTCGGGACGCATCGCGCTCGGCCTCGGCCTTCGTGCGGATGGCCTCGGCGAGGCGGGTGGCCGCCTCCTGCTCACCCTGGGCGATCTTGGCCCGCTTGTAGGCGGTGATATCGGCCTCCATCTGCTCGCGGATCTTCTCCTGCTCCGCCGACTGCTCCGCAGCGATGACCTGGACGCGCTTCTCGCGGTCGGCGCCGGCCACCTTCTCGACCGTGAAGACCTCCTGCTCGGCCTGCTCGCGCTGCGCCTCGGCGATGAGCTGCTCGGATTCGGCGGCGGCGCGGCGCTGCTCGGCCTCGGCGATGGCGACCTGCCGCTCGCGCTTGGCGATCTCGACGGCGCGGTCGCGCTCGACGTCGGCGGTCTGGATCGCCTGGTTGCGCAGGATGTCGGCGGTCTGCTGCTCCTGCTGCTTGGAGATGAGGTCCTTCTCCGCGTTGACCTTCGCGACGTTGATCGCGAGGTCGCGCTGCACACCGGCCTCCTGCACCTGGCGGTCCTTCTCGATGTCCCGGGTCTCGACGATCTCGCGCTGCTGGATCTCGTAGGTCTCAGCCTCCTGGCGCTGCTGCGACTGAATCATAAGGACTTCAGCCTGCTGCGTCGCCTCGGCCTCGGCCTCGTCCTTCTGAAGGTCGAGTACTTCCTTGCGCGTATCAACGTCCTTCTGCGTGATGTTCCGCTCGGCATCCCGCTCGTACATGTTGCGCTCAACGCGAGCCTGCTGGGTGATCTCCGCGATCTTGCGCAGACCCTGAGCGTCGAACACATTCTGATCGTTCAGGCGGCTGGTATCCGTCTGGTCGAGTCGGGAGATGGTCACCGACTCGAGCGTCAGACCGTTGGATTTGAGGTCCTCGCGGACCAGTTCGGAGACCGCGGTGGCGAAGTCGTCGCGCTCGGCGTGAAGCTGCGCGAGTTCGCGCGTGGCGGCCACCGAGCGGAGCGCGGAAACGAGTTTCTCGAAGATAAGCTCCCGGACCGCGCCGGCGTTCACCGAGCGATCGCCGAGCGATCGGGAGGCGTTGAGGATGTCGTCCTTGACGCCCTGCACCTTGATGTAAAACTCGGCGCGTATGTCACAGCGGAGGTTGTCGAGGGTGATGAGCGCGTCCTCACCGCCACGCTCGACCTCCAGCTTCATCGTCTCGAGGACGACGGGGATAGTCCTGTGGACCACCGGGATGACGATCGCGCCGCCGTCGAGTACGACCGCGCGGCCGCCCATGCCGGTGCGCACGAACGCCTCGTTGGCGCTGGTCTTCTGGTACAGGCGTGCGATGATGATCAGCATGCCTGAGACCAGCAGTACCGCGGCGCCGATGAGGGTCAGGATGATCTGGCTGCCGTAGGAGATTGGGCCGAACAGGCCCGTCCACGGTCCGATGAGCAGCCCGAGACCTACCAACACCATGCCAATGGCAAGGAGCATCTGAAACCCCTCCATCTTTTTCCTTTATGCGTGCACGGCTGAGATACGACCGTTTGCGACCTGCGGCAGACAGGATGTGCCCTCACGCTTCGGTGGAGGATGTACTTTCGTCGGCAGCTCGCGACCGAGGGTCACGCAGCGCCTGATCATCGTCAGCAGGCGTGGCGCGCGCCTGGTCTTCGGATGCGACCTCGCCGGACACGCTCTCCCGAGCGCCCTGCTCGATCGCCGACAGTGGTGACGTGGCGACGTCATAGTAATCCCCCTTTCTGTGGTAGCGCACGAGAAGAATCTCGGTGCCTTTGGGGACTGCTCCGTCGATGCTGCGTCCCATCACCTGGTGGAGCGTGCCGCCGCTGTCGCGGACGTTCACGGGCCCGCGGCCGTCGTCGCGGATGCCGTAGACCGACACCCCGACCTGTCCGACAAGCTCCTCCTCGGTGACGGCGTAGGTTTCCTTGGTGGGCATCAGCCGGTTGAGGCCGCGGGCGACCGACCCGGTGATTCCGAATGAGGCGCCCAGTGCCAGCGCCAGCGACGGCCAGACGTAGATGTTCGGCGCCCACGACCACGGGACGACCGTCTCGAAGAGACCGTTGGCCATCAGGCCGGTGGCGCCGAAGATGACCATCAGGGTGGTCATCAGGATCGAGACGGGCACCTTGCCGAAGCCGAGGATCGAGAGCGCCCGCAGAAGCAGCGACGTTTCGTGTGTCGATGCGGGCATCTCATGGACCTCATGCTCGGCGCCGAGATCGGGGCCGGTTGAGACGTCGTGGTCAAAGTCGGCCTCGACATCGACATCCGCGTCGTGGTCGAGGTCGAGATCGTGGTCCACGTCAAAGTCGGCCTCGGTGTCGAGATCGAGGTCTCCATCGACGTCCGCGTCCAGATCGACGTCCGCGTCGAGGTCGGCATCGACGTCAAAGTCGGCATCCGCGTCAAGATCGACATCGACGTCGTGATCGAGGTCGAAATCCGCGTCGGTGTCGATGTCGGCTTCACCGCCGAGGTCACCGATCCCGGTGGCGCTGAGAGCCAGGTAGACGCCGGCCAGACCAATCGGTGCGACGAAGATAAGGTTGTACCATGCCAGGAGATCCACCGGCACTACCTCCTTTCAAGAAACTGACGACAGCTTTCTGCCTGCCGGGGAGGCCGACTGCTACGCCTCCTCGGAGCGATCGACTTCGGT
This sequence comes from Armatimonadota bacterium, assembly GCA_051745855.1. GTDB lineage: Bacteria > Armatimonadota > Zipacnadia > Zipacnadales > UBA5352 > UBA5352. Next base: position 4,477 of record JBNJEK010000061.1, read on the forward strand.
CTGCTCCAGCAGCTTCCTCGCGCGGGCCCTGAGGTCCTCCACACCGCCGCGCTGGGGCGTGGTGAGATCGGCCTCGCCGTCGGTGTCGAGCGCCTCCACCACATCGAGTCGGAAGGCCTCGGCCCGCGCCTCGTCCTCCAGCGCGTTGAGGTCCTCTTCCCGGGAGGTGCGCTCGGCGAAGTCCACTCGGCCGCGCAGGTCCCGGCGCCTCTGGTTGATCTCCTCGGCGAGCTGGATCTGGCCGAGGCGGGACAGTCGCTCCTCCTCCTCGGCCTCTCGAGCGCGGTAGCGTTGCATCAGGTTGTCCGCGCGGGCGCGCTCCTCCTCCAGGCGGGGGACAAGCGTGGCAAGTCTGGTGTCATTTTCGGGCTCATGCGCGAGAGAGTCACGCAGTTCGAGTTCGGTGCGGCGAGCCTGTGCCACAGCCAGCATGGTGAGCGAGCGCAGCTTCTCCAACTCCTGGCGCACACGCTCCGCATCGGCCTCCCGCGCATCGGAGGCATTAAAAAAGTCAGCCACAGCCTTCCGCAGCCAACTCAGGAATCGCATATTTGCGTGTACACCCTCCTGATGCGCCTGTATGTCCAATATACCCCCCGGGCGCCCCCCCAAACGGAATCGCTCTCACTATCGGATCGGGCCGAGTTCTGCAAGTCGTTCGCCAATCCTGCGGATGCGGTCAACGGACGCATCCGGAGGCGTTGTGTCGGCGATACTGTAGATCATCCCGCGGGAATCTCCTGCCGCCTCGATGACCTCGCTCACGTGCGCCTCGAACTCGGCATCCGTGAAGCTGGACGGTAGAACGCTCGCTGAGCAGATTCCGCCCCAGATTGCCGGATGAGAGGCGAACGCCTCCCGGTAATGGCCCAACGGAAGACGTGTCATAGGTGCGGGGCACACGGAGTCGGCAAGATCGATATCACACTCGACATACAGATCAAGCAGACCCTCGTTCTCGCCGTCGGTGTGCGTGGCGACAAGCTTTCCCGCCTTATGCAACGTCGCGGTTGCTTCAGTCAGGAACGGGCTGATGTACTCGGCGAAGAACGGGGGAGGCGTCAGCATGACATCGTAATTGGCCCCGAGTAGAACGACCTCGGCGCTGCTCGCTGCGCACGCGGAGACGACTCTGCGATAGAATCCCAGCATACGCTCGGCCGTCTCTTCGATCAGGCCCGGATGATCGTGCAGATGAAAGTAGAATTCATCGTAGGGGACAAGTTCCTTCAGAAGATGGTGGACCGGAGAGGCCGCGACGTTGGCGAGAGCCACCGCGATCCCCGCATCGCCGATCTCCGCGCGGAAGCGGTCGTAGCGCCCACCGGGGATGACTTCGAGGTCCTCAAAGATGAACGCGATGGTCTCGTAGTCCCGGAGAGACTTGACGGGGCGTTCGGAGACGTGCAGCAGAGTAACGCCGTCGCGGCGCATCTGCTCGGTGTGGCGGATGATGGCGCTGAGGGTGCCAACGGGCGTGTGGTAGGTGACGTGACAGCGATCCCCCTCGCGCTTGATGATACGCTCAGTCTGTCGAAACTGCAATCGGTACGGCTGGTTGCGCACGTGCATGATGCCGAGCGCCTGATCGACGACCTGGTCAGGCTCTTCGACGTCGAGGAAGTCAGGGATGACCTCGTGGCGGCCGACGCCGAGGTCGTGGAGGATCTCCGGCAGCAACGCGCGGCGCCAGTATTCGGGCAGCGTGCCGCGGTTGCGATTGGCCTCGTACCACAGGTCGAGGCGTGGCACCCACGGTACACGATCGAGCGGCTCCGCGCGGATTGCCGCGAGTATGCGCTCCCGATGGGTGGGGCGGGCGGCGTCTGCCACGGACGCTCCTCCTTCCGGATGCCGGGTCGCCGATGGTACATTCCCTCCCGACGGCCCGAGACCTGCCGGTTTTCACGAAGAAGTGCGGCCTCGCCCGGACCGGCTCGCGTCGGGCGTGGGCACGCCCGACCTCCGGACGACAACGACGAACGGCACAGGGCACGAGATGTCGTCCATCTCCCGGGGTCCGGCCTCTCCGACGGCAACGGCGTCGGGCGCGGGCACGCCCGACCTCCGGACGACAACGACGAACGCGCGAGACGAGGTGGCGCGTGCATCGTGCCCCACCGACAGTCTGCGGTTACATCTCCCGGCAGGGAGGTTGCGTGAGATCGAAAACGAAGATACAATCTGCGAACACGGATGACGGTCAACGACACAGCAGAAAGCGTCTTGAGATGACATACTCCGACGAAGCCGTGACCCTCACTCGCGACAATATCGACGAACTGCAGACTGTGCGCCTGCGTGAGACCGTGGAACGCGCGAGGCGGGCACCGGCCTACGCCAACGCGCTTGCTGAGATCGCCGCGGAGGACATCACCAGCCCCGAGGACGTCAGGAGGCTGCCGCTGACGACCAAGCGGGAGCTTCGCGAGGGAATGCCCTACGGCTTCCTCACCGTGCCGAAGCGGGACGTGGTGCGGATGCACTACTCCTCCGGGACGACCGGACTGGCGACGGCCGTCTATCACACTCCCAACGATCTTCAGTACTGGTCCGAGTGTGTCGCGCGCGGGATGCTCGCGGCGGGTGTGACCGAAGACGACGTCTTTCAGAACATGATGGGCTACGGGCTGTTCACCGGCGGCCTCGGCTTCCACTACGCGTCGGAGCTTGTCGGCTGCATGACGATCCCCGCCAGTTCGGGCAACACCGACCGGCAGATCCACCTGATGCACAGTTTCGGCTCCACGGTGCTGCACATCATCCCGAGCTACGCGCTCCGCGTTTTGCATATCTGCGAGCGGGAGGGAATCGACCCGCTGACTGACCTCAACGTGCGCGTGATCTTCGTGGGCGGCGAGCCGCACTCCGAGCAGCTTCGGCGGCGGATCGAGGACGGCTTCGGGGCGAAGGTGTACAACTGCTACGGGCTCTCGGAGATGGCCGGGCCCGGGGTTGCGATGGAGTGCGCCGAGCAGTCCGGCCTACACGTATGCGAGGATCACTATCTGCTGGAGGTGCTGGATCCTCAGACACTTGAGCCCGTGGGGCCCGGAGACACCGGCGAGGTCGTGCTCACGACGCTTCGCCGCGAGGCGATGCCGCTGATCCGCTACCGCACGCGGGATATCGCGCGGGTGATCCCGGGCGAGTGCCCCTGCGGCAGCGGACATCTGCGGATCTCGCGCATAGAGGGCCGCACCGACGACATGCTGGTGGTCAAAGGTGTGAATGTGTACCCGATCCAGTTGGAGCGGGCGCTGATGGATATCGACGAGGTCGGGAGCAATTACGTAATCGAGCTTGACCGCCCGGCGGACCTCGACCGGATGACGGTGGCGGTTGAGCTGACACAGGACGCGTTCACTGATGAGATGCGCGAGCTGACGGCGCTGCAGGAGCGGATCGAGCGCAGGCTGCACTCGGAGCTTGATATCAGCGTGACGGTGGCGCTTCATGAGCCCGGTGAGTTGCCTGTAAGTGACGGAAAGGCCGTTCGCGTGATAGATAACAGAGAGCAGGAGACGTGATAGATACCATGCCCGAGAATGCAAAGGATCTTTCGAATGTAGTGCTGCTGTCGGGAAATGAGGCGATTGCGCGCGGGGCCTGGGAGGCCGGTGTTCGTGTGGGCAGCGGCTACCCGGGGACCCCTTCGTCGGAGATACTCCCGGCGCTCAACGAGCTTCCTGACGTTTACTGCGAATGGTCGGTCAACGAGAAGGTGGCGCTGGAGGTGGCCTCCGGTGCATCGATCGCCGGGGCGCGAGTGCTGGTGACGATGAAGCACGTGGGCGTGAATGTGGCCGCCGACCCGCTCTTCACGATGTCATACACGGGCGTCGAGGGCGGGCTTGTGATCATCAGCGCCGACGATCCCTCGATGCACTCATCACAGAACGAGCAGGACAATCGCAACTACGCCCGCGCGGCGAAGGTGCCGATGCTCCAGCCCGCCAGCAGCCAGGAGGCGCGCGACATGACGATGCGCGCTTTTGAGATCAGCGAGGAGTTTGACGCCCCGGTCTTCGTCCGGCCCGTGACGCGCGTCTGCCACTCCGACGGCCTCGTGGAAGTCGGCGAGCGGCAGGAGATCGCTTTGCGCGGGGAGATGGAGAAGCAGCCGGAGAAGTTCGTGATGGTCCCGGGGCATGCACGCAAGCGCCGCGTGGCCGTCGCCGAACGGACGCGAAAGCTGGTCGAATTCGCTGAGCAGACCGATCTGAACCGCGAGGAGATGGGCGACACCTCGCTGGGAATCATCGCCGCGGGGGTCGCGTACGAATACGCGAAAGAGGTGTTCCCGGAGGCGTCGTTCCTCAAGCTCGGGCTGGTCTGGCCGCTGCCTCCGGAGAGGATCCGGCAGTTCGCCGAGAAGGTCGACCGCCTCTATGTGGTCGAGGAGCTTGATCCCTACTTCACCGAGCAGATACTCGCGATGGGCATCGAGGTGGAGCCGGTGGATGACAGCTTCCGGATCGGCGAGCTTACGCCGATGCGCGTGAGGCAGATGATCGCCGGTGAAGACCTGCCGGAGACCGCCCCGGACGAGGACCTGCCGCCGCGGCCGCCAACGCTGTGCGCAGGCTGCCCGCACCGGAGCGTCTTTGCGGCGTTGCGCAAGCTCAAGGCCTACGTGACCGGCGACATCGGGTGTTACACGCTCGGCACGCTGCCGCCGCTGCAGGCAATGCACACGACGCTTTGCATGGGCGCTGGCGTGAACCAGGTTCACGGGATTCAGAAAGTGCGCGGGCACGAAACGCCGGTGGTTGCCGTGATCGGCGACTCGACATTCACACATTCGGGTATCACCGGCCTGGTAAACATCACGTACAACGCCGGTGTGAGCACCGTGGTCATCGTGGACAATCGCACCACGGCGATGACCGGCGGGCAGGTGCATCCGGGCCTCGGCGTGACGCTCTCGGGCCTGCCGGGCAAGGAGCTTGACTTCGAGAAGCTCGCGCGGGCCGTCGGCGTGGAGGACGTGCGGGTGGTTGACCCTTACGAGATGGAGAAGACAGAGCAGGCGTTGCGCGAAGCGATGGACAATCCGGAGCCCTCGGTGGTGATCACGCGGCGTGCCTGTGTGCTGGAGGTGCGCGAGCGCCATCCCGCGCCGGCCCTTGACGTGGAGACATGCATTCACTGCGGACAGTGCATCCGCATCGGCTGCCCGGCGATTTTCGACGCCTCGGATGAGGACGAGCCGACGCTGCCTGAGATCGACACCGCGCTGTGCACCGGTTGCACGATGTGCGTGCAGGTCTGTCCGGTGGACGCGCTGGTCGTTCCTGACACCGAGGAGGGCGATGCGTGATGGTAACGAATGTGCTGCTCACAGGCGTGGGCGGACAGGGCATAATCACCGCGAGCACGATCCTCTCGCAGGGTTGCCGGCTCGCGGGCTGGCAGGTGAAGAAGAGCGAAGTGCACGGGATGAGCCAGCGGGGCGGGAGCGTCAACAGCTACGTGCGCTTCAGCCCCGACGAGCAGGTCGCCTCGCCGTTGATCCCCGAGGGTGGGGCGGACGTGCTGGTGGCGTTCGAGCCGCTGGAGGGACTGCGACAGCTCAAGCAGGCCGCGCCCGATGCGACGGTCCTCGTTGAGGAGCGGCGGATCGTGCCCGTCACGGTGAACCTGCCGAACCTCAGCTACCCGGCGGATGTGCTGGAGCGACTGATGGCCGGCGCGCGCGATGTGCGCATCATGAACGCGGCGGCGAAGGCCATCGAGCTTGGCGAGCCACGGGCGGCGAACACCGTGATGCTCGGCGCGCTCTCGACGCTGCTTGACCTGCCCGAGGACTCGTGGCGCGAGGCCATGGAGCTTGTGCTGAAGCCGGGGGCGGTCGAGGTGAACCTCAGGGCATTCGAGGCCGGGCGCGAGCTTGTGGAGGCACAGGCGGCCGGGGCCTGACGAAGATCGAAGCGGGATGACGTTTTCCGGTTGGCGCGGCCAACCACGAAGGAGGCGCAATAGATGATCTGGGATGCATTCTACGAGTGCATGGACGTTGAGCAGCGGTCTGAGCTGCAGGTGCGGCGGCTGCGGGAGACCGTGGCGCGGCTGAAGGTCAACGTGCCGTGGTACCGCGACAGATTCGCGGAGAAGGGCATCGAACCGGAGGATATCCAGTCGCTCGATGACCTCCGGCACCTGCCGTTCACGACCAAGGATGACCTGCGGGACAACTACCCCTTCGGTCTCTTCGCGATTCCGCCCGAGGAGTGCGTGCGCATCCACGCCTCATCGGGCACCACCGGCAAGCCGGTCATCGCGGGGTACTCGCGCGAGGACATCGGAATCTGGGCGGAGACGATCGCCCGGACCATCGCCTGCGGCGGAGGCAGCAGCCACGACGTGCTGCACAACGCCTACGGATACGGCCTCTTCACCGGCGGGCTGGGGCTGCACTACGGTGGCGAACTGATGGGCTGCCTGGTGGTGCCCGTGTCCGGTGGAAACACCGAGCGGCAGCTTATGCTGATGGAGGACCTCGGCAGCTCGATCCTGTGCTGCACGCCATCCTACGCGCTGACGATCGTCGATCAGGCGGAGGAGATGGGGTTCGATCTGAGCCGGATCAACCTGAAAGCCGGGCTCTTCGGCGCCGAGCCGTGGAGCGAGGGCGCGCGGGAGAGCATCGAGGAGAGGCTCGGGATCTCAGCCCACGACATCTACGGTCTGACGGAGATCATCGGCCCCGGCGTTGCGGCCGAGTGTGAGGCGAAGGCGGGGCTGCATGTCTTCGACGACCACTTCATTCCGGAGATCATCGACCCCGAGAGTGGGGAGCCGCTGCCGCCGGGAGAGAAGGGCGAACTCGTCTTCACATGCATCAGCAAGCGCGCATTCCCCGTGCTGCGCTTCCGGACGCGGGACATCACGAAGATAGACTACGAGACCTGCGAGTGCGGGCGGACGCAGCCGCGCATGGAGCGGATCACCGGCCGCACCGACGACATGCTTATCATCCGCGGCGTGAACGTGTTCCCGTCGCAGATCGAGGAGGTCCTGCTGAAGATGGAGGAGGTCGAGCCGCACTATCAGTTGGTGCTTACCCGCGAGGGGCGGCTGGACAATCTCCAGGTGCAGGTGGAGGTCTCGCCGGGGATGTTCTCGGACGAGGTGCGCAAGCTCGAAGCGATCGAGGAGAAGATCGAGGAGCGACTTGCATCCGCTCTGAGCATCCGAGTGGACGTCAAGCTCGTTGAGCCGAAGACCATCGAGCGCTTCGCCGGCAAGGCAAAGCGCGTGATCGATCAGCGTGAGGAGGCGTGAGTGATGACCACCAGCGAACTGCAATGCAAGCAGGTGTCGGTGTTCCTTGAGAATAAGTCAGGGCGGCTCGCGGAGGTGTGTCAGGTGCTTGGCGAGGCGGAGATCAACATCCGCGCGCTGTGCATCGCGGACACCTCGGATTTCGGGATTCTGCGCCTGATCGTCGACGCGCCGGATCAGGCGGTTGAGGTGCTGCAGGAGAGCGGCTTCAGCGTTGGCAGCACGGGGGTGCTGGCGCTGCGCATCCCGGACCGCCCGGGCGGCCTCGGTGGCGTGCTGGGCGAGTTGGAGCAGGAGGACGTGAACGTGGAGTACATGTACGCGTTCTTCATCACGATCGCGGGCGACGCGGTGGTGCTCTTCAAGGTGGATGACGAGGCGGTGGAGACGACGCTGTCGGTGCTGGACCGCGCGGGCGTGCCGGTCATCCCGGCGGAGGAGATTTACAAGCTCTGAGCGCGTGATGCGCGTGCTTAGTAATGAGGCAAGAGCCCGGCCCTGGTCAAGGGGCCGGGCTTCTTTGCTTGCGCATCCCCATCGGGGCGGGTCTTTCGGGCCGCGATAGATCGAACGAGCGATGGACGAGTTCGGGCGCGGGCTGTGCCCGCACTCCGCCCCCACAGCGCAACCAGGGCCCCAATCCTCTCTCGGTAACTGGTCCGAAAAATGGGGGCTCGGTCATAGTTTCAGCGAAAAAGAATCAGCAGGCGATTCTGAAGTGGTGGGAAGGAGGAACGACGTCCACGTCAAAGCATCAACATGGGTTTGATCCCCCTGATATCTTGTGAGGCAGGACGAGCCAGTACCATGAATTCCAGATAGAGACATGCACTGGCTGACCAAAGGATTCGAGGAGGGCGATCAACATGTTGGGGATACCTGAGCGGATACGGTTTTTGCTCAATCGTCTCAGACAGCAGTTGTGGGTTAAGCCGCTTATTGCTGGCGTACTCTCCATCATAGCCGCCCTTATCGCCCGTGCAGCAGACTTGACCACCCTCGGTCTAATTGTACCGGAAATCTCAGCGGATTCAGTGTATGATCTACTGACGGTTATGGCCTCCAGCATGCTGGTCATCGCCACCTTTGGGGTGGCTTCGATGGTCTCCGCGTATGCGTCGGCAAGCGACACCGCATCTCCAAGGGCTTTCCCTCTGGTCGTTGCTGACGACAGCTCACAGCGCGCCATTTCTGTCTTCCTTGGTGCTTTCATCTTCAGCATCGTGGGCCTGATTGCCCTGAGAAATCAGTATTTCGGCGTGGCCGGTCGCTTTGCACTCTTCATTTTTACCATCATTGCATTTGGTGCTGTAGTTTCGACTTTCGTGGGCTGGATGGATAACATTGCACGCCTTGGAAGAATCATCAATACTGTGGGAAAAGTCGAAACAGCGACCGCGGATGCTCTCGAGAGACGCCGTGAAGCTCCAGCGCTTCACGGTGTCCCCGTTAATGCTGATCCGGATCCTCTGCCCGGGGCTTCGGTGTTCGCAGAATCGGTGGGATATGTACAACGCATAGATGTCGCGGCCCTGCAGTCCTCTGCCCAGGAGATGAATGGACGCATAAGGGCTGCGGTGTTGCCGGGCGCTTTTGTGACACCACAAAACGTGCTGGCATCCGTTGAGATTCCGTCGGAGATGAGCGACGACCTGGATTATGGAGGGATAGTTAGTGCATTCAAGATAGGCTCAGAGCGCGAGTTTACCGATGATCCGCGCTACGGTCTGACGGTCCTGTCGCAGATTGCGGGTCGGGCGTTATCGCCCGGGATCAACGATCCCGGCACGGCCATAGATGTTATCGGCACATTGGTGAGGCTGTTTGTCATTTGGGGTTCACCAGATAATGATGATAGTAATTCGGGCGTCGAGTATGACCGTGTCGAAGTGCCTGAGTTGTCCACGAGAGGTATGTTCGACGATGCGTTCACCGCCATATCTCGTGATGGCAGCGACTCGGTCGAGGTGGTAACTCGGCTTATGGAGGCATTATCATCTCTCGCAGGAACCGGTGATCTGTCGATGCGAGATGCCGCGATTCATCACGCGCAACGGGCTGTTGCGTACGCAGAGCGGGAACTCCCGTTGTCACAGGAGATTGACGGCGTGCGCAAAATGGCGCGCAATGTCAGGAACGCAGACCGCGGTAACTCGCAAGACGGTGATTGACACTCACTTACCAGCACCCTGCGGATGCCATCCGTTCACACCCAGCAGAGGTCAAGTCCTGAATCTGCTGCAGTAGAGCCCTCGCATGAGCGTCTCAGGCGAGTGTGTCGGTGCGTTTGTGCCGGGCAGCAGGTGATCCCTGTTTTCTGCCATGGGTGCTCAGTGCCCTCCGTCATCGGTTGGCTTGCACGGGGACCCTGTCACTCGCGGGACTTCACTTCAGCGCCTTCGTCACGACCTCGCAGACGTAGTCGATCTGATCGTTGGTCAGTTCGGGATACATCGGCAGCGAGAGGACCTCGTTGGCAGCCGACTCGGTCTCGGGCAGCGCGCCCTCCGGGTAGCCGAGGTCGCTCAGCGCCGCCTGCAGGTGGCAGGGCACGCGGTAGTGGACGGCGTGGCCGACGCCCTCGCCCTCAAGCGCCGCTGCGATCTCATCGCGCCGGGGGCTGCGGATGGTGTACACGTGGTAGACGCTGCGCGCCCAGTCCTTCTCGATCGGCGTGCGCAGGTCCGCCAGGCCGCCAAGCTGCTCGTTGTAGCGAGCGGCATGGCGGCGACGTGCCTCGTTCCAGTCATGCAGCCGGGCCAGCTTGATGCGCAGGACCGCTGCCTGAAGCTCATCGATGCGGCTGTTGTAGCCGATGAGGCGGTGTACGTACTTCTCCCGGGAGCCGTGTACGCGGAGCGCGCGGATGGTGTCGTCGATTTCGTCGTCATCGATGGTGATCGCGCCCGCCTCGCCGTAGGCCGCGAGGTTCTTGCTCAGGTAGAAGCTGAACGCTCCGCCGTCGGCGAGGCCGCCGGCGGGCTTTTCTTTGTAAAGCGCGCCATGAGCCTGTGCGGCGTCCTCGATCAGCGCGATGTCACGGTCGCCAATGACCTCGGCGATCGAATCCATGTCGGCCGGGTGACCGTAAAGGTGCACGGGCAGGACCGCGCGGGTGCGGGGAGTGATCCTGGTCGCGACCTCGGTCGGGTCGATGCAGAAGGTGTCGGGCTCGATGTCGGCAAGCACGGGCGTAGCGCCGAGCAGCATGATGGCCTCGATGGTGGCGATGAAGGTGAAAGACGTGGTGACGACCTCATCGCCCGGCCCGATGCCGTGGGCATGGAGCAGGAGCTGAAGCGCGTCGGTGCCGCTGCCCACGCCGATGGTGTGGTTCACGTCGCAGAATGAGGAGAACTCGTCCTCGAATGCATCGACGTTGGGCCCGAGGACCAGTCGCATGGATGAGAGCGCGTCATCGAACGCGTTCATGACCTCATCGCGGATCTCGTTGTACTGCAGTTGCAGATCGACCAGGGGAACTTGCACGGGTGGCACACCTCGAATCATGACGGGCGCAGCGTGCGCTTGCGCCGGGAACCTTTCACCGTTAGAGGCATTGCGAGGCCAGAAGTTGCGCGGGATCGTGGTGAATCTTAACGATTCACCGTGTGAGGGAGAGATGGCGGACGCTGATAACGTCGATCAGCGACCTCAGCCGGCCCAGCACGTGATCGAGGTTCTCTCTGCGACGAATGTCGAGCTTGAGGTCAAGGCGCGCCACGCCCGAGTCGGTGGTGGTCGCGTTCGCGGAGGCGATATTGATCCCGCACTCGGCGACGACGGCCGCGATGTGAGAGAAGAGGCCGACGCGATCGACGGCAACGATCTCCAGTTCGTGCTGGAAGACGGCCTTGTCGTCCTTGCGCGACCAGGTCAGCGGCACGACCCGGTCGGGCTCATTCTTCGCGTGGTAGCGCAGGTTCTTGCAGTCGCTGCGGTGGATGGTGAGGCCCTTGCCGCGCGTGATGTAGCCGGTGATCTCATCGCCCGGCAGCGGTGAGCAGCACTTCGAGCGGCGGCACTGGAAGCCGTCCACGCCGTCCACCATCACCTCGGGGGCGCCCGGGCCGCGCGACGTCGGCGTGCCGGATTCGGCGAGCACACGATCGACCTCTTCGGCGAGGCTGCCCGGCTGCATCTCGTCGGCGATGAGGTCGCGGACGACGGTCTCGGCCTCGATGTCGCCGTAGCCCACCGAGGCCAGCAGGTCCTCCGTTTCCCTGAAGCCGAAGCTTTCGAGCAGTGACTCGAGGTTGTCGAGGTCAACCGCTCGCCGCACCCTTGGTGGATGGTGCTCCAGCGCCTTCTGCAGAGCCTGCCTGCCGGCGGCGACGTTCTCGGCGCGCATCTTGGCCCGCAGGTGGCGGCGGATCTTGGACTTGGCGCGCGAGCTTTTCACCATCTCCAGCCAGTCGCGGGAGGGTTCGGCGGATGGCGAAGTGACGATCTCGGCGATGTCGCCGTTGCGGAATTCGTAGCTGAGCGAGACCTGGCGGCCGTTCACGCGCGCGCCCACGCACTGATGACCGACCTCGGTGTGGATGCGGTAGGCGAAGTCGATCGGGCCGGCGCCGGCGGGCAGGTCGATCACATCGCCGTCGGGCGTAAAGACGAAGACCTGGTCGTTGAAGAGGTCCATCTGCAGAAGTTCGAGGAACTCGTGGCTTTCCTTGAGGTCGGTCTCAAGCTCCAGCACCTGACGGAGAAGGGAGATCTGGTCCTCGGAGGGCCCGCCGCCGCCCTCCTTGTAGCGCCAGTGCGCGGCCACGCCGTATTCGGCGACCCGGTGCATCTCCCACGTGCGGATCTGCACCTCAAGCGGCTGCTTGTCGGGGCCGATCACCTTGGTGTGCAGCGACTGGTACTTGTTAGCCTTGGGCTTGGCGATGTAGTCGGTGAACATGCCCTGGATCGGGATCCAGAGTTGATGGACAAGTCCGAGCGCGGCGTAGCAGTCGGCGACGGTGTCGGTGATGATGCGGATCGCCGCGAGGTCGGCGATGCGGTCGAAGCTGATGTCCTGCTTGTTCATCTTCTCCGCGATGGAGTAGATGTGCTTGGCGCGGCCCTGGACGGTGGCGCGGATGCCGGCCTGCTCGAGGCGGCCGCGGACGGCGGTGCGCACGGCTTCTATCCGCTCCTCACGCTCCTGCCGGCCGAGGCCAAGCATGTGCGCGACCTCGTAGTACTTCTCCGGCTCGATGTAGCGGAATGCGAGGTCCTCAAGCTCCCACTTGAAGCGCCAGATTCCGAGCCGATGGGCAAGCGGCGCGAAGATCTGCAGCGTCTCCTGGGCGGTGGCCTCCTGCTTGTCGGGCGGGAGGGCGTAGAGGGTGCGCATGTTGTGAAGCCGGTCGGCGAACTTGATGAGGATGACACGGATGTCCTCGGCCATCGCGAGGAACATCTTGCGAAGGTTCCCGGCCTGGCGCTCCTGGCGTGTCTGAAAGCTCAGCCGGGTCAGCTTTGTCACCCCGTTGACGAGCGCGGCGACCACCTCGCCGAACTCCTCCTCAATCTGCTCGATCTCGACATCGGTGTCTTCGACGACATCGTGAAGGATGCCGGCGATGACGGTGTCGGGGTCGGCTTCGATCTCGGTGAGGATCTCGGCGACGGCGAGGGGGTGGCTGATGAACGGATGTCCGGTGGAGCGGGGCGGGTTCTGCTCGTGAGCCCGGTCGGCATGATCGTACGCGGCTTTGAGCCGGGCGATGTCATCCTCCGACCAGTAGCCGGATACCCGGGTGATTATTGCGTTCAGATTGTCGGGGTGAGTGGTCGCCATGTCAGTCCTGAGACGCTTCAGGGCGGCTTAATGTGCAGTTTTGAGTATATCACGCGCGTTGGGTAGAGCGCAATTCGTGGGAAGGCGACGGTCGTCTGTTCGGTTTGCAGGAAGGGCAAACGAGCGCCGTCGTATCCGTCGTTTGTAGGACGGGCTTCCCAGCCCGTCAGTCGTCCGGTTGGAGGACAAAAGGCAGACGGGCAGGGATGCCCGTCCTACACACGGCAGAAAGACGACGGCAAAGGCAGACGGGCAGGGATGCCCGTCCTACACACGGCAGAAAGACGACGGCAAAGGCAGACGGGCAGGGATGCCCGTCCTACACACGGCAGAAAGGCGACGGCAAAGGCAGACGGGCAGGGATGCCCGTCCTACACACGGCAGAAAGGCGACGACAAAGGCAGATGGGCAGGGAGGCCCGTC
>JBNJEK010000062.1:0-17819 GCA_051745855.1 Armatimonadota bacterium
AGGAAGCGTTCAGCAGGCCTCGTGGACGCTGACTGCGCGGCCTGCAGATCCTCGATGACCTGCTCGATCGCCTCCATGTCCCAGTCCTCGTGCTGGAATGCGAGGCGAAACGCAGGCGAATCGCCGCGGCCCTGAAAGCGGATGACCTGTCCGTGGAAAGGCTGCTGCTCGACGACCTCAATGTGTTCGCGCAATCGTTCGGGGCTGACCTGATCCCATCCGGTCTGAATCAGCTTCTTGCGGGGAAGTTCCTGGGAGATGGCACTGCAGGCGACGATGGCAACGAGCGACCCAATCACGAACGCACGAGCGATCCTCATGGCGATCCCTCCTGGCCGACACTTCCCGGACCGCCGCCTACTTCCACGCCCGCGCCCGACACTCCTGCGTCACGCTTGGGCATTGCCCTGCGGTTGCCGTTGCCGTGCCTGTCGCCGTCGCCGTCGTTGCTTTCGCTGCTGTCGTTGCTTTCGTTGCTGCTTTGTCAGTCCTGCTCGTGGACCAGCCACTCTTCTTCGGGCAGTGCGTGCGGTTCCACGTCGCGGTTGATCTGCCGGCCGGTCACGCGCTTGACTTCCTTCTCCGTCAGGCCAAGTGCGGTCGCGACTCCGTGCAGGATCGCCTCAGGCCGCGGAGGGCAGCCGGGGACGTAGAAGTCCACCGGCAGCACCTGGTCGGCGCCGCCGAGGACGTTGTATGTGTCGTGCCACATCCCGCCGCCGGTGGCGCAGGAGCCGATGGCGAAGACGATCTTCGGGTCCGGCACGGCCTCGTAGACCCGCCGGACAGCAGGCGCGGTCTGCCGCGTCATCGGACCGCAGAGGATGAGCGCGTCGGCGTGGCGCGGAGAGCCGACCATCTTGATGCCGAAACGCTCCGCATCGTAGAAGGGCGTGAGCGTGTCGAGCACCTCAATGTCGCAGCCGTTGCAGGCGCCGCAGTTGGTGTGATAGACCCACAGCGCGCGCGGCAGTATGTTCTTCACGATCCAGTCGCGAATCACGTGACGCTCTCCTTCTCCTCGGCCTCGTCCTCAATCTCCGCGGGGCAGGCGATGGCGCATTTGCGATCGATGCTGTCCCGGCGCATGCCTGTCTTCTGCAGGCGGTCGAGAGCGCTGGTCGTCTCAAAGCATCGTCCACAGCGCTCGCAGGGGCCCATGAAGATGTGATACTCCCCGACAAGGTCATCGTGCGGATCGTCAGTCGAAAGCTCGAACTCCTTGCTCATCTCGATCGCATCCACCGGACACACTTCCGCGCAGCGCCCGCAGAACGTGCAGCGCTCGTGGAGGAAGACCAGCACTCGCTCCGACTGGCTCTCATCCACCACGCGGATGCACCGCGCCGGGCAGGCATTCGCGCAGCCGCCGCAGCCGATGCACTTGTTCACATCCACGTGCGGCAGGCCCCGGAAACCCTCCTCAGGTTCCCGCGGCGCAAAGGGATAGGGCAGCGTCACCCGACCCGGCGTCAGCGCGATGATCGCCTCTTTGATTTTGCTCCAGATGGTCTTCAGAATGCTCATGGTCCCCGATCCGTTAGCCGTTGGAGAGGCCGGATCCCGTTCCGGCCTGTGTTGTATGTCACAGGAGATCCCCCCAGCGCACGGCACAGACAGGAACGGGGTCCCGCCTCTGCGAAATGCCCCGCCACCATCACACGATCGCCGCCACGATCAACACGATGCTCGCCGCGCCCGCCAGCGTCATTCCGTAGCGCAGCGCCTGGTCAAGGCGCAGGCGCGGATTCACCGACATCACGAATCCGACCACCACCGCATCCAGCACCAGCACCAGCACCACGTTGAACACGATCGCCAGCGCCAGCCATGGGATGAAGCTGAGCGTCCACGGTAGGAAAAGCTGGATGAAAAGCGACGAGTAGATGAACTGCTTGGCGTAGATTGCCCACTCCGCCAGCGCCAGCTTCGGCCCGGACAACTCGCTCAGTGGTCCGCCGATCAACTCGGTCTCCGCCTCCGTGATGTCGAAGGGAACCTTCGCGACGTACATCTGCAACGCGAGCAGGTAGGTGATCCCGGCGATCACCGTCACCACGCCCATCGGCGCGGTCAGCAGTCCTGCGAAGGTCATCGAGCCGGACTCGACGGCGAGGACCAGCAGCGACACGAACATCACCGGTTCCGCGGCGAGCATCGACATGACCTCGCGGCTCGCGCCGAGGCTTGAGAACGCCGAACCTGTCGCGAAGCCCATCGCTGCCAGCGTGATGTTCGCCAGCGCGAGCAGTCCGATGAAAACGATCAGGTCGCCCGCAGCCACCTGCGGCGCCAACAGGCCCAGCGGCATCAGCGCGGCCGCAACCAGGATGGTCGCCAGCATCACCGGCGGCCCCCAGGACACGATCGGGCTGCCGGTGACGCGCAGGTCCTCCTTGGCCAGCAGCTTCAGCAGGTCGAGGTAGGGCTGGTAGATCGGCGGCCCCTGGCGTGACTGGATGGCCGCGCGGAGCTTGCGGATCGTGCCCTCAAGCAGCGGCGCCACCAGCACCACCAGCAGCATGTTCGCCAGCGCGATTCCGATTGTCGGCAGAAAGCTCTGCAGCGTCATCAGTTGACCTCATTGCTTCAACGGCATTGGCAGGCTGGAACTCGCGTTCAAGCAATTGCGGAACACCGAACGAAACGCCGTCGTAAGCCGTACGGAGGGGCCGCTTTCTCCGACGCCGCCCCCGGCGGCGGTGAAAGTGACGCCTGAGTGTCGTTTACGAAGGTGTCAGCTTCCATGCCGGCCCGTCGTTCGACCCAGCGCACGCGGACGGAAAACGGCGGGCGGGCAGGGAAGCTTCGTCGCGCCGCCAAATGACAGCGGGCGCTCTAAAGGCACTTCCTGCGGCCCTAATTCGAACTCCGAGGGCCGGTGGCGGGCAGGCCGTTCAACAATCCCCCGGTTCCCCGCTTCACGGTTCCCTGCGGCTCATCATCTCTTCGGCATTCATGACCTTCATCTGCCCGCTGCGGCTGTCGATCACGGTCATGCGGTCGGTGCAGGAGTAGCACGGGTCGATGCTGCCGATGTCGATCGGCACGTCGGCCAGCACGTCGCCCTCGATCATCGCGCCGATCGCCTGCAGGTTGGCGTAGGTTGGGGCGCGCACGCGCCAGCGCGCAGGCCGATTCTCCTCACCGGTCAGCACCCAGTGGAAGCTCTCGCCGCGCGGTGCCTCGACCGCCGCGATCCCCTGCAGTCCGGCCGGGATCGCCTCGGTGATCTCTGCGGCGATCTCGCCGTCGGGCATCTGCTCAAGGCACTGGCGGATGATGGAGATCGCCACCGGCGTCTCCTCGAGGCGCACGAACGTCCGCGCGAGTGTGTCGCAGCCCTCATTCACGCACTTCTTCACATCAAGCTCGTCGTACGCCGCGTAAGGGTGATCGACGCGAATGTCGATGGCCTTCCCCGACCCGCGGGCGACCGGACCCAGCGCGCAGAATTCGCGCGCCTCCTCGGGCGTAAGCTCGCCCACGTCGCCGAGGCGTGCGGTGAGCGTCGCATCCCCCGGCACTGCATCCTGCAGCGCCGTCCACTCGCGCTCAATGTCGCCAAGGACCTTCTCAATCTTCGCGAAATCATCCCGATCGATGTCCCGGCGCACGCCGCCGACGATGTTCATCCCGTAGGTCTTGCGATTGCCGGTCAGTTCCTCCGCCAGCCACATGAGCGGCTCGCGCATCCGCCACGTCTCCATGAAGAGCGTGTCGAAACCGATGATGTGTCCGGCGACGCCCGTCCACAGCATGTGCGAGTGCAGCCGCTCAAGCTCGAGGAAGATCGTGCGGATGTAATCCGCCCGCCGCGGGACCTCGATCCCCGCCGCCTCCTCCACGGCCATGCAGTACGCGCAGGAGTGGACGAAGCCGCAGATCCCGCAGATACGCTCGGCGATGAACGGGATCTGATTGTATGTCAGATCACAAGAGCCGAGCTTTTCGATGCCCCGATGGTTGTAAAAGCCGCGGTAGTCCGAGTCGACCACCACCTCTCCGTCCACGTAGACGGAGAATGCCTCCGGCTCATGCTGTGTCGGAAAATACGGTCCGACCGGCACCATCACCGCCCCTTCGGGGCTGTCCTTCATCTTCGGGGCGCCCTCCATCGACGCGGGCGGCCTGTCCTGCGTGTCGAAGTCATCGCGCAGCGGATGGATGTCTTCCGGCCAGTCATCGGGCAAGACCAGCCTGCGGGGGTCCGGGTGCCCGACCGCCTCCACGCCCATCAGGTCCTGCATCTCGCGCTCCCCCCAGCCCGCGCCGGGGATCGTCGGGGTGATCGAGTCGATGCGCGGGTCATCCTCGGGAACTCGCGCATGCAGGATGACGTAGAAGCCGTCGTCGTCGAATGAGAAAAAGTGGGTGATCAGGTAAGCGTCGTGCTCTCCCCTGTCATCGGTGGCCGCGGTGATGACATACCGCCCGCCCGACTGGTTGAAAATCTCGTCAGCGGCCTCAACCACCGTCCCGGGGTCGATCGTGCAGTACACGCGCGACTCGCCACGGAACTCGGTTTCCAGCAGTCCGTCTCCGATGCGGTCTGTCAAACGCCCGGCTATCTCTTCGGCAGTCACAATCCAGTCCTCCTCTTCCCTCACTGCGGCAGTGCCGGAAGCGGCACCGCCCGCTTACTGCCCCGCGACGTCATCCTAACGTGCAACATTACTCGCCCCCGTCGGCAGCGCCGAGCGCGGCCCTTGCCGCATCGCGCTCACTGTCTTCTTCTGCTTTCTGCGACGTATCTTCACCGACTGGGTTCAGAATCGCCGGCAACTTGATCTCAGGGTAGATCCTGCGCAGCACGGGCGTGAACGGCCAGAACCAGCCACTCGCCGGCAGGCGCGTGGTCGCCAGCGGGATATCCAGCCCGCTCTGCCAGCTTGGCACGTCTCGCGTCGGCGCGCCGCCGAGCCTCGACAGGCCCCACGCGACCAGCGCCGCCACCGCCACCAGCACGAAGATGACCACCGGCACGAAGCCGCCAACGAGGCCTTCGCCCGGCCCGCCGATGAGCAGCAGTCCGCCCTCAACGCCGGTCAGCGGCGTCCCGATCCCCATCATTCCGCTCCACGCGGCCGCCGCCGGCCCCGCCATCAGCGCGGGCCACAGCCCGGCCACGACCAGCCCGGCCACGAGCGCGAACTGCGGCACTCGCATGCTCCCGGGTACCTCCTCGGTCTGCGCACAGCACTCCGGGTCAGCCGGGTGCCCGAGGAACGCCGCGCCCACGTACTTCAGCGCGTAGGCCATCGCGAGGATGCTCCCGAGCACCACTACCAGCATGAAGACCGCCAGCAGCGGTTGCTCGGCCGAGCCCTGCAGCGCCGCCTGCAGCAACAGCCACTTGGCGATGAAGCCGGCGGTGAGCGGGATGCCACCGAGCGACAGTCCGCCGGCGATGGCGGCCAGCTTCGTGGAGGGCATGCGGTCACCGAGGCCGCCGAGTTGCACCAGGTCGCGCGTGCCAGTCGCGTGCAGGATCGAGCCTGCCGTCAAAAAGAGCAGCGACTTGTGCATGCCGTCGGCGATCACGAATACGAGCGCCGCGACAAATGCCAGCCCGGCCAGTCGGAGGTCTAAGAGGACGAACGCCATGCTCACGCCGAGGCACATCAGGATGTACCCGGACTGACTCACCGATGAGTACGCCAACAGCCGCTTCGTGTCATTGTTCGCCGCCGCAGCCGCTCCACCAAGGAGCACGCTCAATCCGCCCATCACGCCGAGTATGAGCCCCCACGCGATCATCGCGTCGGGGCTCGCGCCACCATCCACCATCAATTCAATCGACATGTGCGCGACGTCGTAGGCCGCCAGCTTGATCATGACGCCGGAAAGCAGCGCGCTCACCGGAGACGGCGCTGCCGGGTGCGCGTCAGGCAGCCAGTCCCCCATCGGGTAGATCCCCAGCTTTGTCAGAAAGCCGAAGGCGAACAATCCGAAGATGAGATGCGGCATCCACGAGCCACCAGCGAACATCCCTGACATCACATCCTGCGCCGCTTCAAGGCTGAAACTGCCGGAAGCGTTGCGCAGGATCATGATCGCGATGAAGATCGCGGTGTTGCCGACGAGCGTAAAGACGGCAAACTTGATGCCGGCGGCGAGTACGTCGGGCTTGTGATACTCGTGAAGGATGAGCGCGAGCCCGCTGAGCGACATGATCGACCACGCGATGAAAAATGACAGCAGGTTCGGCATGCACACGACGGCCGCCATGGACCCGAGGAAGAGCATCAGCAGGGGATAATAACGCATCACCGGCGCAGCGGGGACGCCCTCGCCGCGCGCGGAGTGCTCGATGTAACGCACCGAATGCACGGTGGCGAGCAGCCCCAGGCCCAGCACCAGCCAGACGAAGATGAGGTTCAGCCTCGTGAACTCAAAGGCGATCGGCGCGGGCCCGACGCTGCCGAAGGTCACCCCGACGGGCGAGTTGTGCCACGCGAGGGTGCCGAGCCATGCGCTGGCGCCAAGCGCCCCGGCCACCGCCACGCTGCAGACCCAGCCGCACAGGCGCGCCCACCGGCCCAGGATGATCCCGGCGAGCGCGCCAGCAAGCAGCAGTCCGAAGATCAGTTGAACGCTCAGTTGCGTCGCCGCAAGCATGCATCCTCACCTGTCGATGCGTCCATGCGTCGTTCGCCGTTGCCTTTTGCTGGTAGCTGATGGCTGGTCGCTGCCGCTACTCCTCTTCCAGCCGCCGGTACTCGCTCAGCGAGAAGACCGGCCCATCGATGCAGACGTATACGTCCTTGATCGCGCAGTGTCCGCATTTGCCCACCCCGCACGACATCCGCCGCTCAAGTGAGAGGAAGATGTACTCGGGGTTGAGTCCGAGGTTCTCGCACTCCATGATCACGAAGCGGTACATCACCGGCGGCCCGACGATCGTCGCCGAGGTCATCAGCGCATCGATCTCAAGGTCCTCAAAAAGCGTGGTGATCAGCCCGACGTGCCCGTCCCAGTCAGGATGCGGCCGGTCGATGGTCAGCCGCAGGTTGATGTCATCGCGCTCCTGCCACTCGTCCATCAGATCGTTGTAAAGCATCTGATCAGGGCTCGCCATCCCGTAGAACACGGTCAGCTTGCCAAACTCATCGCGGTCGTTGAGGATCGCCTCGATCAAACCCCGCTGAGGGGCCATCCCGATCCCCCCCGCGACCACCAGGACGTCGCGCCCTCGCATCATCTCCATCGCGAATCCGTTGCCGAAGGGCCCACGGATCCCGACATGCTCGCCGAGTTCCATCTCATGCAACTGCTCGGTCACACGTCCGCCGGGGTAGCGCCGGACGGTCATCGTGATACGTGGATCGCCCGCGGGCATGCTGCACAGCGTGAACGGCGCCTCCCCCGCACCGAAGACGGTCACAAGCATGAACTGTCCGGGGTTGTAAGGCATCGGCTCCCCGTCGACAAGCTCAAATGTGAACGTCTTCTCCATCGAATTCTCTTCAATAACCTCGACGAGTTCGGCGCTCCGGGGGACGTAAGTCCCTTCTTCGTGATCCATCAGTCTTCATCCGTCCCCTCTTCGGCTGTCGCCGCCGCGTGTTCTTCCCGGTGCGGACAGCTCTTGCATTCCCACCCGCGCTCGCGGATCGTCTGCGCGATCCGCGGCAGATCAATCTGCGCCGAGCATACCTGCACGCAACGTCCGCAACCGACGCAGCCGGGACGGTCGTATTTCTGAAAGGTGTCGCCGCAGAGCTTGTGATGCGCGTAGTGGAACATCCGCTCAGCGGCGTCCTCACGCGGGTTAAAGCCCGAAGCCTCCAACGAGTAGCCGGGGAAGTGGCACGAATCCCAGCAGCGGATCCGCGCCCCGACGCCGTCCTCGATGTACTCATGTGTATCAAAGCACGAGCAGACCGGACAGACCAGCGAGCAGCTTCCACAGGAGAAGCACTTCGCCCCAAGCTCCTCCCACAGCTCCTCGGGGGTCTCGTCGCTGGAGATCCAGCGCATCGCCTGGGCGATGTTGCCACGGCGCTCGAAAGTCTCGTAGGCGGCCTCCACTTGCCGCTCGCGCTCCTCCACGAGTTCCTCGTCCGCGTCCTCGAGCAGGTCGGTCGCGATCTCGGCGAGACGCTCTCCGCGCTCTGATCCGACCTCAACAAGGTAGCTGTCATCCATCGGTGTCAACTGCAGGTCGTAGCCGCTGCGCGCCACCGGCCCCGCGTTCGAGCAAGTGCACCAGCAGGCGTCGTTCTGCGGCTCAACACACGCCATCGCCACGATCGTCTTCGCCTCGCGGCGTCGGGCGTAGACGTCATCGGCGAACTCCCCGCCCATGAAGAAGCGATCGAGGTACTCGATCGCCGCCACGTCGCACGGGCGTACACCGAAGATGATGTGCGACTCGACATCTGCGGTTGCGCGCACCTCGGGAGGTTCGCCCTCCGCCATCGCGTAGGTGAAGACCGCCTCGCGCTGGGGCAGGACGAAGCATGCGGGCGAAACGAGCGCATTCTCGTAGTCAAGCTCGACCTCGTCCGCGTCTTCGACTTCCGCGAAGACCACGTCCTCGTGCAGCGACCGCTTCGGCGCGACGAAATGATCGGTCGCCTCAATCATAAGCTTGATGAACCGCCGGATCCGATCCGCCGGCAGCATCAGAATCTCAGTTGGATGAGTCGCCTGCTGCTCCACTGTCAATCACCGACTGCCCTGTGACTTCGTGAAAACGCGCACGGGCTGGCGCTGACGAAGGCGCCCTTCGAGGGCGGCCGCAGCGATCCAACGCTCCGTGTTCGTATCCTGAGACATCCCCCGCACGAGCCATGTTCGGCGCTGCCACCGCGGATTCACCGCGTCTCCATCGGCCTTACGCTGGCCGCGATCGGGCTGGCCGGAACGCCGGGTTCGGGCGCAGCGCCCTCTTCCAGCCCGGCAAGGGTCCGAATCACACCGGGAAACTCAGTCGGCAGGATCGCCACTTTCGCGGGCATCCCCGGGTCCGAACGCACTCGCGCGGTCGCCGCGCCCCCGCTTGTGACAATCTGCACACGCTCCCCCTCGCGGACCTCAAGTTCGAGTACATCGTCAGGCGCCACCAGCAGGTAAGGCTCGCGGTAAAGCGTCGCCTCCCGCCGCAGGATATGCGCCCCCTGGCAACGCGGATCGGTCGTCCAGCCGCCGCGCGTGGATCGCGGCAGCAGAAGCCACCCGCGCTCCTCGTTCGTCGCCGGCACATCCACCGGAGCCGCGGTCAGCACCGTCGGCGGCACAACACCGGTCACTCGCGCCGTGTCCAGCCCCACGGATGGAAGCTCACCCGCGCGCAGTTTCGAGAGATCGATGTGCGAGTAACCCGGCACCTCGGCCCGGATCTGCTCCCAGACCGCGTCCTGGTCATCCCACGCGACCTCGCCCCCCAGCGCCCCGGCCAGCGCCTGGAGGACCGCCTCGATCGTGCGCGTCTCGCCTGCAGGCTCAAGAATTGCCTGGCTCCACCACACCCGGCCGTCCGGTCGGCGAATCGTCCCCTCGCGCTCTCCATCCATCGCAACCGGCAAAGCGAGATCAGCAAGCTGCGTCGTCGGAGAGACGAACGAGGACAGGGAGATGCCCATCTCCAGCCGCGGGCGGATCCTCGCAAGGTCAGCCGGCCCGAAGAGACGGCCGAGATCCTCTCCGATCGTGATCAGGCACCGGATACCAGAACCCGCGCTGAGCATCTCCATCGCGCCCATCCCGCCCGCACCGGCGCCGCCGGGCGCGAGCATGTCGATGGTGCCGAATGTGTTGGCCCCCGAGGGCAGCAGATAGGTGCCCACCCAGCGCGTGTCCGCCCGCAGCGCCTTCGCAAGCTGACCGACCGCAAAGGCCTCCTCGGTGCTCACGATCGCCTCCGCGGAGAAAGGAAGGGCGACACGGCGACTCTCGTCGATCAGCCTAAGCATCTCGCGGACCTGCGCAGGATCAAGCGGCCCACCGCCGACTTCGCCCGCCCTGATGGCATCGGCAACCTGCCGAAGGGCCGCCGCCCGCATCCCCGGCCGGTGCCGTGCGTAGATATCCGCCCAGACCGCCTGCCCCTGATCAACCTCATCGATGAGAATCATCCGCGCGCCGCCCTGCAGCCTGCGCGCCATGGCCCCGGCGGCCCGTGGATTGATGTGCTGGAAGTTTGAGTTGACGCAGATGAAAAGGTCGGTCCCGTCCATCTCCTCCGGCTCCGGCGAGCGGTAGGGAGCGCCGAGGACCTCCTCGGCGCCGTGAATCACCGGCGCATCAAGCTCAAGGCCCAGTGTCGCGATGTTCGGGGTGCCGATCATGTCGGCAAACTTGCGGGCGACAAACACCGACTCGTTGCTGAGGCTGTCGCCGAGGATGATGCCCACCGACGAAGGATCTTCCGAACGCAACTCAGCGAGCGTCCCGGCGGCCCTCTCCAGCGCCTCATCCCAATCTGCGCGGTCCTGCTCACCATCGCGCCACGCCAGGGGATGGCGAAGGCGCCGGCGGCTGCCGAGAATCTCCCCCACCTGCCAGCCGCGCATACACAGCCCGCTGGCGCCCCAACCGGGCGCCGAGGATGGGAGAACTGTGATCGACATCGGCTGCTCGGGCCCGTGGCACTGCGCAAGCAGGTTCAGCCCGCACGCACAGCCGCAGAGTGGACAGGTCATGAAGCCAGGACTGTCTTTGCTCACCGGCTGCAACTCTCCTGACTGGATGCTGCTCGGAGCGGCCGCATCGCCGGACACCGTTGCGTCGCCCTGCAGCAGTCGCTCCGGCCTCGCGGCTGCCATCTGGTCCAGCGATTCGGCAGTATCACACCGCAGACCTCCCCGAATCCCGAAACTTCGTTAACTTTTTCGCGAATAACCGCCGCGCAGAGCGCGAATGAGACCGACCAGTCACGGCAATTCGTCCGAACTTCGCGAAGGACTGCACAAACAATCACCGCAAACGCCGTGCCACCACGAGGCAGGAAGCGGGTCCCGGACCCGCGAATCTCAGCACAACACCACCGCAGAGGACGGAGAATCGTGATGACACACGAGAAGATCACGCTGCAACTGACCGGATTGCGTTGCGCGGGATGCGCCGGCAACATCGAGAAAGCGCTCACAAGCATCGATGCGGTGAGCGAGGCGGCCGTGAATCTCGCCACCGACAGCGTCACGGTGCAGTACGATCCCGAGGCGCTGACGGTCGAGGAGATCATCGCTGCGATCAGGGGCGCGGGCTACGGAGTGCGCGAGGAGACCGTCGAAAGCCCACGCCTGCATCTACGCATCCACGGAATGCGATGCGCAGCCTGCGTTCGCGCGGTCGAAGAGGGCCTCGCGAAGCTCGACGGTGTCTCCTCCGCCAGCGTCAACCTCGCCGAGGAGACCGCGGAAGTCATCCACGACCCGTCGGTGGTGGACGCTGAAAAGATCATTGAGCGCGTCGCGGAACTCGGGTACGAGGCCAGCATCGCGGACGATCCCGAGGCTGACATCGCTCTCCTGCAGGAGGAGAAGGTTCGCGAGCAGCGCCAGCAACTCATGCTCACCGTCTTCGGCGCGGCCCTCTCTCTGCCGCTGCTTGTGCTGAGCATGTGGGTGGATGTCCCGGGCAAGCCGTGGATTTTGCTCGCGCTCGCGACGCCGGTGCAGATCGTCCTCGGCTGGCAGTACTATGTGAACTCAGTCAAAGCCCTCCGCGCAGGCTCCGCGACGATGGACGTACTGATCGCGATGGGTTCGTCCGCGGCCTACCTGCTGAGCGTATACAACCTCGCGACCGGCGCCGAGCACTTCTACTTCGACGGCGCGGCGATGATCCTCACACTCATCACCCTCGGCCGCTGGTTGGAGGCCCGCGCGCGAGGCCGCACATCCGAGGCGATCCGAGCGCTGATGGAGCTTGCGCCCGACGAGGCCACCGTCATCCGTGACGGCGAGGAGGTCGTCATCCCCGCGTCCGAGGTGCAGCCGGGCGAGACCCTGCTCGTCCGGCCCGGTGAGCGCATTCCCGTCGATGGCACGATCACCGACGGCCACTCCACTGTCGATGAGTCGATGATCACCGGCGAGAGCGTTCCGGTGGAGAAGACCGAGAGCGACGAGGTGATCGGCGCCACCGTCAACCTCGCCGGCAGCTTCCGCTTCAAGGCCACACGCGTTGGTTCAGAGACTGCCCTGCAGCAGATCGTGCGCCTCGTGCGCGACGCGCAGGCCACCCGGCCGCCGATTCAACGTCTCGCCGACCTGGTCTCGGCGTACTTCGTCCCCGCGGTGATCGTCGTCGCGGTGATCACGGTCGCAGCGTGGGTACTCACAGGGCGCGGGTGGGAGCCGGCGCTGATCGCAGCCACCTCGGTGCTCGTGATCGCCTGCCCCTGCGCGCTGGGCCTTGCGACCCCCACCGCCGTCACTGTCGGCACCGGCCTCGGCGCACAGAACGGGATTCTCATCCGCGAAGCGGCCGCGCTCGAGACAGCCGGGCGCCTGACCGCCGTCATCTTCGACAAGACGGGGACACTGACGGTCGGCGAACCCGGCGTCACCGACGTCGTCCCGCTGGGCGAGCACGGGCGGCGCGATGTCCTCCGCCTGGCGGCCGCCGCTGAGGTCCCGTCTGAGCACCCGCTGGGGCGGGCGATCGTGGAGTACGCGCGAACGAACGACATCGCGCTCCCCGAGGCCGAGGACTTCGAAGTCTCGATCGGACGCGGCGTCGTCGCCACTGTCGAGGGCCACCGCGTCGTGGTCGGCTCCGCGCGCCTGATGGGCGAGCACGAGATCGACCTCGCGCCTGCGGCGAAGGACCTCGAGGCGCTGGAGGCGGACGGGAAGACGGCGCTGGTGATCGCAGTCGACGGCGAGGCAGCGGGCGTACTGGCGCTCGCAGACGAGCCTCGACCGAGCGCCGTCCGAGCGGTCGAGCGCCTGCGGCAGGAGGGGTTGCAGGTGTACCTGCTGACCGGCGACAATCGCCGCACCGCCGAGGCGATCGCGCGCGCCGTCGGCATCGACGAGGTGCTCGCGGAGGTCCTGCCGGATCAGAAGGCCGAGCGCGTGCGCCAGCTTCAGGACGCGGGTGAAGTCGTGGCGATGGTCGGCGACGGGATCAACGACGCCCCCGCACTGGCGCAGGCGGATGTCGGGATTGCGATCGGCACCGGCACCGACGTGGCGATCGAGGCGGGTGAGGTGACGCTTGTCTCCGGCGACCCGGTCGGCGTGGTCCGCGCGATCAACCTCAGCCGACGGACGCTGGCGCATATCAAGCAGAACCTTTTCCTGTCCTTCGTGTATAACACCGCCGCGATCCCCGTGGCGGCACTCGGGCTGCTTGACCCGATGATCGCCGCAGCGGCAATGGCCGCGAGCAGCGTGTCCGTGGTCAGCAACTCCCTGCGACTGCGTCGGGCCGGACCACGCATCTTCGGTGGCTGACTGTCTTCGCGGCCGGCCAAGGAGAATGTCCCGCCCGCGAAGAAAGCCCCTCACGAAGCCACGACGCCCCCGGGAGGCCTGACAATGCGCATAACCGCGGTCGCGCTGGTACTGATACTCGTTACGCTGCCCGCCGCAGCGCAGCTTGACGCCCGGTCATTCGAGATCCGCTGGGACTGGCAGCAGCCGACTGAAGTCGGCCGACATACGACGCTGCTGGCGACCTTTGACGATGGGCAGGTTCGCGCGGAGCATGCCCGAGACATGGCAGAGGGCGCGACCTACCGCGGAGAGGCCTCAGAGGCCGGCCGACGCGGAGGCGCGTTCGACCTGATCCGCGAGGCGTCGGTCGCACACTTCCGCGGCAACGCGAATCTCAACGCCCGACAGGCCACGGTCGAGTTGTGGGTGCGCAGCGCCCCCGAAACGAATATCTGGGCCGATGCCGAGGAGCACTGGATCTTCAACGCGGTGGGATACACCACCCACGGACGCCCTACCTACGCGCTCTTCATACGCCCCGAGGACAATGCGCTTGTGCTAATGCAGGCTGACTGGTGGGAGCGCAACCGGAAGAACTACGACCTGAGCGAGGCACTGATCTACCACCCCGGTGAGCTTGATCCGGATGTCTGGCACCACATTGTCGCCTCGTGGCACGCGCCGACGGGGCGGTTGTGGCTGGCCGTCAACGGCGAGGGTGTGACAGCCACGAAGCATGAATCCTTCCCGGAGGATGCGTTCACCACCCTCTGGCTCGGTAGCTCAGGAAGCTCCAGCGAGGCCTACCACCCACTCGGCGGCTCGATCGACGACCTGCGGTGCAGCGACGTGACCGCACAAGCGCTGGGCCAGGCTGCAACACACGCGGCGGTCGATCTCGAACTGCTGGCAGATGCGGAGGAGGCGCTGCGCGCGTGGTTCGGCTTTCTCGAGGAGGTGCAGGAGGGCGGGCACTGGGCGAACTGCTACACCTGGCCGACGCTGCTGCCCTCGCCCACCGGCGCCCGTGACTGGATCCGACCGCGGGGGTACGTGAGCAATGACAAGGGCCACGTGGGTCCGACCGCCGGCCGCATGATCTACGGCGCTCAGGTGCTCGAGGAATCATGGTGGCTTAGCGTTGCGCGTGAAATGGCGGAGGCATACCTGGCCGCGCAGATGCCGCAGGGCTGCTGGTCAGAGGCGTATTTCGCAGGGCCCGATGGGCTTCTTCGCACGACCACCTACCTGACGCCTGTCGAGGGCGGGAAGGTGAAGCTGCAGGATCAAAACCACGTCGATCCGATGTACCTGCTGGTGTACATGCACCGGCTCACCGGCGACCAGCGCTACCTCGATGCGGCGCTTGACGCCGGCGAGTTCCTCTTCAATGCGCAGAATCCGAACGGCTCGTGGTCACACAGTTGGGATCTCGATGAAGAGGTCGGAATGCAGCCGGGCGGCAATCCCCGCGGTGGCGAGTTGAACGATCTCGCGGTCGCCGACGGCATGGACGCGATGCTGCTTATGTACCATCTGACCGAAGAGCAGAAGTACCTGGACGCGTTCGTGGCGTGCGCGGACTGGCTGCTGGAGGCGCAGCTTGGCCCGCCGACATACGGCTGGGCGATGTCATACAATGAGGACAACGAGCCAATCTGGGCGCGCGCATGGGAGCCGGCAGCGGTGGCTCTCAGCGGCGCATCTACGGCGCTCCGGTCGCTGGATGATGCGTACTGGGTGACAGGCGATCCGAAGTACATCGAAGCGCCGCGAAAGTACTTCAAGTGGCTCCATGAGGCGCAGGTGGACGGGAAGTACTACACGTGGTACGACGCGGAGACGGGCAAGCCAATCGTCGCTGACCACAGGCGCATCTACGATGTCACCGATCCCGGGGAGATGGAGCAGTTCCGCCGGGAATCGGTTCGCCTCAGCTACGCGAAGCCGCGTGGTTACAGTCCGGGGGTGCGCATCCAGCAGATCGATGCGATGCTGGAGGCCGACGAGCCGCCGGCGTGGGCGCCGCAGCCCGACCTGGCAGAGCTTTCGGAAGGCATGCCCGAACTCGCCGAACACGTGCGCGGGGTGATCGAGCGGCAGAACGAGGATGGTGTCTGGGTGGCAAGTCGCGGACAGGGCGAGGTGCGCGCGTCGGGACCGGTCGTGTGGATCAACGGCTCGAACCGAGTGGGCGCGCTGCTGCAGTACGTCGAGAACGCTCGCATGCTGCTGGGCGAGCTTCCGCTGGAGTATCGCGGCAAGCCCCCACTGGAGAAACGAGGCGACGCCCTGATCAAGTGCGCGTGGCCGTATGATGACTGGTACGACACGCCGCTTCGCGAGCAGTAGCTGGAGGATTGGGGGCATGCCCGGCGAACCTCCGCAGACAGCACGATCAGGTCTGAGAGGCGGCGCAAACCGTGCATTCAAACACCCCCGATGACGTGAACACGTTCAAGAACATGCTCCAGCGCATGTACCGCATCCGCCTCTTCGAGGAGCAACTCAAGGACCTCTACGACTACCGCGGATTCTACGGCGGTGAACTCACCGACGACCACGCCGCCGGTGGCCAGGACCTGCTCACCTGTATGCTCTACGACTTCGCCTCGGACGGTATGATCGGAGGCGCGGTCCATCTCTACATCGGCGAGGAGGCCGTCGCCACGGGCGTCTGCACCGAGCTTCGCGACACCGACTTCATCACCAGCTACCACCGCGGCCACGGCCACGCGATCGCCAAGGGCCTCGAACTGCGCGGGATGGTCGCGGAGTTGATGGGCCGCGAGACCGGGCACTCGCGCGGACGCGGCGGCTCGATGCACATCTACGACTGGGAGAAGGGCATGCTCGGCGGCAACGGCATCATCGGCGCGCAGATCCCGCTGGCGCTGGGCGCGGCGTTTAAAGCGAAGTACCTCGGCGAGGACAACGTCGCTGTCGCGTTCTTCGGCGACGGCGCGGCCAACCAGGGCACGTTCGGCGAGTGCCTCAACCTCGCGTCGCTGTGGCAGCTTCCCGTGCTGTTCGTGTGCGAGAACAACCTCTGGGCGGCCTCGACCGCCGCGGAGGTTGCGCACTGCTGTGAGGACATCGCGCCACGCGCCGAGCCCTACGACATCCCCGCGCACATCGTGGATGGGCAGGACGTGCTCGCGGTCAATGAGGTCGCGCGCGAGGCCGTCGAGCGTGCGCGCACCGGCGGCGGCCCGACAATGATCGAGGCGAAGACATTCCGCTACGTCGGCCACGCGGGGGGCGGCCAGAGCGCCCATCGCGACCCGAAGGCGGTCGAGGAGTGGAAAAAGCGCGATCCGATCACGCTCTTCGAGCAGCGTCTGCAGGACGAGGGCGTCATGACCGCCGAAGAGCAGGCGGCGATGCGTGAGGGCATCCAGCGCACGCTCGATCGCGCGGTCGCCGAGGCATGCTCCGATCCCTTCCCGAAGCCGGAGGAGCTCGAGACCCTCGACGGTCCGCCGATCCGCCCGCCATCCCCGGCGGTGCGCACCGCAGCAGAAGCCGAGAAGCTCATGCGCGGACAGGAGGCGACGGAACTTCTCAATGCGATCATCGCCGAGTATGAGCCTCAGACCAAGCTGAAGCGATTCGACCTCGTGATTGCTGGTACGAAAGGCCTGCGCCACGCCGCGTGGACGTGGGACGAGAGCGCAGAAGAGTCATTCTCCAACTACGCCGAGAGATTCGTCCGCGAGCCGATCGCCGAGATCGTCCGGATTGACGTGCAGTGGCGGGCCGAACAGAGCCGGCGTGACAAAGCGCGGCATCGTGGCGAAGACCCGGACTACAAGCCCGAACCCGAACTGACCCGCACGATGGGCTGGGGGCAGCTTGTCGCGGAGGCGATGACGGAAGAGATGGAGCGAGACGAGGCGGTCTTCCTTATCGGCGAGGACCTCGGGCCTGTCCGCGAGCGCGAGAACCTGTGGGAGCAGCTTCGCGAGCGACGCGTCTTCCAGACACCGATCTCCGAATCGGCATTCGTCGGCATCGGGACAGGCTCCGCTGCCACGGGCCTGCGCCCGATCGTGGAGATCATGTACATGGACTTCGTGGCGGTCTGCTTCGATCAGATCGTCAACCAGTGCGCGCCGCTCAAGCTCATGTCCGGCGGGCGGATCAACGTGCCGATGGTCATCAAAACCCCCGCGGGTTGCGGCTCGCGTGAGGCCGCGCACCACTCCGGCCACCACGAGGCGTGGTTCATGCACGCGCCCGGCCTGAAGGTCGCGATTCCGTCGAACGGGTACGACGCCAAGGGTCTGCTGAAGACCGCCATCCGCGACGACGACCCGGTGCTGCTCATCGAGCACCGCCTGCTGCGCCGCAGCGAGATGGAGGTGCCCGAGGGCGAGTGGCTGGTGCCCTTCGGCGAGGCGGCGGTCCGCCGCGAGGGCGAGG
>JBNJEK010000063.1:0-17786 GCA_051745855.1 Armatimonadota bacterium
CTGTCGAGGATCGTAGCGCTGAATGTCGAGGACGGCTCGCGGGTGTGGGAGACCGAGCGCGAGACGCCGAACTCGTGGTCCACGCCGATCGTGATCGAGCACCGCGGCGAGCCGCAGATTGTCACGGCCGCAAACCCGTGGGTGATCGCGTACGATCCGGAGGACGGCGAGGAGATCTGGCGGGCCGACGTGCTCTTCGGCGATGTCGGACCGTCGCCGATCTACGCAGGCGGCCTGGTGATCGCATGCAATGACGGAACCGACCTCGTGGCGATCCGTCCCGATGGCGAGGGCGATGTGACGGAGACGCACGTGCAGTGGACTGCGCCCGGCACGATGCCCGACACCGCCAGCCCGGTCAGCGACGGGACCCACGTCTACGTGGTAGCAAGCTTCGGCATGATGAGCTGCTTCCGGCTGGAGGATGGTGAACTGGTCTGGGAGGAGGAGTTGCCGGACGGAATGTACTACTCATCCCCCAGCATCGTCGGCGATCGTATCTGGCTGATGAACCGCGACGGTGTGATGCACTTCTTCGCCACCGGCAGCGAGTTCGAGCACATCGGCAGTGTGTCGATGGGCGAACCGGTGGATGCCACGCCTGCCTTCGTCGATGGCAGCGTGTTCATCCGTGGGGAGACTACGCTCTACCGAATCGGCGAACCGAAATCAGAGCCGACGGATGAGCAGCAGCAGACGCCCGCTGATGATGAAGGTGACCAGGATCCCGCGGAGGGCAGCCCCTTTGATTCGTCTCCCGCCGAGACCGACGGCGACAGCGCCGATCGGCCCGGGGAGCCGGCGACAGAACCCGCCGAACGCGAGGGCGAAGATGCCGACGAGGAAGAAGACGCTGAGTCGAAGGACGTGGACTTCTGAGCACCGAGGTGAGGGGCGCGCGCGAGCAGGCTGATGCGGTCGATCTGGCGTACGTGGACCGCGTGGTGGAGGAGACCGGTGGCAGGCGTGAGGCGGTCATCCCGATCCTGCAGCGCCTGCAGTCGCACTACCGCTACCTGCCTCCCGAAGCGCTGCGTCGTGTCTGCGAACTGACGGAGATCACGCCCGCGCAGATCGAGGGCGTGTCCACCTTTTATACGCAATTCCGGCATCGTCCGGTCGGCGAGCACCTCATCCGCGTCTGCCATGGCACCGCCTGCCACGTGAAGGGCGCCGATCGCGTAAGCGACGCGGCGCGGCGCCACCTGCAGATCCCCGCCGACGATGACACCGACTCCGACGGGAAGTTCACCATCGAGAAGGTGGCGTGCCTCGGCTGCTGCACCCTCGCGCCGGTCATGCAGATCGACGGCGTCACCTACGGCCATCTGACCACGGACAACGTCTCCGACGCGATCGAGGACTTCCTCGCGCTCAAGGACCGCGGCCTGCTCGCGCCTCAGCCCAGGTCCGTGGAGGGGCACGCCGACGGGTTGGCTGAGATCCGCATCGGCATCGGCTCCTGCTGCATCGCGGGCGGGAGCATGGATGTTCGCGTGGCGCTGGAGCGGGCGGTGCGCGAACTCGGCGCTCCGGCGGTGGTCAAGCCGGTGGGGTGCGTGGGAATGTGTCACCGGACCCCGCTGGTGGAGGTCGTGCTGCCGGGCGAGGAGCCGCACATCTACGCGAAGGTGCAGCCAGGTGACGCCGAGGGGATCGTGCGGCGGCACTTTGAGCCGAAGGGCTTCAAGCGGGTCCGCGTCGCGGTGACCTCGGCTCTTGACCGCATGCTCGACGACCGCGCGTGGAAGCCGGTGACGCGCTACGCGCTGGATGTGCGTGATGCTCCGGTGTGCGACTTCCTCGGGCGGCAGGTCCACGTCGCGACGGAGTTCGGCGGCTGCCTCGATCCCTTCGACATCGACGAGTACATCGAGGGCGGAGGCTTTGCGGCGCTCCAGCGGGTGCTGGGGATGGAGCCGGAGGATGTCATCGAGGCGATCAAGCAATCCGGCCTGCGTGGCCGAGGCGGCGCGGGCTTTCCCACCGGCCTCAAGTGGGAGGCTGTCAGGAACGCAGACAGCGAGCCGAAGTTCATCATCTGCAACGGCGACGAGGGCGACCCCGGCGCGTTCATGGACCGGATGATCCTTGAGAGCTACCCCTTCCGCGTGCTTGAGGGAATGATCATCGGCGCGTATGCCGCCGGGGTTCACGACGGCCTGCTTTACATCCGCGCGGAGTACCCCCTGGCGGTGCAGCGCATGTGGAATGCGCTGGCTGAGTGTCGCGAGCGCGGCTACCTCGGCGAGGGAATCCTCGGCAGCGGCTTCGACCTGCAACTGGGCATCCGGGAGGGCGCGGGGGCGTTTGTGTGCGGCGAAGAGAGCGCGCTGATCGCCTCGATCGAGGGCGATCGCGGAACCCCGCGCCTGCGGCCACCCTATCCCGCAGACAGTGGACTGTGGGGCAGGCCCACGCTGATCAACAACGTGGAGACGTGGGCGGTCGTGCCGTGGATCATCCGCGAGGGGGCCGACAAGTTCGCCTCGATGGGCACCGAGCGCAGCAAAGGAACGAAGGTCTTCGCACTGGCCGGGAAGGTCGATCGTGGCGGGTTGATCGAGGTGCCGATGGGGATCACGATCCGCGAGATCGTCGAGGAGATCGGCGGCGGTGTCGCCGACGGCCGCGAGTTCAAGGCGGTGCAGATCGGCGGACCCTCGGGCGGGTGTATTCCCGAGCGGCTTGCTGACACGCCGGTGGATTACGAGGCGCTCGCTGAGCTTGGCGCGATCATGGGCTCGGGCGGCTTCGTGGTCCTCGACGACAATGACTGCATGGTGGACGTGGCGCGTTACTTCCTTGAGTTTACCCAGCGCGAATCATGCGGCAAATGCGTGCCCTGTCGCATCGGAACGAGGCGGATGCTGGAGATTCTCGAACGCATTGCCACCGGCGAAGGAAGGGCAAGCGACCTCGACACGCTGCAGAGCCTGGGCGCGATGGTGCGGGACACGAGCCTCTGCGCGCTGGGCGGCACCGCGCCGAACCCGGTGCTGACCACGCTGGAGTACTTCCGCGAGGAGTACGAGGCGCACATTGATGGGCGCTGTCCGGCTGGCGTGTGTAAGGCGCTGATCCGCTACGAGATCACCGACGAGTGCATCGGCTGCACTCTGTGCTCGCAGGCCTGTCCGGCGGACGCGATCCCGATGCGTCCGCACCAGGTGCATGAGGTCGATCAGGAACTGTGCGTGAAGTGCGGGACATGCGTGAATGTGTGCCCCGTCGATGCGGTGGATGTACGAAGTGAAGAGTGAAAAGTGGAGGGGGAAAAGTGGCACGGCAAAGGCATCGGCGGCAGGCTGGACTGAGTTCGTTCGCCGTCGCTGGTAACTGACCGCTGGAAGCTGATAGCTGACAATGCCGACGATCAACATCGACGGACAATCGGTCACGGTGCCTGAGGACGCGACGATCCTCGAGGCCGCGCGGAAAGCCGGCGTGGAGATACCAACATTGTGCTTCCACGAAGGTCTGCCACCGCAGACGTCGTGCATGGTGTGCGTGGTGAGGATCGACGGCGGCGAGCGCCTGCGACCATCCTGCGCGACGAAAGCCCGCGACGGCATGGTCGTCGAGAGCGACTGCGAGGACGTATTGAGGGCGCGGCGGATGGCGCTGGAGTTGCTCCTTTCGGATCACCTCGGTGACTGCCTCGGTCCCTGCCAGCTTGCATGTCCGGCAGGGCTGAACATCCCGCTGATGATCCGGCAGATCGTGGCGGGCGATCTCACCGGAGCAGTCGAGACCGTGCGGGCCCGCATCCCGCTGCTGGCGGTGCTGGGCCGCGTCTGCCCCGCTCCGTGCGAGGCCGCCTGCCGACGGGGAAGCCACGACGATCCGGTGGCAATCCGGCTCCTCAAGCGCTGGGTGGGCGATCGCGATCTTGCGAGGCCCGCGTGGCAGCCTCAGCCCGCTCCCGCCACCGGCAGGGACGTCGCGATCGTGGGCGCGGGCCCGGCTGGCCTCAGTGCCTCGTATTACCTGCGACTGCGCGGGCATGAGGTGACGCTGATCGACGAGCGCGACGCGCCGGGTGGCGGTCTGCGGGAGATCGCCGCGGCGGATCTCCCACCGGAGGTCATGCAGGCGGAGGCGGCGAGGATCCTGGAACTCGGCGTCAAACTGCGAAGCGACACGCGGATGGGACGCGATGTTGCGCTGGATGACCTGCGCGAGGAGTTCGATGCAGTCCTGCTCGCCATCGGAGAGATCGACGAGGAGACGGCGAACGCGCTGGGGCTCGCGTACGCGCAACGCGGCCTCGAAGCCGACCGGCACACGCACGAGCTGCCGCTGGATGGCGTCTTCGTCGCCGGATCGGCTCGGAGTCCGTCGAGGCTGGCGGTGCGGGCAGTCACGGGAGGTCGCGAGGCAGCGCTGGCGATCGATCAATATGTGCGTGACGAGGAGATCTCGCCCGAGGGGCGGCCCTTCAACGTGAATCTCGGGCGCCTCCAGCCGGATGAGGCCGCGCGCATGGCCGCCGACGCCAGCGAGCACGAGCGCCTGCAGCCGTCCGGCGGCGAGGTCGTGGGGTTCAACGACGAGGAGGCCGTGCGCGAGGGACTCCGGTGCATGCACTGCGACTGCCGCGCGCTGGGCGACTGTCGCCTGCGAGCGATCAGTGAGCAATATGACGCTGGGACGCGCGTTTACCCCGGAGAAAGGCGGCACTTCCGCCGCGATGCGACACATCCGGCGATCATCTTTGAGCCGGGCAAATGCATCGCGTGCGGGCTCTGCGTGGAGATTGCCCGGCAGTACGAGGATGAACTCGGCC
Source organism: Armatimonadota bacterium (assembly GCA_051745855.1). Taxonomy (GTDB): domain Bacteria; phylum Armatimonadota; class Zipacnadia; order Zipacnadales; family UBA5352; genus UBA5352. The sequence goes on from JBNJEK010000063.1 coordinate 4,790, forward strand.
TGACGTTCATCGGCCGGGGCTTCGCCGTGCGGACGGCAGTCCCGCTCGGCGCCTCACTGGCCGAGGGACTGCGAAAAGCGGCAGCGGAGTGCGCGGAGGCCTGCCCCACCGGCGCGATCGTGTTGCGGGATGAGGCGGAGGAGGCATCGGGAAACGATGAGTGGGCGGATGCTGACGGTCAAGGAACTGATGAAGGAGTATGATACGCCCGCCGGCGTCACGCGCGTGCTTGACGAGCTGTCGCTGACTGCGGAATCGGGCGAGACGGTCGCAATCCTCGGCCCCTCCGGATCGGGCAAGAGCACACTGCTGAACATCATCGGCTCACTCGACCGTCCGACCGCCGGGCGAGTGCGGCTTGGCGACACGGACGTGACATCTCTCGATGGCGATGCCCTCGCGAGCTACCGCGCCACCGACGTTGGATTCATCTTCCAGGACCATCACCTCCTGCCGCAGCTTACCGCCGTGGAGAACGTGCTGCTGCCAACGATGGCCGCCGGCACCGGCGAAGGCGCCGAGGACCGAGCACGGGAGTTGCTGGAGCGCGTGGGTGTCGCCGAGCGCGCGGACGCCTTCCCCGCACGGCTGTCGGGTGGCGAGCGGCAGCGCGTGGCGGCGGCAAGGGCGCTCATCAATGAGCCTGCGCTGCTACTTTGCGATGAGCCGACGGGCAACCTCGACCGTGAGAGCGGCGACCGACTCGTGGAGCTTCTCCGCGAACTCGCCGACGACGGCGTCACAGTGCTGATGGTCACGCACAACATGCGGCAGGCGGAGTTGCTGGGCCGCGGGCTGCTGCTGACTGAGGGCACGCTGGAGCCGTGGGAGGGGGCGTCTGGGCCGGCATGACCCTCGCGCGACTGATCCTGCGCAGCCTCGCGTACTACCGCCGCACGGGAGCGGTGGTGGTGATCGGCCTCGCGATCGCGGCGGCGGTGATCGTTGGCTCGCTGGTGATCGGAGACTCGATCGAGGGCTCCATCCGCCAGACGGCGCTGGCGAGGCTGGGAGAGATACACCACGGGGTGACGGCCCCACGTTTCTTCCGCGCAGATATTGCCGACGATGCCGACCTCCGGGGCACCTCCGCGACGCTCATTCAGGCGGATGGCTCCGCGCGCGCCGAGGGCGACGACGCAGTCATCGCGGGTATCACCGTCATCGGAGCGGACAAGAACCTCCTGAGCCTCTACCCTGACTCAGATACGCATGCGCCTGAGCCGCGCTCGGCACTCATCAATGAATCCCTCGCGGCTGCCGCCGGTGTCGACTCGGGAGATACGCTGCTCGTCACCGTCTCGCGCCCGGGTGAAGCGATGGCCGACACGCTCTTCGCGCGCCGCGAGCGCGATGAAACACTCGCAACGCTGCGCGTGACCGTGCAGGATGTACTGCCTGACCTCGGGCCAGGCGGCTTCCGCCTCGATCCGTCCACGGCGATGCCACGCAACGTCATCGTCGATCGCGAGTGGCTGGCGCAGCAGATCGGCGAAGCCGAGCGCGCGAACACGCTTGTGTTCGGCCCTGAGGACAACCCTCAGCGCCGCCAGCAGATCGACGAGGCGATGACGCTCGGCGATCACGGACTCTATCTGCGCCGGCACCGCAACTGGCTGTCGGTCTTCAGCGACGCGGTGGTGCTTAGCGAGGCGCAGGTTCAAGCGGCTGAGTTGGCGGCCGCGGGCCAGGCATTCCCGACGTCCGTCTACCTCGCAGACACGATCACCGCCGCTGACGACCCGTCCCGGGAGATCGCGTACGCGGTGGTGACCGACGTGTCGGCGGAGCAACTCCCGCTGCGATCGCGAGAAGCAGTCCCGGTGGACGGCCTGATCCTCAACGCGTGGGCTGCGGAGGATCTCGGCGCGGAGATCGACGAGCGCTTCACCGTCAACTGGCGCGTGAGCACGCCTTCGGGCTACGAGGACCGCTCGGCGGAGTTGACGCTGACGGGCATCGCGGAGATGAAGGACCTGAGCGCCGATCCTGACCTTGTCCCGGACTTCGAGGGAATCACCGACGCGGAGCACATCGATGACTGGGACCCGCCCTTCCCGGTGGACCTGTCGCTTGTGACTGATCGCGACGATGAATACTGGGAGCGCCACCGCGCCGCGCCGAAGGCGTTCGTCACCAGCGACCTGCTCCGGCGCATGTGGCGGGGCGAGGACGGCGACGGTCCGTGGATCACGTCGGTGCGGCTTGATGGAGCCGACGCGGATGAATACGAGCGAACGCTGCTTGCGAAGCTTGAGCCCGAAGACGCGGGCTTTCGCTTCATGCCCGTCCGCGAGCAGGCGCTGGCAGCCAGCAAGGGCACCTCGGACTTCGGCCAGCTTTTCCTCGGGATGAGCTTCTTCCTCGTGCTCGCGGGCGCGGGCCTCGCAGGAATGCTCATGCGATTGTCGGCAGAGCGACGGGCCTCCCAGGCCGGCATCATGATGGCCACGGGCTTCGGCGAGAAGCAGGCCGGACGCGCAATCGCGGCCGAGGGAGTGGCACTGTCGCTGATCGGTGTGATCGCCGGGACTCCGCTGGGGATCGGCTACGCTCACGCGATCATCCGAATCCTCGCCACGCGCTGGCAGGGGGCGCTGGGTGACGCCCCGGTGCTGGGCGTCCACGTGGAGCCGGCCAGTGTGATCACCGGCGCGGTCGCGGCACTGATCGTCGGCGTTGTTGCGACGTGGTGGGGCGCGCGGGTGCTCTCCGGGAGGCCGGTGCTCGAGCTTCTGCGCGGGTGGCGGTCGTCGGCGACCGATCCCGCCGCGAATCGCCCGTGGACGGCCATCGCGACAGCCGTGCTGCTTGTCGCCGCAGTCGGCATATTCACCGCGGCCGTCACCGAGGCGGTCCCGGCGGAGGGGGCATTCTTCGCCATCGGCGGCGCACTGCTGCTGGCGGCGCTGACCGGCGCCCACCTGCTGCTGACACGCGCGATGCGGCAGAGCGGGGCCACGCGGTCACAGGGTCTCTTCGCGCTTCGTTCAGCCGCCTCCGCACGAGGACGCAGCCTGCTGCTCATGGGACTGATCGCGGCGGCGACCTTCGTGATCGTCACCGTGGCGGCCAACTCCCGAGACTTCTCCGGCATCGACGTACATGACCGCTCATCCGGCACCGGCGGCTTTGCGCTCATCGCGACCTCGTCTGTCCCCCTGCGCTTCGATCCGGCCACCGAGGAGGGGCGGGGGAACCTTGGCTTCCTTCCGGAGGAGCAGGAGGCGCTGGCTGGCGTCGAGATCATCTCCCTGCCGCGAAGTCCGGGCGAGGACATCTCGTGCCTGAACATCGCACAGACCGCTCTCCCCCGTCTGCTGGGCGTCACTGATGAGATGATAGACCGCGGCGGCTTCACCTTCACGTCAACCTCGAGTGACGCCGCTGGTAACCCGTGGACGCTTCTTCGCGAAGAATCAGCGGCGGGCACCGTCCCTGCCATCACTGACAACGCGAGCCTCCAGTGGCAGCTTCGTTCGGGGGTTGGCGAGCAGTATGATGCCGGGGCCGGCCGGCCGCCGCTGCGGTTCGTCGGCGCTCTCGGTGGGTCGATCTTTCAAAGCGAGATCCTCATCCACGCGGACGCACTCAGGGCGATCTACCCGGAGATCGAGGGGCCGAGTTACTTTCTCATCGACGCCCCCGAGGGCCGTGAGGACGAGGTCGCGGATGTTCTGCGCTCGGCGCTCGGCGACATGGGCCTCGAGGTGCGGGAGACGCGCGAGGTGCTCAACCGCTTCATCACAGTGCAGAACACCTACCTGAGCATGTTTCTTGCGCTGGGTGGCCTCGGACTGCTGCTGGGGACGATCGGCCTCGTCGCAGTGATCCTGCGCAGCGCCTTCGAACGCCGCGCTGAGTTCGCGCTGATGCTCGCCACGGGCTTCACCCGGGCGAACCTCACGCGGCTGGTGCTCGTCGAAAACGCGGGGCTTCTCATCGCCGGGATGCTTGTCGGCACGGTGACTGCGCTGGTCTCGGTCGCCCCGCACCTTGCCTCCGCACAGGCCAGCGTGAACTGGGGAGCGCTTGCGACGGTGCTGGCGGCAGTGCTGGCGGTCGGTCTCGCGGCCTGCGCCATCGGGGCCCGCGCGACGGTTCGCGGCGATCTGATCGACGCATTGAGGACGGAGTGAGTGGGATGAGCGGACGGGTCAAGGTGATCGTGGCGTTTCTGACAGTCTCTCTGACATGCATGTCGGCGACCGCGCAGACCGGCGGAGACTGGTCGACTTTCCGCGGCAAGGCGCAGAATACCGGCGTCGCGCACTCGCCGCTCAGCGCCAACCTGGCGGTCAAGTGGACCTACGAGACCGGCTCCTCCGTCGAATCCACCGCCGCGATCGTGAGCAACCGCGTCTACGTCGGCACGATGACCGGCGCGCTCCTCGCGATCGACCTCGCCAGTGGCTCGCTCAAGTGGAAGTACACCACCGGGGGCAATGCGATCTCCGCAGCCCCGCTCGTTCACGGCAGCACCGTCTACGTCGGCGACGAGGGCGGCACATTCCACGCGGTCAACGCAGCCAATGGGCAGAAGCGCTGGACCTTCGAGACCGGCGACAAGATCATCTCCTCCGCGATCCACGTGGGCAATTCGGTGCTCTTCGGCTCGTATGACAATCATCTCTACCGCCTCAACGCCAGCACGGGCGTCGAAATCTGGAGCTTCGAGGCTGATGCGCAGGTTCACTGCACCCCGACCGAGGCTGCAGGCCTTGTCATGATCGCCGGCTGCGACGGCTTGCTGCGCATGATCGACCTGCAGACCGGTCGGGAGGTCCGCGCGGCGCAACTCGGCGGCAACTTCGCGGGCGCCGCGGCCTACGCGTCAGGCACCGTCTACGTCGGATCGATGGATGGCCGCTACTGGGCGGTGCGGATCGCGGACGCGAAGATTCTCTGGGAAAAGCGCGAGGAATCCCGCACCGGCGCTATCTACGCTGCGCCCGCCGTCATCGGCGACGCCGTCATCTTCGCCTCCCGCAGCGACCGCGCCTTTCGCGTTGACGCATCCACCGGCGAGGTGCAGTGGAGTGCTCACACTCGCAGCGATGTGAACTCGTCACCTGTGATCAACGACTCCCACGTAATCTTCGGCTCATCGGACGGCAATATCTACCGGGTGGGCCTGAGCAACGGGCAGAAGGCGTGGAGCTTCAACACCGGGTCATCGGTCAGCGCCTCACCCGCCATCGGCCAGCGCCGCCTCGTCATCGGGACCGAGGGCGGCACCATCTACTGCTTCGGATAACGCCGCACACCATCAGCACGGAGGGACAACAACATGCGCGTCAATCGACTGCTCGCGATCATCGCCTGCCTGACCGTGGCAGCCGCCGTCTTCGCGGCCGACTGGCCGGTCTGGCTCGGCCCGAATCAGGATGGCACGGCACCTGACACGGGCATCAACAAGGACTGGAACAACAACCCGCCTGAGAAGCTCTGGCAGGTGCAGATGCATGACGGCGGCTACGCCGGTCCCTCGGTCGCGGATGGGAAGGTCTTCATCATCGATCACGAGGGCCAGCAGGACGTCGTGCGCGCGATCGACCTGGAGACCGGCGACGACGTCTGGGAGTGCAGGTACAACGATCTCGAGAAGGCCAACTACGGCTTCTCCCGCTCCACCCCCGTCTATCACGACGGCCGCCTTTACACCGTCAGCTTCAAGGGCAACGTCGCCTGCATCGATGCTGAGACCGGCGAGATCGTCTGGGGCGTCAACATGCCCGGGAAGTTCGGCGGCGTCAGGCCCACGTGGGGTTACGCGATGTCGGCTCTCATTGACGGTGACAGGCTAATCATTGTGCCCGGCGGGGAGAACGCCTGCGTCGCCGCGCTCGACAGGATGACCGGCGAGGTCATCTGGACGGGCGGCGGCAGCGACATCCCCGGCTACGCCACGCCGGTCAAAGCGACCATCGAGGGGACCTCGCAGTACGTCGTCTTCACCGGCAAGTCGGTCATCGGCGTGGATGTCGAGGATGGCAGCTTGCTCTGGCGCGTGCCGTGGGAGACCAGCCACGACGTCAATGCCGCAACGCCAATCGTGTCGGGGAACCATGTCTTCATCACGAGCAATTACAAGCGCGGCTGTGCGGTAATCACCGTCGGGGAGAACGGCGCAGACATTACGTGGGAGACGAAGGGCATGTGGTCGCACTTCAACACTCCCGTTTATCACGACGGCTACCTCTACGGCCCGAGCAACCCGAATCTCGTCTGCCTCGATCCGAGCAATGGCGAGCAGGTCTGGACACAGAGCGGCTTTGAGCGAGGAGGCGTCTGCCTCGTGGATGGCGTGATACTCGCGCTCAGCGGCAACCAGGGCTTCCTCGCGATGGTCGAGGCCACGCCCGATGGATACAATGAGCTTGGACGCTTCACTCCGCTGGGCGGCCAGTCGTGGACCGCCCCGATCGTGGCCGACGGGAAGCTCATCGTCCGCAACAAAGAGGCGCTTGCGTGCTTTGATCTGATGTAAAGGCTGCGAGTCGCCGAAACGGCAACGACCCTGGCGGTCGTTGCCGCTTCCTTTTCCCTTCTCACTTTTCCCCCTTCACTGCAGTACCGCCCGATGCACCATCCTCAGCGCCCGCAGTGAGCCCTCGAAGTACTCGGTCCCGGAGCCGTGGCCGCCGAAGACCGAAGTGCCGATGTACATGCCCGGCCCCGGCGCCGCCTGAGGCTCGCTCCGCTCACCGTTCACCTCGAACACCATCGTGTCGAGGTCGTAGCTGATCGTCACGTTCGACCACTCGTCCATCGGCAGCGTCAACCCGGGCCGCTGTGTCGTCGAATGCACCTGGTCATCCGTGTACGTGGACCAGATTTCGCCATCCTCAAGGTAGACCGTCACTGAGCCGATGTAGTGCGCGTGATGCCGCCAGACGATCTGCTTCTTCTCCGAGGTCGGCTTGATCTGCATCTGCAGCGTCCACGAATTCCTCCGCGGCGTCACCTCGCGCGGCAGGACGATGTAATTGCCGAGGCCGTCGAAGCGCAGAACATCCTCGCCATCCTCCTCCACCCACGTGGGCGCGCTCGATGGCGCATCCGCCGGCCACGCGGCCCCCTGGCGGAAGACGTCGCCCGTGCTCCCCGACTCGCCGCCGCCGGTGTACGTCACCGCGTTGGCGATTCCGCCCATCTGACCGCTGAAAGGCAGGCCCCAGTCGGCATACACGAGGGCTCCGTTCTCCGGATCGAGGCGGTAGTCAAGGTCCGGGATTGTGCTCTCCGGCACCGCGACCTCCACCGTCTCGTCCGCCGTATCGGAGAAGACGCTCAACGGAACCAAAGCCCCGTCATCCGCGCCCGCGATCATGATCGGCGCGCTCCGCCACGTCTTCCCGGACTTCGTGATCGCCCGGAGATGGAAGACCGAGTGCTTCCGCCGCGGAGTGATGTTAAACGCCAGCGACGCCTCCGGCGCGTCGATGTGCGGCGGCAGGTCCGCCGGCCGGTCGAAGTCGTCGATTGTTACCGTCATGTCCGGCTCGAAATGCTCGCAATAGATCCCCTCGTCGGCGAGCTTGCTCAACGGGATCTCGCCCTGCAGATCCGGAGAATCCAGATGCAGCGTCGCCTCCGGCGCCTGCTCCCGCGGCATCGAAGCAAAGTACACCCGCCGCCACGCGCTCAGATTCGTGTCCAGCCGCAGGTGATCGCCCTCATGGAAGAGATAGCGCCCGTCGGTCTCGTGGTGATAGGTCACATCCGCGCCGGTGACCCGCAGCGTGCCCTTCAGATCGTGCCTGCCGATCGTGCGCATGTCGATGCGCAACAACATGTGCTCGTCCCGGTCGGGATACGCGTCGGTCACATCGACCGCGTAGACCTCGTTGTCATTCTCCAGCACCTCCAGCGACGCCAGCGGCTCGTCGCAGGCAAAGTCGGCGGTGACACGTTGGCTTCTGCCCGGCCCGTCATCCGGTTCCATCGCGAACTGCGCGTCCGGGGCAGCAATCAGGTCCCGCAGCGGCTGCTTGACCCACTTGTAATCCCAGTTGTCCGTCGGGCGCAGGACGATGTGATGCAGGCCGTCGCGGAACGCAAGCTCGCGCCCGTCCGGCATTGTGATCGCCAGGTCCGGCCGCAGGATCATCTCACCGGCCAGCGTCTCACTCGGGATTGTCCAGCGATGCTCCAGCAGTTCCGCGGCGTCGAAGCTCACCGGCGCGGCCTCGCAGACTGTCTCGCCCGCCTCATCCAGCAGCGACGCGGAGACCGTGTACTCCCCCTCGCTTCCGTCCGGGACGTTGAGCATCTCGATCTGCACTTTCTCACCCAGCGTCAGCTTCCGCCGGTAGCTCACGATCAGGTTCGGGACTGCCTGGTCGTCGCCGACGTTGGGCGCCGGCTCGAGGCCCTTGATCTGCCGCATGTAATTGCGGATGATCCGCTGGGTTGAGAGCGAGTTGTACACCGTCGGCTCGATCGTGGTGTGCTCGTTCAACTCATCCCACTCGGCCAGCCCGATCATATCAGGCTCGGCCTCCATCGCTGCCTCGAAGCTGTTGCGAAGCGTACGCGTCCCGTCCTCGTCGAGTGTCGATCCGCTCATGAAGTGGAAATACCCGATCTTCGCGCCGAGCACGAGGAACCTGTCGAGGTACTCCGGCTCGCTGAGCACAGACTTCAGCGTGGGGATGACATACTGGCGGTAGAACTCCACGTCGTAGGTGCGATCCTCGCGCCGCCACGCGCCGCCGTAGGTCATGTCCACGCCATCGCTGACATCGAGATGCGCGCGGATATGCGCCTTCATCGCCTCATCGGTCTCCGCCGAGACTTCGCCGTCCTCGAGAAAATCCTCGTGCGGCTCACGCCACAGATGGAAGCCGGTCAGGTAGATGAAGTCGCCGTGCTCGGCGCGCAGCGTCTCGAGCATCTCCGCGATCTCCTCCGGAGGCGTGCGGTCGCCGCCGTAGGTCCCGAAGCGCACAAGCTCTTCACCACGCCGCTCGAAGCTGGCGGTGATCGACGAGTTCCGCGCGATCTCAAGCGTACGCGGCTTATACGCCTCCGTCCCGGCATCGCGCCCGAAGATCGGGAAGAACATGAAGCCGTCGGGGTGCGACTGCTCGGCACACTCCATCGCGATCTCGTAACGCTGGACCATGCCCGGCGTCGCGATGATCGCCCCCATCCCGTCCATCTCGTACATCATCGCGTGGTCCATGATCCGCTGAAAGCTCGGGCAGGTGACCACACTCCGCGGCTCCCGCAGCGAGGTGTCCATGAACAGCGGTCGGTCCATGTAGCGGTGCAGGTAATTCTGATAGAGCCCGTATTTCAACTGGCTGGATGAGAAAACCAGTGGGCGGTCAAATCGCGACTCCCACTGCTGCGCTCCGGCGACACCAGCGGTGATGATGAGCGTGATGGCCACGGCGGCGATGCGTTTGCAGGTCATTCGTAAGGTCCTCCTTGCGACTGGTCGTCAGCGCGCTGAGTCTACCACCCCCCATCCCCGGCGGCAAGAACGCCGGCCGGGGAGGTCTCCACGCCTCCCGCGTGCAAACCTACGCCTCGCGACGCACGATCTTGGGCCTGACCATCAAAGGGAGCACACTGCGATGCCGCGGGAATCTTTCGAAATCATCCAGCGCCCGGAACGCTTCATTGCCGGCGAGCCTGTCACGGTCAAGTTCCGCTACACCGTCGGCGACGATGGACTCGCGGAGGGCAGCAAGCTCAAGCTCGGCCTGCCGTCGGCGGGGTGGGGCGAGCCGCTGGTCAATCATAAGCGCTACTGGGAGCTTGATGCCGAAGACGCGCGCAAGTGGCTTCATTACAAGCGCCTCAACACTACCTTCGAGATCGAGAGCGAGACCGGCGCGTACCTCGAGCCTTGCGCGCGACACGAGACGCGGCCCGGCGACACCCGCTGTATGCAGCGCTGGTGGATCACCTTCGAAGTCATCGGAGCCGATTGTTCGCCCGGCGATGTCATCACGATCATCTACGGCGACACGACGTGGGGTGAGGCCGGCTGCACGGTTCAGCCGGTGGTCGAGCCGAAGGGCGACTTCTCGCTCTTCATCCAGCCGCCCGACTACGCACCGCCGGGCGAGGAGGGTCTCCGCGAGGTCGAGGGCTCGCCTGTGTGGGTGGCGGTCGAGGCGGGCCCGCCCACTCGCGTGCTGCTGCGCAGACCCACGGTCGTCGCGATGGGCGAGTGGCTCAGGCATCGAGTGTACTGGACCGATCGCTGCTGCAATCCGCCGACCGGCGAACGGCCGGAACTCGATCTGAGCCTCGACGTTCGCGACGATGTGACGCGCACTCTCGCACACACGCCGGGGATTGAGGTCGAAGTGCAGCCGACGGTGGTGAAAGACGATCCGCAGGAATTCGTCTTCTGGGGCGACATCCACGGCAAGACGAGCTTCTCCGGCGACGGCCTCGCGCCGATCGATGATTACATCAGCTACGCCCGCGACATCTCCGGCGCCGACTTCACTTGCGTCACCGACCACTCCGGCTGCAACCGCGAATCATGGATCACCACCCAGCAGAAGGCCGTCGAGTACACCGAGGACGGCGAGTTCGTGGCCCTCAAGGGCTTCGAGTACTCCTACGCGCACGGCCACCGAAACGTGTACTTCGAAAACCATCGCATCGAGGAAATCTGGCCGGATGAGCGGCTGAACCTCGACCTTGCCGAAGACGGCACGCGACCGTTCTTCGAGTACCTCCGCACTCGCAAGGACGAACTGGTGAGCATCCCCCATCACACGCTCGTGTGGACCGACTGGGATGTGTACGATCCCGAGCTTGAGCCGATCTGCGAGATATATTCGATGTGGGGCTGCTCGGAGCGCTCGATCGGCGAGGGCAATCCGCTCTGGGACAAGTCATGCATCCCCGGTGGCGGCGCGCAGGCCGGTCTTGCACGGGGCTACCGCATGGGCTTCATCTCCGCCAGCGACACGCACTCGGGCTTTCCCGGCCGCCAGCATCCGGATTACTACGGCTTCTGCTTCAGTTACAAGTCCGGCCTTGCCGCGATCCGCGCCCCGGAGTTGACCGCGAAGGCTCTCGTTGACGCCCTCAAGGCCCGGAATTGCTACGCGACGACCGGCGCGCGGATGTACGTGGAGTTTGCGGTCAACGGCCATCGCATGGGCAGCGAACTTCCGGCGGAGATGCTGCGCGAGCCGCGCCTCATCACCGGGCGCGTCGTCGGCACCGACCAGGTGACGCGCATCGACATTGTCCGCAACAATGAGGACTGGCACAGCCTGCGCCCGGAGACCGACGATGTGAGCTTTGAACTGACGGACGAGCATCCGATCGAAGCCGCCACGTATTACTACCTGCGGGCATGGCAGGCCGACGGGGAGATGGCGTGGGCGAGTCCGGTGTGGGTTGGATAGCCGTTGCCGTTGTGGCTTACCTTTGTACACATCTCGAACCGCGGTCGTTTGCCGTCGGAGGGGCCGCACGAGTGCGCATGTCGTCTATGCGCCGCGAGGTCGGCCCATGCGGTTGTTCGGTCTACCGCGACGGAAATGACCATAGCGCGTGAGTTGGCAAAGCCAATCTAAGCCGACCTCAGCCCTCGCAAACGACGCGGGCCAGCGCTCTCCGGCCCCTCCAGACGGCTGGACCACTGACACAGGCCGGAACGGGGTCCGGCCTCTCCGACGACAGGCGCTTCTACCGCACCCACAGCACCGCCATCTCGCCCGCGCCGAGCGTCATGTCGATGGCCGCGTCGTCGCCGCCCTGCGTAACCGGGACGGCGCAGCCCCTCTCGACGCTCACGTCCGTTGCCTCTGAGACATCGCCCGCGACCATCACACGGTCGCTGAGGCGCTCCTCCGCGCTCGGGTTGAGCACGAAGAGGTAGCGTTCGCCCTCGTCGGTCACCCGCGTGATGACTTCGAAGCGCGCGTTCTCCGCCCACGCATCGCGGCTGACGCGCTCTGCCAGCAGGTCAATGATCACGTCGGTGCCGGGTTCGTCAGCGACCGAGCGGACCAGGGTGGCCGGGGTGAGGAAGGCCTGCCCCGCACCTGCCTCGGCCATCGCAAGCGACGCCTGCGGGCAGCGCTCCGACTGCCACGACCACTCCCTCGCCTCTTCGTCGAACGCGACGTCGTGGATGCCGAAGACCTCGCGCAGCAGCAGGCCCGACGGCCGCGCAAGCTCATCCCGCACCCCGGGCGGCTCACTCGCGATCAGCGTCCCCCCCTCGCGAACATAGTTAACGAGACGCCGCTGATGCTCCTCCGAGAGATACTCTGCCGCCGGCAGGAAGACCACGTCAAAGTCTCCGATCTCCGCCCGACCATCGGCGAAGTACTCCTCCGGAACAAGCTCGTAAGGGAAGCCCTCCGGGTAGATGAGTCCGTGGATGCCCACGATCTCGTTGACGGAGAGCCCCCGGCGCGCCTGCACGCGCATCGACGCGGATGGCTGCCAGACCGCGACGCGGAACTGCGGAATCTGCGAGTGCGTCAGCACGTGGTCGAGGTCGCGCACGCGATCGAGCGCGACCTTCAGCGCGGGCGCGCAGTAGCGCATCGTCAGCACATCGTAGCGCGGGTTGAACCAGTTGCCGTTGTACGTGTGCAGGTAGCTGCCGGTGGTATAGGCGTACCACTTCATCTGCAGGGCGCGGCCCCACGCGAAGGTGCGGGAGACGTGCTTCTCAAGACCGCGGCGCTGGATGCGCTCGTTGCCCACGCGATCGGACTCCTGCTGCGTCCCCCAGAAATCTTCGAGGTAGGCCAGCGGCTTGTTGGCGTTGTACCGTGAGAGCGTGTTGAGGTAGAGGTTCATCACCTGCATGTGGGGCGAGCGTCTGTGATAGCCGAGCACGTCGCAGTGCTCGAAGGCGCGCGCCCCGTTGACCGCAGTCAGCAGACCGCTGTGCCGTGCTGCGACTGGCTTGTTCGGGTCGCCGGCTTTCAGCGACTCGTAGATGAGCTGCAGGTAGTCGAGGTAGCCGTCCTCGATGAAGCGCTCGAACTCCGCC
>JBNJEK010000064.1:0-17716 GCA_051745855.1 Armatimonadota bacterium
GTCGGACTGGCTCTGCACGAGCGTTACGCAGGCGCGGGCGCGCTTCTTGCGCTGGCCTTCTGGGCCAACCCGATAGTTGCCTCACACGTTGTGGTGGTTGTGTTCACGTGGCTTCTACTGGAGGGGCGTCTGCGAGACCGGCACGTTCTCCGAGGCGGAGTCATCTTCGTCGCTGGAGCGGCCCCGCTGGCCGTGTGGGCGTGCGGGACCACGACGCCCGTCTCAGACACGTTCTGGCAGTTCCTGCCCGTCGCGTTCGACTGTCATTTCTGGTTGGATCAATATAGCCTGTCCGGCGGCATTCTGCTCCTGCTGGTCGTCGTATTGATGTGCCTGCTGCTTGTGCCTTCGCGTCTGCGAGATCTGACGACTGCGGCCTTGCTGGTAACGGGTGTCTTTGTGCTGGTGAACTGGCTGGGAATCTACGTGGCGCCGGCGCGGGCTATTACACTTTTGCTCCCCATGCGAGTGGACATCTGGCTCCATGTGCTGGTGGCGGTCGCACTGCCCGTGCTCCTGGCGACCAGCTTCGAGGACAGACGCACGGTCGCAGCGCCGTTGCTCGTGGTCCTTTTGTTCGCGCAGTTCATGTGGGTAGAGGCCTACGCGCCACAGTTGGTGGTCTGGCCGCGCTGGCGGTGGTGACATTGGCACTGCGCGACGAGTATGGCTCTCCCGGTGAGCAGCAGCCCCCCGAGTGGACGGGCTGGCTTGGGCCGGCAGCGGCACTGGTGCTGGCCGCGTCGATGGTGGTGATGAGCGAGAGTCTCGCATGGGCGCTGATCGTCGCGGGCGGGGTGGTGGGATTGTTGGCGCGGGACGTGGACCACGCAGAGGTGGTGCGTAGCCTCGTGATTGGGGCTGCAGTGGCAAGCAGTCTCGGGGCGCTCGTGCAAGAGGATTTCGACTGGTACAAACGTGCCCCGCATGATGCATATCGCGAGGTGGCGCAATGGGCGAGGGATGAGACCGATGTCGACGCGGAGTTCGTGACGCCGCCTCAGTTGGTGGGCTGGCGGTCAGGCAGTCTGCGATCTACGTTCGTGCAGCTGCGCGATGGGTCGGCTCTGCACTGGGCACCGGGGTTTGAAGTAACGTGGTGGGAGCGGCTGAAGGCCCTCGACTGCGCGAGGCCTGTCACCGAGCCCGGACGATGGGACGCGACATGGCGCGACTACCTGCAATTGAGTCCGGCCCGCTTCGTGGAAATTTCCGACAGGTTCGGTTACGGTGACTTTGTCGTGACGGGCACGGAGTGGCCGCACAAGCCGCCGCTGGAACCGGAATTCGCCAACGAGATGTACGTTGTCTTCAGCATCGACGCACTCCACGCATGGACAGAGGCGGGTTCGGCAGGCCCTGCGACGGGGCAGTAGACGGGCTGGGATATTCCGCGTCCTCCTGAGCCCGCTCGCAGCATTGCAGGCGTAGAGCACCGCCTTGGCGAAGCGATTCTTCGTGAGCCGATCATGCAGTGCAGGTGGTTCCCAATGATCAGTCGAGACATAATCATTACGACAGTAGCCGCGATTGCGTTTTTTGCCCTGCCCGCCCCGGCTGCTGCGCTGCCCAGCAGCGAAGTCGCGCACCCGGCCGTCGAGCACATGGTCACCGACCGGAGACTTGACGTCGATCCGGAGCGCACCGAGCGACTCGTCGAGCAGGTGATGGCGTTCAGCGACGACGAGATCGACGAGTTGATCCTGCCCAGGCACGGCCTTCAGCCTCCCCCGGAGTGCCCCGAGTGCGGTCATCCGAAGCTCCAGTACTCGCTGGAGCGGCACGACCGCTTCACCTGCCCGGACTGCGACGCGGAGATCACCGCCGACAGCCTGCCGATCGACACGGAGCTTTCCGGCGAGAATCCGCTCGGCGAGATGGTCACCTACGAGTGCGCCACCGTCGATCGCAACCCGGTCTGCCTCGCGGGCGCTATCCGCTACGCGCGGCATCACGAGATGGCGGCGGCCGCCCGCGCGCTGGCTGAGACGTACCACGAGACCGGCGACGAGGCGCTTGCGGACCGGGCGGTGCGCACCATGGAGCGTTTCGCGGAGGTCTACCCGCACTGGCCGATCGTGAAGACCTCCAAGCCGCGGTCGTACCTGTGGCGCTACGAGATCAACCCGCCGCGCCCCTGGGATGAGTGGGGCGTGGCGAAGTGGACGCGCCTCTTTCAGTACGAGATCCCGCAGGACCTTCTCTTCGCGTACGACCTCACCTACGACGCCGGTGCGTGGGATGACAACCTGCGCCGCACCGTCGAGGACACGCTCTTCCGCGATGCGCTCGAGCTTTCGCTGACCGTGCACGAGGACATGGGCGGGCATATCACCAACCTCAACCCGACGCTCTACCAGCGCATGATCCACCTCGGCCGGGTGCTCAATGAGCCGGATGTCGTCCACCAGGCCGTGCGCTTCATGCAGGATATGATCCGCATGTCATATCACTTCGACGGGATGGAATTCGAGGGCGCGATGGCCTACCACGGCGTGGTCACCGGCCGCCTCGGCATCGGCGTGCGGATGCTCCAGGGATACGTGGACCCGGAGGGGTACGAGGATGAGCGTTTCGGCATCACGATCGGGCGCGGTGAGCGCCCGCTGGACTTTCCGATTCACAGCAAAGCGTGGGACGTCTGGTCGATGATGAAGTACCCCGACGGCCACCAGGTGTACATCCACGACACGAACTGGGTGGTGGGACGGCCGGAGGTGGAGGATGACGCGGTGATCCCCAACATCGTGCTCAACGCATACGGACACTACGCGCTGGGCGGAGGGATCGGGCGTGACGGGATGCAGGCGCATCTGCACTTCTGTCCGCGCAATCGGGGGCCGCATTACCACGCGGACAGGCTGAGCATGATCCTCTGGGGCGCGGACGAGGAGCTTCTGCCGGACATCGGCTACCAGCACGTGGGCGAACCCGCGCGTTACTTCGCCAACCGCCAGACCGCGCACAACATGGTCCACGTGCTCTTCGACGAGGACCCGCAGGAGCCGGAGATCGAGGAGCCGACCGATCTGCCGACCGATCCGGTGGCGCGCTTCAAGACCATCGCGGAGGCCGAGCGGTCGCTGATCGACGCGCACTCGCGGGTGCTTGCGTATGATCCGGGCACTGTGTCCGACGGCCGCGTGCAGCTTGTCTCGGCCTCATCGCCCGGGCCCGAGTGGATGGGCATTGAGCGCCGGGAGCGTTCATTGCTGATGGTCCGCGTGGACGATCGCCGCAGCTACCTCGTGGATGTCTTCCGCGTGCGGGGCGGCGATCGCCATCGCTTCATCCTGCGCGGCAGCGCCGACGAAGACATGCGCGTGGCGCACGCGCTGGATCTCAAGGCGGTGCCGGGGACGCTCGCGGGCGAGGACGTGGCCTACGCGGAGTCGTCGCAGGACGCCGAGCCTTACACGTGGTTTGTGCACAACCTCAAACGATCGCAGATCAGCGATCCGTGGCAGATGACGTGGACGGGCGAGGATTCGGGCTCTTCGGTGCGGATGTTCGTCGCGGGCGACGAGGGCAGCGAGGTCACGCTTGGCCAGTCCCCGAGCCTGCGCCGCGCGAATCATGATCCGCGCACGGCGCACGACTTCATGGCCCCGCACCTGCTGGTGGAGCGTGATGAGAGTGGCGCGGGGAATCTCTTCGCGGCGGTGTACGACGTGTGGCCCGACGAATCCGCGCCAGCGGTGCAGTCGGTGGGCTTCGAGCGCCTCGGCGAGGGAGCGGAGGCGCCGCTTGTGGTCCGGGTGCGGCTTGCGGGGGGCCGCGAGGACGTTATCTACGCGAGCCTCGACCGCGACCAGCGGGAGGTGGGCCGAGCGCGCTTCGCGGGCCCGTGGGCGATGATCTCATCCGCTGATGGCGCGGCGCGGTGGGCGTGGGCGCGTGATGGTTCGGTTGCCGCCGATGGCCTCACGCTCGGGGCCGCGCAGCGCCAGGAGTTGGCGCTGGTGGAGGTGCGGCGTGCCGAAGGCGGGGACGACGCGAGCGCGCTTGTCGTGGAGGACGTGATCCCGAACGCGGACGCGCTCGTCGGGACATGGGTGCGTGCGCTGCTCGGCGACGGCGCGGCCTACGCCTACGAGGTGGAGGCGGTGCGCAGCGATGGCGAGCGCACGGCCATCGAGGTCGCCGGTGAACCGGGCTTCGCACTGACGGAGGACGGAGGCTGGGAGCTTCTCTTCAATCCTTTCTACGAGGGCGACGGGCCGTGCCGGGTGGAAATCGCGCGCAGCGCCTTTGCCTCCGCGCGTTGAGTTGCCGACCCAACGCAGGACAGGCGGTGGTCGTTGGCGAAGAATTCGGCGCACGCGGAAAGGGGGCAGGCGATGGACAGCGAAGCAGATCGCTCTTGTGAGCAATCATCCGATCCTCAGGCGCATACTCGCGGCGAATTGACTGAACGTCTCGCCGGCGGCATGGAAGTTGTGGCGGTGGCGCTTTTCATCATCGCGGCAACCGCATTCGCGATCATCACGCCGCCGGAGGGCGGGCCGGATGAGGACGGCCACGCCGTGTATGCGCGCGCGCTCTCTCACGGGCGGATGCCCACACCCGCGCCGGTGACCGAGATCCGCACCGGGGCCGGCGGGAGGGTCATCTACGACTGCGCGCAGGCTCACCATCCGCCGCTTTACTACGCGATCGTCGGCGGCGTCTACGCACTCACCGGCCATCAAGACGGTCTGCTCACTCCCATCGGCCGGGCACTGAACATCCTCGCGGGCATCGCGGCGCTGCTGCTGATACGCGCGGCAATGCATCGGACCTTCCCCGACCGTTCGCTTGCCGTGGCCGCGGGGCTTGGGATCGCGGCGGCGTCGGTGTCGTTCACCTACGTGATGGGCAGCTTCAACAACGATCCGCTGGCGGTGCTTGCCACGTGTGCGGCGATCTATCTGGCGGTGCGGGCGCTTCAGAGCCCGCGTCCGATGCGATGGCTGCTGGCACTGGGTGGAGTGCTGGGGGTGGGGCTGCTTGCGAAGCTCACCGCGGCGGTCATCGTGATCCCGCTGCTGGTGGCGGGGCTTGGCGCTGCGCGGCGGGAGACGCCTGACGCGTGGAGGCGGGCGGCGTGGGGGACGGCGGCCGCGGTGGGGATTGCGGCGGTGCTGGTCGGGCCGTGGCTGGTGCGCAACTACCTGCTGGTGGGCGAGCCGACGTTCAACTGTGCCCCGCGTCCACCCCTCTTCGAGTCGCCCGCCGACCTCATCCTCGAGCCGGTGGCGACGGTGCTGGCGACTGCGCTGGGACTGGAGGAGGCCATCGCGGGGGCGTGGTGGCCGGAGTGGCTGCTGCGTGACCATCATACGCTGACCGCCGACATCTTCGTCGGAGGCGGCCTGACACCGGACACGCGACCGGCGTGGATATTGCTGCTGCCACTGGGGGGCGGCGCACTTGGGCTGGCCGGCGTGATACGACAGATGCGCGGACGCGGGCGGGTGGAGCTTGATACGAGCCAGCGGCATGTACTTTGGATACTGATCCTGATCCCGGCGATGGCGACGGCGGGGATTTTGCACCAGGCGCTGCTGGTGGACGGGCACATTCTGCGCTGGGCCGGGCGCTACGTCTCGGTGCTGATCCCGTCCGCGAGCATGGCGATTGCGCTGGGGCTGGACGGATGGCGTCCGGGGCGATGGAGGATTGCGCTCCCGATCGCGGCGATTCTCACCGCGGTCGCGCTCAACGGATGGGCGGTGTTCCGCGTGATGCGCCTTTACGAAAGCTGGCAGTGAGCATCAGCGGTCGGCCGGGGTGAGGTGGCCGTGCATCCGACGGATCTTCCACAGGTCGGCGACCATCTGCATGCCGTCGGTGAACGCGCTGACTTTCGTGTCCGGCGAGTTGATCCAGCGGACGGGGACCTCGACGACCTCGAAGCCGAGGCGGAGGGCGATGAAGATAAGCTCGGCGTCGAAGGCCCATCGCTCGAGTTGCTGATGTGGAAAGACGCTTTCGATCGCCGGTCGCGTGAACATTTTGAAACCGCATTGCGTGTCGCGGATGCCTGAGCCGAGGATGGCGAGCTGGACGACTGAGAACATCTTCCCGGCGGTCTGTCGCATGAAGGGCTGGCTGACCTCGACCTTCGACTCGGGGGTGGCGCGTGAACCCACGGCCACGTCAGCGCCGGCCTCGATGGCGGCGCGCAGGTCGGCGGTGTGCTCGATGGGCGTCGAGAGGTCGGCGTCCGAGAAGAGCGCGAGGCGGCCCTCGGACTCGGTCATCCCGCGCTTCACGGAGTAGCCCTTGCCGCGATTCTGCTCGTTGATGAGCACGCGACCGGGCACGGGAGTGAGGTCGAGGATTTCGACTGCAAGTTCACTCGTGTCGTCTGAACTGCCATCATCGACGACGACGATCTCGGACTCCCACGGCTGCTGCTCGAGATACTCCGCGACCCGCTCCAGGGTCGGCCCGAGGCGTTGCTCCTCGTTGTACGCGGGTATGATGATGGACAGTTCGGGCGGCGCGGGCCGGGTCATGTGATGTTGCTCTTTCCGATCGCTGAGAGTGAGGTCGGGCAGGCGGATGCTCCTGACGCCTCTTTTCGCCGACGCGGGCGTATGACCTCTCTTGGCTTTGCCGTCCGGAGGTCGGGCGTGCCCACGCCCGACGCCGTGTGCCTTTGCCCCGGCAAGGGCGCCGGGGTCACAACGACAACGGCCTTAGCCACTCACCGCCGTCCCCCGCAATTCGTCCCGAAACATTGCCTCCCTTCGCCGTCCGGAGTATAATGATGACACTCTGATAGCACTCTCGCGATGTTGCGCTGAAGGGATCGACGAGGCGATGGCTGAAGCAGGACGCGTTGTGATCATCGGCTGGGACTGCGCGCCGCCCCAGCTTGTCCTCGACCAGTGGCTCGACGACATGCCCAACCTCAAGCAGATCGTGGAGGGCGGGGCAGCAGGGCGGCTGCGGTCCACCGATCCGCCGATCACCGTCCCCGCGTGGACATGCATGATGACCTCCGTCAACCCCGGGCAACTCGGCTTCTTCGGCTTCCGCAACCGGCGGGTGGGGGAGTACGACGGGAAGTGGATCGCGAACAACTCGGCGGTGAAGTTCCCCCGCGCGTGGGATATCCTCGGTGAGGCCGGGAAGCGCACCTGCATGATCAACGTGCCGCAGACCTACCCGGTCACGCCCGTCAACGGCATCCTCATCTCGAGCTTCCTGACTCCCGACACCGACTGCGAGTACACGCACCCGGCGGGGCTCGGCAAGCAGCTTGACGCCATCGCGGACGGATATATGATCGACGTGGACGGCTTCCGCACCGATGACAAGCAGTGGCTGCTCGATGAGATCTACCGGATGACCGACAAGCGCTTCCGGGTGTCGAAGGCGCTGATGCAGGTGGACGAGTGGGACTTTTTCATGATGGTGGAGATGGGCCCGGATCGCATTGAGCACGGGTTCTGGAAGTACTGCGATCCCGAGCACCCGAAGTATGAGCCGGGCAACGAGTTCGAGACGGCGCTCTTCGACTACTACGTGCATCTCGACGAGCAACTCGGCGAGCTTGTCGCGCTCGCGGGCGATGATGCGGCGGTCTTCGTGGTCAGCGACCACGGGGGCAAGGCGATGAAGGGATCGTTTTGCATCAACGACTGGCTGATCGACGAGGGACTGCTGACGCTTAAGGAGCCGGTGGAGGGGATCACGCGATTCACCGAGGAGATGGTGGACTGGGCGAACACGACGGCGTGGTCGTGGGGCGGGTACTACGGGCGGCTGTTCATCAACGTGAAGGACCGCGAGCCGGAGGGGATCGTGCCGAAATCAGAGTACGAGACCGTCCGCGACGACCTGATCGCGCGGATCGAGGCGATCGTCGATCACGAGGGCCGGCCGATGGCGAACGAGGTGCTGCGCCCGCAGGAGATATACTCGGGCCCGCACGTGGATGAGGCGCCCGATCTGCTGATCTACCTCGACGAGTTGAACTGGCGCCTCGGGCAGGACGTCGGCAATGACACACACTACGCATTCGACACGGAGATCGGGCCGGATGATTCGGTGCATGATTTCCACGGCATGATCGCGGCGCGGCTGCCCGGCGAGCGGCAGATCACGCTCGACGGCCCGACGCACGTCATGGACGTGGCGCCGACGGTGCTGGATATCCTCGGCGAGCCGATTCCCGATCATATGGAGGGCAGGAGCCTGCTCTGACGACCATTCGCGCGGTCGGCGGCGGGCGGTTAAGATGCGACGCGGGCACAGAGGTGGACGTGGAAAACGTAGACGAATGCAGGTGCCCAACTGGCCGCGCGTGGGCCGGTGGGCGCCGCTGAAGGCGATCGCCGCTCTCGCGGGAGTGGTCGTTGGCGGCGTGCTTGCACTCGGGGTGGTGATGCTGGTGACGCTGGTGCTCACGGTCATCGGGTTCGCCACGGCGGGCGTGGGCTGGCTGCTGACCTACGGCTGGATCGTCGCCGCATTCCTCATCTACCACGCCATCCGATCGCGGCAGTCCCCGAAGCAGCGCGCGTACACTGACAGCCGCGCGGTCGCGGATGATGCTCAGCGGGAGCGCGAGTATCAGCGCCGACTTGCGCAGATGCAGCAGTGCTCCGGGACCGCCCAGCCTCGCCCGCGGAAGCAGCAGAGTAGCGTGGGGGCTGGAGTGCTTGCGGTGGTCAGCGGCTTCGTGCTGGCGCTTGGCGCGAATGTGGGACTGAGCGGACTGAACCTGCCGCCCCTCGCGAACACGATTCTCCCACCACTGACCGGGGCGGTGGCGGGAATCGGCGTCTTTGCGGCCCTCAAGCGCTGGGTCATCAACCCGCCCGATGAGGAGAAACCGCCGGCGCGCGAGATCAAGCGACAGATCGGCCGCATACGCCGCAAGTCGCGGGACCTCTCGCGCGAGGCCACGGAGGCCGGCGGCGTGTTCAACGGCCTGGACACGCAGGCGGACCGGCTGGCGGAGGAGGCGCAGGAGCTGGCCGACCGGCTCTTCGAGTTGCGCCGGGTGGCGCGCGATGTACGTCGGAAGATCGATGCCGCCCGGGGTCCCGCGGAGCCGCACAGTCGCCTCGACGACCTGCTCAATCGCAATCGTGCGGCGCAACGCCAGTGTCTGACACAGATCGAGCGTATCGAGGACCTGCTGGACGTGGCGAGGCTGGAGATCGCGTGCCCGGACGAGTCGCTCCCGGTCGACCACGGGCGTGAGGAACTGATGCAGGAGGTCGAGACGGAGCTTGAGGCCGCCCGGCGGGCGCTGCGGGAGGTCCAGCAGCAGAGCGAGGTGGTGTGATTCCCCCGTGGCCTTCGACGTCCATCGTCGGGTCACACGACAACGACAAAGGCGAACGGCCGGGCCGGCTTCGGACGAGGTAAACGGCACCTTATCCTCTCCGGCCCTTCCACAACGACAACGGCTTCAGAGCGCAGTGCAGTTGCCTTTGCCGTCCGGAGGTCGGGCGTGCCCACGCCCGACGCATCTGACGTCCATCCGGCCGACCGCACGTGCCACGTAACGACGAGGGCCGCTCCCGAGATCGGGAGCGGCCCTGATAGTCGCGGCGTGCGGTGATTGTCAGCCGATGTACCCGAGGCCGCGGAGGCGGTCCTCGATCTTCTCATTCGCGCCGGCGTCCTCGAGTTTGTCGATCTCGCGCTGCAGGATCATCCTTGCGAAGGCCTCGCCGTCCTCCTGACCGGCCGCGGGCGCGTACTGCTCCAGCTTCGCCATCAGTTCCTCACTGATGGTCAAAGTTGTGTCTGACATGGTCATCCTCCGTCCTGTGAAGAGAGCCGATCGTTCAGTGGCCCTTGATTTTCTTGAAAGCATCGGTCGTGGCCCACCAGCGGAGCATCTGAATGCGGTAGGCGGCGTACTGTCTGTCGGTCCACGGGTCCCGGGCGAGGGGGATGGCGGCAAGCTCGCCCGGTGGCACATCCGAGAACTCCTCGAGCAGCCCCTCCGGCGTCGCGGTCATCCCGTCACCTTCATCGGCCACCAGTGCGGCGATGGCGCGGAGCGACGAGCCGATGTTGCCGGCAGCGATCAACCCCGCGCGATCGGCTGAGAGCACCGCTCGCAACTCGTACGCGTGGCAGAGCCGGCGGATGCGCTTTACCTCCTCGCGAGGCATCGACTCATCCCAGCCGACGGTGAACTCGCTGGCGTTGTGGAGGACCCGCTCTCGCAACTCGCAGTCGAGTTCCCGCTCGGCGATCACCTGGCAGCCCCAGCACACCTCGGCATTGCCGTTGAGCAGGCTGTGGGTGCCCATGCCGAGCGCGAAGAGCACCTCCTGATTGCCCAGGGCGAATTGCTGAGTTTCACTGAGCACCAGGGTGGGGTTCTTGAGCGGCATGGGGATCGGGCATTTCGCGTGTCCGGAGGTGACGAGGATGGTGGGGATTTGCGCGTGCAGGTCCGCTGCGGCGGCCGGGCCGAGTTCATCAAGCATGTCCCAGCCGCAGTCCTGGGGGGCTCGCGCCTCACCGAGCAGATGCGACCAGCCCTGCGGGTCCTCCCAGAAGAGCGAGCAGCCGTCCATCACGTCCTGGAAGCCGGGGTTCTGCTCGACCTGCTCACGGAATTGGGCATCCTGCTCATGCTCCCATGCGAGCGGCTCGTATTCGTCGGCGTCGCCCTCGCCGATGAAGAGATCGTCGTCGCTGGCGGGCCCGCCCATGAACGGCGCGCCGGCGACGTCCTCCTCCTGCTCCGGCTCGTCAGCTTCAGGCTCGTCATCGAAGTCATCGAGATCAGACATGTCAACGCCCTTTCCCTCCGCGACAAAAGGATCTGGTGCGGCGTTGCGTAGACGCTGAAGCTTGTCCGCGGTGACCGGATCGATCCTCCGCAGCCCTTCCCACAGCTCCTGGTTGTCCGGCTCGATCCGGAGCATCTCCTCGTACTGCGAAACCGCAAGGCGTTTCTGATCGGTTTTCGCGTAGTAGTCGGCCAGCCACTTGCGCGGCTCGACGAACTCCGGGTCGAGTTCCAACACCTCCTTCATCATCTCGACGCCCTGCTCGGGATGCCTTCCCTGGAAGAGGCGCTGCGCATCCTTCATTTTGATGCGCGCGCTCTTGCGTTGCGCCGACTCCCTCTCCGGGGACTCCTGTCGAGTCATCGCTACCCCTCCTGTGTCATCCGACAATAAAGAACGCAGGATCACGTGGGGTGTTGGTTGGGGGATCTGTGCGCTGTCAATGTGCTTGATCTGTGTTCAAATACACGCTCGTCGCATCAGGGCGGTGAATGAGTGTAACTGCCAGTTTATCCTTGTTGCCTGCTGACTCCTTCTTGCGAACATTAAAAATCCGCGCTCAATCCGCCATCGCGCGCAATGAGTCGACGTAAGGGGCCCGCGCGACGCCCTTTTCGGTGACGATCGCGCTCACAAGATCGTGCGGAGTCACGTCGAAGGCCGGCGCGTAGATCGCTATGTCAGGGCAGATCGGCTCCTCGACCCGGTGGGCGAGCATCGAGACTTCCTCGTGGCTGCGTTCCTCGATGGGGATGAGGTCGCCGGAGGCGAGGTCGTAGTCGATTGTCGAGACCGGAGCGGCGACGTAGAAAGGGACGTTGTG
Organism: Armatimonadota bacterium; assembly: GCA_051745855.1. Taxonomy (GTDB): domain Bacteria; phylum Armatimonadota; class Zipacnadia; order Zipacnadales; family UBA5352; genus UBA5352. The sequence continues at coordinate 11,584 of JBNJEK010000064.1, forward strand.
CCGGTCGGCCAGCACGGCCACCGTGTACGTGCCGATCTTGTTGGCGACATCGCCGTTTGCGGCGATGCGGTCGGAGCCGACGACCACGCAGTCCACCTTCCCCTGGCCGATCACGTAGCCGGCCATGTTGTCGGTGATGAGCGTGGCATCGATGCCCTCTGCACAAAGCTCCCAGGCGGTCAGACGCGCTCCCTGCAGCAGCGGGCGCGTCTCATCGACCCACACATGCACGTTCCGGCCGGCCTCGTGGGCGGCTCGGATCACGCCGAGGGCGGTCCCGTAGCCCGCGGTGGCGAGCGCACCGGCGTTGCAGTGCGTGAGTATGTTTGCGCCGTCGGGGATAAGCTCCAGCGCGTTGCGGCCGATGTCGCGGCAGCGCCGGAGGTCGTCTTCCACGATCTCCTCGGCGCGTGCGAGCAGGGCCTCGCGGAGGGCGTCGGGGCTTTCCGCGGCGCGCTCTTCGATGACGCGATCCATCTGATTGAGCGCCCAGAAGAGATTCACGGCCGTTGGCCGCGTGGCGGCGAGGCGCTCGCGGGCGTCGCGAAGGTCGGATATGAGCGCCTCCACGTCGTCGGCGTCGGAGATATGCGCCGCGAGGGCCATCCCAAGTGCCGCGGTGCAGCCGATGGCGGGCGCGCCTCGGACACTGAGGCGCTCGATGGCATGCGCTACACACTCGACGTCATCGCAGTCGAGCATGACAAGTTCGCCCGGGAGCTTCGTCTGATCGATCATGCGGACGGTGCCGCGCTCTTCGTTCCAGGTGACTGTCGGCGGGACTTTCTGCTCCATCGCTCACACCACTTCCGATCTGCGTCAGGCGTCCTTATCCCGGGCGGAGGAGGCGCCGCGCACGATGTGCTCCCATGCCCACAGGACCACGATGATGACGGTCAGCGCCGGCAGGCTCACCACGCTGGCGATGAGCGTGGCAAGCGCGCAGCCTCCAAACCACTCGTCCGCGTTGAATTCTCGCCTGGGCACGGGTTTTGCCCATCTGCCTTTCCGGTTGGCCTCGCCGTCGCTTGCAGTATTCGCGGAGCAGATGTACCTTCCTCTTTCAACATGCACATAAGAGCCTCGCTGTGAAGGTGCAACACATGGGCGCGTTCGAAGCACAACCGACGATCTTCGATCAACCGATCCTGCTGGTGACCTGCCCCCGCGGCTGGGAGGCGGAGGCGCGGCAGGAGCTGCGCCGGCTGCTCCCCGGCGCGAGGGTGGACTCGCTTTACATCGGCGGAAACATCGTGGCCCGTCCGGAGACAGGTCTGCAGGAGGCGCTTGATGCGATCCGCGAGGCGGAGACGTATGTCATCGCGCACGTGACGCCGGTGACAGTGCGGATGCAGATCGGCGCGGGGGAGGCGTGGGTGCAGGCGATGCAGGAGGCCGCGTCGCGGCTTGAGGCTCCCGACCCTGAGCGCAGTTTCGCGGTGGATGTGAGGCGCCGCGGTCAGCATCAGTTCAACTCCACGGACGTCACGATGGCGGTCGCCGATGCGTTCATACACGGGGGGAAGCCGCCGGTGGACCTTGAGGAGCCCGAGCAGGTGCTGTCGGTGGAGATCTTTCAGGATCTGTGCTTCATGGGGATGAACGAGGCGCGGGATCTGCTGAGCAAGGAACTCAAGCGGATGCGCAGGTGGGCGCCGGGGGAGCGGCCGATCAACCGCGCGGAGTTGAAGCTGGTGGAGGCGATCGAGGAGTTTGACCTGGAGCTTCCCGAGGCGGGGCGCGCGCTGGACCTCGGCGCTGCGCCGGGCGGGTGGACGCGCGTGCTGGCGGGCCGGATGGGGGAGGTGCTGGCGGTGGATCCGGCGGATCTCGATGAGCGCGCGAGCGGGCTTGCGAATGTGACGCATCTGCGCGGTCGCGCGGAGGAGCTTGATCCGGATGAGATCGGCCGCTTCGACGTGCTGACCAACGACATGAATCTGTCGCCTGCTCGTTCGGCGGAGTTGATGTGCGAGATGTCGCGCCTGCTCAAGCCCGGTGGCCTGGCGGTGATGACGATCAAGTTCACGACCCGGCGGCGGGCGCGGCACGTGGGTGAGGCGACGAACATTCTGTCGCGGTGCTACGAGGACGTGCGCATCGCGAGGATGCCTCACAATGCGAAGGAGACGACCGCGGTGATGCGGCGGCGATCGGCTCAATCACGCGCCGATGGGTGAAGGGCCCTGCCGTGTCGTTGCGGCGCCGCCCGCGATGGCTTTCTGCCGCACGCGTCGGATTGCGTCTTCACTGCCGCAGATGACGAGGGAGCTGGTGCCGTGGAAGCGAAGCCGCAGCCGGCGCCATCGCTTCGGCAGTCCCTCGATCTCCGCCGGTTCGATCGATCCCACGTCCATGTGATCCCAGTGAAAGTAGTAGTAAAGGTCGGCGAGGGGCGGCGAATGCTCACCGGTGAGTCTGAGGTAGTGCTCATCGAGTTCGAGCAGGCAGACGCTGGGCCGGCCGTCCACGAGGATGCGGTCGAGTGGTTGCGCCACGCGTGACGGAGTCGGCCCTCGGGCCTCGATCACAAGCGCCCGCAGTTCGCGCTTTCGCCGGTCAAGGTAGCGTCCACGGAGGTCGATGAAGTCGAGACCGGCATCGGCGTCTACCCGAAGCATGAGAGATGTGCCGTCTTTGAGCAGCAATTCATGAGCCACGAAGCGGCGAAGGATGCCGCCCGGGGTGGGACCGTGGTCGATGGCCCTTGCTATCTCATTATGCTCGAGGCTCACGTCGGGGTCGGCGTTGTCCGGGGGGTCGTGGATGAGGAGCCGCTGGTTTGTGAAAGTCAGGCCGATGGGGTGGGCGCGGGAGGCGGTCGCACCACGACCGGGGTCGAGAAGCTCAGCCGCGAAGGTCCTGATGATCACCTCGCCGGGACGGGTGTGTTCGTTGAGCCTGCGGCGCCGCCTCACGGCACTTACAACGACGGCCATCGCGACGGCAAAGCCCGCGGTGGCGAGGATGATCGAGCCGACAGCGAGCAACTGCCGCCGCGGTGTGCCGGCGTAGGGTCCGGCCAGTGAGTTGACGGCCAGCCAGACAAGCAGGATCGCGGCGCCCGCGAAGGAGAGCGCCGTCGGGATGACAGTCCCCCGACGCCCGCTCGACGGTCGCCCTCGGCGGGTGATCAAGGTGCGCTCTCCCCCTGAGGTGAGGTCTTTCCCGCGGCGATAAGCTCTGACACCGCGCTCGGCGTGAGCATCTCGCCCTCATTCCCGACCACCGACGCCATGATTGCACCGCAGGCGTTTCCACGGGCGACGGCCTCGGTGAGCGGCAGTCCGGCGAGGATCCCCTCGATGAAGCCGGCGTTGAATGCATCGCCGCAACAGGTGGTGTCCGCGATCTCGATGGCGAAGGCCGGGACGTGCACGGTCTCGCCGTCGGCGCAGGCCAGTGCGCCCTGAGCACCGGTCTTGAGGGCGACAACGTCGGTCATCGCGGCAAGGGTCGCGAGGGCGGCGTCGATCGTGGGCGTGCCGGTGATGGCGCGGGCCTCCGTCTCGTTGGGCAGGAAGATGTCCACCTGCGGGAGCAGATCGAGCAGGCCGGTGTCCCAGTTCTCATCAGGGTCGAAGCCGGTGTCAAGGGAGACGCTGGCGCCTGCGTCACGAGCGTCTGCGGCCAGCGACGGCAGACCCGACTGCAGCTTCGTCTGCAGGAAGTAACTTGCGATGTGCAGATGCCGGGAGCGGGCGAGCAGATCGCGGGGGACGTCGGCGGCCTGCAGCGAGTCGATGGTGCCGACGTAGGTGACGAATGCGCGATCGGCGGCGCCGGAGAGTGAGACGGTGATGCCGGTGGCGAGGTCGGGATCGCGGCGGACGTAGTCGGTGGTGACGCCCCACTCCTGCAGTTTCCCGCGCAAAAAGTCGCCGAACTCGTCGCGGCCGACATTCGCCACCAGGGCGACGTTGAGACCGAGGCGAGCGCAGCAGACGGCAAAATTCGCCGCCGAGCCGCCAAGGCGTCGGGCGAGCCCTGATGCCAGCACCTCCTCACCGAAGTCCGGCAGCTTCGGCAGGCCGGAGAGGATCAGGTCGATGTTCAGGTCGCCAACGACGAGCACGTCGAAGTCGTGGCTTTCGTTCCGGGTGGTCGCTCGCAACGTCGCTCACATCCGATGGGTGCATGTCGATGGTTTGCGTGGATCAATCTTCCACGTGAGACCGCCCGCAACCTTCGTGCCATCGTCGGCGCGTGGTGCGGTCATCCGGAGGCCGGCAGGAGATCGGTGATTGATCGCGAAGGCTTTTCTCGTGCACCAGACGAGGCGCAACGGGAGCGACGACTCATGCCCGATGACCGGAATGTGTGTCGATGGTACAACGAGACCTCCGGAATCAAACGCGCCTGCGACGCCGGCCTGATCGACCGCAAGTGGATTGAGGAGTATTGCTGGAAAGGCGGCGAGGGCTGCGTCCGCAAGCGGAGGTTCGAGGAGGAGGGCTACGTGTCGCCCGACTACGTACTCCCCGACGGGAGCGAGAGCGAGGCTATCAAGCGCAGCCTGCAATGATTCACCGATTCACACGCACCGGGCTTGACCAGCCCATCCAGCCATCCTCGCGCTCGATGCGCGCGTAGTAGTACTCCGCGGCGCCTGAGGGCGCATCCTCGATCTCCCAGTCAACGACTCGCTCGTGCGGCTCGAGCGTCTTCCAGTCCTCACCGCCGCGGACGATCGTGGCGCGGGCGATCGGGACCTCGCTGGCCGCCCACAGGCTGACCGGCCGCTCCTCGTCACAGCGGACTTCGCCACCCTGGCGCTCGCCACAGACGCTGAAGCGGATCGGCATCCGCACGTTCGTGGTCGCGAAGCAGCGGCGGCTCCAGAGCGCGTCGAAGATGGCCTCGCGCGTAAGCTCAGGCGCCCAGACGCCCATGATTCCCTGGCGACGGAGGTGCCGGTACTCCTCGGGTGTCACCTGCAGGCCCGCAAGCTCATCGCCGGGCCGGCCGTCGTGGATGTCGCCGCCGCCCACGAAGCCGAGGTGGTAGCCGAGGTTGAGCGCGTCAATGACATGACGGCCCTTCTGCTCGCCCTCGAGAGTGCGGATGGGGAAGGGATTCCCGGAGTCGGCGTGGCGCTCTGAATTCCCCCAGACAGAGTGAATCTCCACGAGACGCTCGTGCACCGGGTCATGCGCGGCCTCCCACTCAACGCCCATCCTGACGTTCGACGTGTGATGCGGAATCAGCAGCGCGCCATGCTCGCGGGCGACGTCGTAGAGTCGCTGGAGGTCCTCGACGCTCTGCTCGCCGCGGCGCACGATCGGCCCGGTGTCGCCGGGGAAGTAGCAGTTGCGGTGGCCCGGCCAGTGGTTCGTCCACTCGAAGCCCACGAGCGTGGCGAACTCGCCGGGGGCGTAGCTGTCATTCGTGACGGCCACGAAGTACTCCCACTGGCGGTCGGTCAGCGCCTCGGAGTGGTCGGCCATCGCGAAGATGTCGAGGAAGCTCTCGTGGCGGGCGAAGTGATAGAGCTCCTCGGGGCAGCGCAGACCGTCGGAGAAGAATGTCTGACAGTGCAGGTCGCCCCACCACAGGCGCTCGGTGGGTGGGTCTTCGCTGACGACGACCGGGTTGCTCTCACCCGCCAGTTCGTGGCGGCCGTCGAGCACCCGCACAGTGTACACGCCCGGTTCGCTGAAGGAGAAGCCCTGCACGCGGCCGATCGCGCGCTCATCGCCCTCGAAGGTGCCAGGCAGATCGCTGAGCGGGATGCGCGAGGGTCCGGACGGCCCCTCGACCTCCAGCGCGCCCTCCCAGCGCTCGGCGGCGTTGTCCATGTAACGAATGCCGCGCGGGGAGTCGTTGTAACGCGACACGAGTCTCGGCAGCAGCGGGAAGAACGCCCTCGCAGGGACGAACCACGGCTCGCAGAGAACCTTGATGCCCAGCGAGAACTGCTCGCCGACGCCGACGGTGGACGGGGCGACGACCATCAGGCCGATGGGCTCGTGGGCTGACATGAGCGACATCCTCTCAAGCGGCTGATACGTGACGGCGGGCCGTCCCGCTACTGCTCCACCCGCAGCAGGCGGACGCAGTTCGGGATGGCGGTCAGTGTGACGCCCTCAGCGAGGTCGGCGGCGGTGCCAACTGTCTCGCCGGTGACCACGTC
>JBNJEK010000065.1:0-17672 GCA_051745855.1 Armatimonadota bacterium
CGGAGAGTCGTCTCAGGCCGACGTCTGAAGCGGAAACGGCGTCCAGGCGAGGCGCCTGGACTCCAGACTCGGGGCGAGATTTCCCCGGAAAGAGATAACGCGGAGGCAGCCACTGACAGTCTGCGTTTACACCCACACTCCGCGGCGCTTTGACCGAAGTGGTGGCCGAGAGTATACTGCGCACGAAGCGCCTTAGGGTCGTGCCGACCGACACCCGACAACAAGCAGTACATCCGGAGAGTTTGCATGTACACAATCGCAGTGATCCCCGCGCGGGGAGGCAGCAAGGGGGTTCCGCTCAAGAACATCCGCGAAGTCGCGGGCAAGCCGCTGGTGGCGTGGGTGATTGAGGCGTGCCTGAACGCCGAGAGCGTGGACCGCACGATCGTCTCCACGGACCATGAGGGCATCGCCGACGTGGCGCGTGAGTGGGGCGCGGACGTGCCCTTCATGCGCCCGGATGAGCTTGCGGGCGACAGGATTACCCTCGATCCGGTCATCTACCACGCGGTGACGACGATCGAGGAAGATGAGGACCGGCAGGTGGACGTGGTGCTCACCGTGCAGCCCACCTGCCCGCTGCTGCGACCGGAGACGATCGATCGCTCGGTGGAGACGCTCATGGAGGGCGACTTCGACTCGGTCATCATGCTCCAGGAGATCCGGCACATGTACTGGCGGCGCGTCAACGGCAGATTCGAGCCGATGTACGAAAAGCGCGTGAACCGCCAGGAGTTGGAGCCGCTTTACCCCGAGACCGGCGCGGTCTTCGCCAGTCGCCGCTCGATCATCACCCCGGACGATCGGCTCGGAGAGAACATCGGCCACGTCATCGGCTCTGACGAAGAGGCGATCGACATCGACACGGACATCGATCTCAAGCTCGCGGAACTGGTTATCGAGAAGGCACGCCGGGAGGGTCGGCTTTGAGAACGCTCAAGATCGGCGGACGCGCGATCGGCGACGGCGCGCCGGCCTATGTCATCGCGGAGGCGGGCGTCAACCACGAGTGTGACATGGATGTCGCGTTGCGGATGATCGACGAGGCCGCCGCCGCCGGCGCGGATGCGATCAAATTTCAGACCTACCGGGCCGACACGCTCACCACCCGATGGGCGCCCCGCTACTGGGAGCACCCCGAAGAGTCAGGGACTCAATACGCAATCTATCAAAATGCCGATGACTTCTGGCGCGATGACTACGAAAAGCTCTTCGCGCGAGCCGACGAAGTCGGGATCGAGTGGCTGACGACACCCTTCGACCTTGACGCCGTGCAGTGGCTCGCGGAGATGGGCATGGCCGCGTGGAAGATCGCCTCGGCCGATCTCACAAACTGGCCGCTGATCCGCGCGGCCGCCCGGCACGGCAACCCGATGATCCTCTCCACCGGAGGCGCGACGCTCGACGAGGTCCGCGGGGCCGTGGACGTCGTGCGTGAGACAGGCAACGATCAGATCGTCCTGCTTCACTGCGTCCTGGCCTACCCCACCCGCGACGAGGACATGAACCTGCTGCGTATCCCGCGGCTGCAGCGCGAGTTCCCCGACGTCGTCATCGGGCTTTCCTCTCACAGCGTCCCCGACGAGTGTGTGACAGTGCCCACGGCCGCCGTTGCGCTGGGCGCGAAGGTGGTGGAGAATCACTTCACCCTCGACACATCCCGGCCCGGAGAGGACCACTACCTGTCGGTCGATCCCACGATGCTGAAGACGCTCGTGGACAACATTCGCGTGGTCGAAGCGGCGCTGGGCAGCGAGGAGATCACCATCCTGCCCTGCGAGCAGCCGGCCCGCAAGTACGCGCGGCGCAGTATCGTGGCGGCAGTTGACATCCCCGCGGGAACGGTCCTTGAGCGCGACCACCTGATCATGAAGCGCCCCGGGACCGGCGTCCCCCCGACCGAGCTTGAGCGAATGCTCGGGAGAAACACGCTGCGGACGATCGAGGAGGACCAGCTTGTGACCTGGGACGACGTGGAGGGCGGCGAACCTGGGGAGTAAGCGGTGTGCAGTAGCGCGTTGACTGCGAGGCGGCCGGCGAGAGTCGGCCGCCTCGTGTGTGTACGGCGTACGACAGCCTCTCCCCCCAGCCCCCTCTCCCTGGCTTCATAGACGGCATGAAGCAAGCGGGAGAGGGGGAGAACGGCGTTGACAGCGGCGCAGTCCAGTCAACGCGCAGGGAGGACCCGGCGGTCTCGACGGTAAATCACCGCCCGGAGGTGCAACGATGGACGTAATGCAGAACAACCTGCGTGAGATCAACTCACTCAACCAGCGCGGCGGGCGAATGCTCAGCGTGGTCGATCTCATCGAGGACGGAACACTCGATGCGCCGACCTCGGGCCTGATGCTCAGCTTCATGGCCGCGGGCGCATCGTTTCTGACGGCCGCCGGGCCCGGGGGCGTGGGTAAGACCACGCTGATGGCGGTGCTGCTGAGCTTTCTGCCGCCCGACGAGCGCATACGCACCGTCACTGATCCGGAGGCGGTGGGTGACCCCGAGGGGCCGACCTGCTGGCTCTGCCACGAGATCGGCTCAGGCCACTGGTTCGGCTATCTCTGGGGCGAGGAGGCCGCGCAGTTCCTCGCGCTGAATACCACCGGGCGGATCGCCGGGTCGCTGCACGCGGACACCGACGAGGAGATCGCGGCACAACTGCTCGGGCCGAGGGTCGGCGCCGCGGAGGAGGACCTCGCGGCGGTGGACCTGCTGCTGACGATGGTCCGCGTGGGCGGATTGCGGCGGACCTCGGTCATCTACGAGTCCGCGAGCGAGCACGAGGCGCAGTTCCGGCCGATCGTCGAGTGGGACCGGGGCGCGGACGCCTTCGAGATCGCGAACTCGGAACATCTCGCGCGGCTGCGGGAGAGCGCCCGCAGGCCGATCCCGGACGCTGACCGCGCAACGCGGTTCATCGAGAGCCTCGTGGAGCGCCGCGTGCGCTACCTCGAGGACGTGATGACGGCGGTCGAGGATTTCTACGCTGAACTCTGACTGAAAGCAACGAGGTGACTGTCGATGCCGGAAGCGCGGGTCGAAGATGCCGCAGATGGCGGGCTTGTCGTTCACGACCGCAGTGGGGACGCGCTGGAGTTCCGCCCGCACCTTGAGGGCGCGAATGCGGAGGGGTTCGACGATGACTTCTTCGAGATGCTGATGGCGAGCGACGAGGACGTGCTCGGCGAGCGCGCGCTGCAGGCTCACGAGCCGTCATACGAGCAGGTGGCGGCGATGATGCCTCGCGTGGTCGATGAGACCTTCGTGGGCGATCCGGGGCGCGACGAGCGCTTCATCGTGCAGCCCGACGGCAGCGTCGAGGGCCTGCTGGAGCCGCTGGCGGAGATGCCACCGGACGCGCTGATGCGCCACGGGCGCTGGGGCGTGATCGACGCGCGGCTGCCGCTGCCGATCCTGCGCATCGAGGAGGCCGGCCGGCCCCTCCGCGAGCAGATCACCGTCGCGGACATCGACGCCTATGGGAACCCGCGACTGCTCGCACGCAGGCGGATCGGCGAAGACGTCAAGTACCTCGCGCCCACCGGTGAGGTCCACTCGGCGCAAGACGCGTTCGCAGAGGCGCTGCTGAGGCAGTGGCGGATGGCGCGCGACTTCCGCGCGCGAGGGATGAAACTCGATGGAGGCGATGAACTCCTGAACGATCGCGCGGCCAGCAACCTCTGGATGGCCAACCTGACCCTGCGGGGCTGCCATCCGCGCTACGGGATCGGCACCTACGATCGCTTCAAGGACCACGGCTTCCCCCCGACGGTCATCTACCACGCGCGCTGCCTCGCGGAGTGGGGACATTTCGAACGCGCCGCGGAGGTGCTCGGCTGCTACCTTGACGCATACGTCAGTGACGAGGGCACCTTTGTGTACTACGGCCCTGCGGTCGCGGAATACGGCCAGCTTCTCTCAGTCTGCGCGCGCTACGTTCAACTAAGCGGCGACGAGCGCTGGTGGCTGCGGCGAGAGAGCGCATTGCGCCGGATCTGGGGGAGACTGCTGCGCCTCCGCCGGGAGTCGGCAGCGGACACGATGGCCCCGCCGAATGCCCGCGGGCTGATCCCGGGTCTCCCGGAGGCCGACTACCAGGGCAGCGCCGAGCAGTGGCGGGAGTACTACTACTCCGCCGACGTCTGGACGATCCGCGGCCTCAGCGACGTCGCGCGGACCCTGCGGCGCATCGGCGCCGGGGACGAGGCGGATCAGATTGAGGCGGAGGTCGCCGAGTACGAGCGCGACCTGCTGGCCTCCGTCGAGGCGACGAGCGTGGAGACCAGCGACGGGGTCTACGTCCCGCCAGGTCCCACGCAGACCGAGCCGATCACGCGGATGACGCAGGACCGACACTCGTCGTACTGCAACTACCGCTACTTCGCGGAGATGGTCTCCGCCGGGGTGCTGCCGCAGCGCGTGGTCCGACGCGTGCTCGAGTGGCGCAGGGCGCACGGAGGCGAACTGCTGGGGATGACGCGCTTCATCGATCACATCGACGACTGGCCGGTGCTCAACTGGGCGCGCGCGCTGCTCGAGACCGGCGAGATCGCGCGCTATCAACTCCTGCTGCACGCGCATCTGGCGCACCACCAGGCGGCCGGATGGCTCGCCGCGCCCGAGCAGGTGAAGATCGTCCCCGACGAATCCGGCGCCCGCCGCTTCCACGCCGGGCAGGTGGTGCCGAGCCAGGTGGTCGTGCCGCAGATGCTGCGCTGGGCTCTCGCGTACGAACCGCGCGACGCACAGACGCTGCTTGTCACGCAGGCGTTGCAGCGAAGCTGGCTCTCCGAGGAACTGCGAGCGGAGGGCCTCCCGACGCGCTGGGGGCGCATGGACCTGTCGATGCAGTTAACTGATGACGGCGTCGAGGTCGAGTTGCGGCTGCCGGAGGGCGTGCCGGAAGTCGGCGTGCGCCTTCCGATGCGTCCGGGCGAGAAGCTGCGGCGCGCGGACATCCAGGGAGGCAGAATGCTGGAGACGTCGGATGGCGACGTCTTCGTCGCGCCGGAGGCGGAGATCGTCCGCGTGATCGGGATTTCCGGCTGACGCGCCTCAATCATCCGGTGGGCGGGAGCGGCACGAGTCGCCGCTGCTCGTCGGTGAGGCCGCGATGAAGCGCCTCGCAGTAGACCTGCGGCGGGTGCTTATGCATGGCGGGAAGGCCGCGCGGGTCATGTTCGCGACGCACAAAGGATCCGTCTTCGCGGACCACCTCCGCCGGGACCACGTGCTGGTACCTCAGCGGCTCCGGAGGAAGTCTCGGCACCGCATCGTCCTCGAGCACGTAGCGGTGGAAGCCATCGATCGGATGGCGCTTGAAGAGGTTCACGAGGCGAACGCCGCCGGCCATCGGCGCTCCGAATGTGTACGCGCCACTGACCGACAGCCCACGCCGACGCAGCCACGGTGCAGCGAGGGTCGCGAGCGCGCCTCCCATCGAGTGCCCGGTGATCCACAGCCGGCGTCCGTCCGCGACCGGCGCTCGCACCGCCGCCTCGATCTCCTCGGCCACCGCCATGAATCCGCGCCAGAATCCGCGATGCACGTCCACTTCGGGGCCGAGGTCAGAGACTGTGTCCATCGCGATGTCGGCGTCGGTCGCCACCCAGTCCCGCAGCGCGTTGACGAAGCGACTGGTTACCTTCACCGGGTGCTCGCTGCCTCGAAACACCACCAGCGCGATCTCATCGCTCACGGCGACCAGCACCTGGGTGTCGAAGCGCCCGAAGGCTGAGCGGGAAATAAGCCGGGTGGCGGCGCCGAACCCCCAGTGCGTCATCCTGGCCCTTGCAAGCGCCGGGATGTCCGCTTCCTCGCAGCCGGTGCAGTCCGCGACGATGAAGGGGTAGATCCACGCGCTCGCCAGCGCCAGCAGATAGGCGTTGAGAGGATCATGCTCCCGCGCGGCGGCGTTGAAATGCGCGAAGCAGTTGCGTCCTCCCACCGGCGCCGGCGCGTTCATGACGGCCGGCTGCGCGGCAAGAGGCTGCCGGTCGCCTCGCCTTCATCCGGCAGCCACATGCGCAGCCGACCGGGCGCGATCCTGATGTGAAGTGCTCTCTGCTCGATGACCTCGCCGTCTATGAGCATCGGGCCGGCCTCGGGCTGCTCGATCGTCACCTCACGCGCGCTCCAGCGCTCAACCTCCGGCTGATCCACGTGCTTGCCGGCCATGGCCAGCGGGATCATCTCAAGCGCCCGAGCGCGAGTCGTCTGCTTGATGAGAACCACGTCGAGACGGCCGTCGTCGATGCGTGCTCCCGGCGCAATCTCGAACCTCCCGCCGTGGTTCGGGCAGTTCGCCACCTGCACCAGCAGCGCACCCCCCTCCCACGTCTCACCATCGATCTCAATGCTCAACTGCGTGTCAATCTGCTCACCAAGTTCCGCGGTCACGGCGGCGAGGTAACTTGCGCGCCCGATCAGCGGTCGGCCGAGACCCTCCGCACGCTGGACTGTGCGGGCGTCTATGCCAGCGCCGACCGCAACCGCGCTCCACGCCTCCCCCCCGTCGATCTCCAGCAGGTCGATCTCCCGGGGATGGCCGCGGTCGAGGGTGGCGATCGCCTCCGCCGGATTGAGGCTGACACCGGCTGCCCGCGCGAGATCGTTGGCGGTGCCGGCGGGTATCACGCCGACAATCGCGTCACGATCGACGATGCCGGAGACGACCTCATTGAGGGTCCCATCGCCACCGCAGGCGAAGACGATCTCGAAATGCTCCGCGCGCTCGCGGGCGATCTCCGTGGCATCGCCACGGCAGGTGGTTACGACGCCCTCCGCCTCCCATCCTTCAGCGCGCAGGTGGTCAACTGCGTCAGAGGCAAGGTCGGGGCCGCGCCCATTGCCCGACTGCGGGTTCGTGATGATCAGCGCGCTCTTTGACTGAGCCGTGCTCAATGCCATCCCCTCACAACTGCCTGAGCCCCTCGATCATCTCGTGGAGCAGGACGGCCTCCCACTCCGCCGCGGCAATCCACGAGTGCAGCTTGATGTCCGGCCGGCAGGATGCGACCACCGGCGCACCCTCACGATCATCCGCGTTCCACAGCTTCGCCCGCACATGCTCCATCAGCCGCAATGCCAGCGCCCGCCACGGCTCCTTCTCGTCGGTGATCCGCGAAATCCTAAGCAGAGCCGCCGCGGCCATGAAGCGGCACCACGTGAAGCTTGAGAAGAGCAGGCCACCACCCTCCTGCTGGTACTGCAGGTCGATCGTCGGCGCCGGCCCGCCACCATCGATCCGCGAGGTGCACAGATACCATCGTGCCGCGCGCTTCAGAGCCGCGCGCACATCGCTCCGATGCGCCAGGCCGAGGGCCTCGGCCGCGACGAGAAAGTGGTAGAGTCCCATCCCCTGGTCGGGCACGTTCTGCTCCCCGAAGCGCTGGCCGCGACCGATCTCGGCGAACGTGTAAGGCCAGACGCCGATCGCCTCCTGCCCCTCGAGGTAGTGCTCGAACCCCCGATGCGCTGCCTCAAGCCATGCGCCGGGCGGATCGGCTCCCTCAGCCGCGAGCGTGTTGTATGCGCGACTAAGCGCCATCGCCGCAAGCGCGTTCGAGTTCTGACAGTCGTGCGTCGCGCCCTCGTGGTGGGCGAAGACGCCGGGGCGAAGCTCGCTCCGCTCGATCCACTCCGCGCCCATCCGAAGCCGCCGGATGTCCTCCCCATCGGGCTCCAGCCCCGCCTCGATGGCGGTGCACAGCAGGTTGATGATGATCGCCGTGTCCACCCCGTCCACGGGCGGCAGCGGGTCGGTGATCCGGCGGAAGTCCACCTGGTGGTCCCCGCCCCACTCGCCGGAGACCATGTGCGCCCAGCCACCTCGCCGCTCACCATCGGTGTGCTGGCCGGCGTAGACGTAGCGGCGCGCATCGACCGCCCGATCGTGCCAGTCCGGGTCGCCGGTGCCCTGCCAGATCCGCGCGAAGGCCACCGCCGCGGCGGCGGCGTCGCGGAAGTCGTACTTGTCCTCCTCCGAGTACACCGCGCCGAAGTGCGGGTCGCTCTCGTCGCGAACCTGCCGGCGCTCGGCCCAGCCTGTCAGCGCCCGCCGCATCTCGAAGAGATGCCGGGTGTCGAGGTCACACTCCGCCAGCATCGGCCATAGTTCGTCCCACCGGCGCAACGCCTCGCTCTCATCGGCACCGATGTCGCGCACGTAGTCGGTGAAAAGCGGCCCGCTCGCGGCGTCCGAAAGACTCGTCTGCAGCGGGTGGAGATGGACCTCGGAGACCGGCGTGGGAGCCTCGGGAGTGTCGCCACGGAAGAAGAGACTCAGACGCCTCGCGCTCACGTCCATCGGGGCCAGGGGGATCGTGCGGTCACGGGCGGGGGTGTCAATAAAATGTATCCCGTCGTGGCTCAGCGCGAGACATTCACGGGGCTCCGACAGCACCAGCGTCACCGCATACCTGCGCTCCGGCAGGTCGAGGCCGTTGACTTCGAAGTTGAATACGTCTGACTCCTGCGGCGCGCCGAACTCCACCCCGTGGTAGAACCACGGAAGCTTCGCGGTGAAGTCCTCAGCATGAAAGCGCAGCATCCCTCAGCACCTCTCAGACATCCTCAGCCCGCAAAAGGCGGGCAAATTGCAGTTCGGGCGAGCACTTCAGACCACCGCCAGCCTCATGCCGAAGATCGAGTTCGGCCCACGCGTCTGTCCCGCGTAGAACACCACGAACCACTCATCTCCACGAAGATGCGTCATCCACGGATAGGAGTAATCCTCAAAGCCCTCGAAGGTCGCCACCAGCCCCTGCCTTCGCCAGTCGAGCGTCTCCGTGTCCGCGCGCCACAGATAGACCTCGCCACGATCGGTGCGTTGCGACTGCAGCGCCCACAGCGTCGAAGGCCGCACCGGATCGACGATGAGGAAGGGACTCGGATGGGTGGCCGCGGGCCCCTCCATCACAAGCTTCGGCTCTCGCCACGTGGCTCCTGCGTCATCACTGACAAATTGCCAGTACGCGTGCGCCGCATTCTCGCGCACCAGCCCGATCAGCCGGTCACCCACGCAGACGAACGATGGCTCATGCAGCCGCCGGTCGGTGATCATCCGCGGATGTCCCCACGATCGACCGTCGTGCTGCGAGTGCGCGATCCACAGACCGTCGCCCCGCGGCTGGCGGTAGTGCCCGCAGACGGCCAGTCCCCGCCCGGGGACCGGGAAGATGCCGCCGTAGACCGAGCCGGTCGCGTTGCTGGCCAGGCTGCTGGTGTCCACCGCCTCCCAAGTCTCCCCCGCGTCCGCCGAGCGCCATCCGACCACGGTGTTGCGCTCATCGCCCGTGAAGGCCATCGCCAGCAACACCAGCGCACCATCCCCGGCCACCCCCAGCGCCAGGTTTCCTGAGTGCGCATACTCCTGCGTCGCGTCGAACTCCTTGAGCACTCGCGCCGCGGTGAACGTGCGGCCGTCATCGCGGGAGAGCGCCACCGCAGGCGATCCGCCGACGGTGTG
Organism: Armatimonadota bacterium; assembly: GCA_051745855.1. Taxonomy (GTDB): domain Bacteria; phylum Armatimonadota; class Zipacnadia; order Zipacnadales; family UBA5352; genus UBA5352. The sequence continues at coordinate 9,467 of JBNJEK010000065.1, forward strand.
CTCGCGACCGGCGATCAATGCCGCCACCAGCGTTCCATCGCCGGCGCGGGTGATCTTCGGCCAGCCCAGGTGCGCGTGCCGCTCATCGGCCGGTGCGGGGATGACGAGGCGGGGTTCGCCGTAGTCGCCGCTTCCAGGTGTCATAATGCGCTCAATCCCTCCACGTATCCCCGGGCAAGCTGTCTGCCGACTTCCACGTAGCTGTCGCGGAAGGTCGGGCTCCCGGGCAGGCGTTCGAGCAGCAGCGTCTCCGTCAGAAAACCGTGCTCGACCACGCCCCGGTCCATCGCCTCGCGCGGCAGCCGCGCGGGCGTCTTCGGCGGACCGGCGTCCATCAGTTCGAAGCCGAGGTGCTCCCGCAACGCCGCATTGATCGCATCTGCCTCCGGGCCGGGGTCGCAGAACTGATCCATCTCACGCCGATGCCGTCCGTTGTGCAGGCTCACCAGCAGCCTCGGGCGCAACTCGCTCATGAAGCGCCACAGATCCTGCTGCTCGGGAGCGGGGCGCTCGTGCCACGTCGCCGAGAGGTTCACGCCCGGTCCGTCGGTGATCCCCGGCGGCACATTGAAATACGTGCGCCCGTAGTACACGCCGTCCACGTTGAACACCGGCACGAAGAAGAACGCCATCCGCTCCATCCACTCGCCATGCGCCAGCACCTCGCGCATGAAACCCTCGCAGGCATACATCCCCGCACTCTCGGCCGCGTGCTCACCGGCGACCACGAAGACCCGATCGCGATGCGCCCACGGCCCCGGCCCGGTGATCCTCGCCATCGTCACCGGATAGCCCGTCGCGTCGGAGTGCGCCGAGCGCGCGACCCTCGCCAGCGCGACGCGCTGCGGATGCTCCTTCTCCATCTGCGTCAGAAGACGGTCGCGATGATCGAGCGTGAAGGGTGTCGGAGAAGCGAAGAGCAGACGCGGCGCGCCGAGCGTGAGACGGTAGCGCACGCCGTAGGGCACGTGCGAGGCGTCGCCGTATGCAGCGTCGATCTCCTGAGCTTCTTGATTGCGGGATGTCTGCCTGTCGTTCTCCCCCCTCGTCCCGCCTGACGCTGCGCCGTTTGCAGCGTCAGGGAGCAGGGACAGGGGGGGCCAACCTCCGAAGGAGGTCGGGGTGAGGCCCGGCTCCCCATGGCCCGTCGGCGTCCACTCGACGATCTCCAGGCGCTCCCTCGGAAAGGCCAGCCACGTCGCACCATCATCGACCGAGTACGCCGTCGCGCTCTCATGCCACGGGGTGCGCCCCTCGTGATTGAAGTCGGCGACCTCCAGCGTGATCTCCCGGCCATCGCCGGGCGATTCGACCGCCAGCAGAAAGCGCCACGCGTAGGGCGCAAGCCCCGCGCGCGCCCGGAAGCGGAAGTGCCCCGGCGCGACCTGCGTAAAGTCATGCGCGTTGCCGCAATGCAGCCGCGAGTCAAGCGCGATCTCCCCGAACTCTGCGCGCTCGCCGCCCGGTTCCCAATCCTCGTACGACCACCCTGTCATCTCCGCCGCTCCCTCAGATGCTGATCGGCCGCCCCGTCTCCCCCGATTGCGCGCACGCCAGCGTCACCGCGAGCGTCTTCATCCCATCCGCGTAGGGCGAGAGTATTCCCGATCGATCGCCGGTCTTCACCGCCTCGATGAACGCCACGTCCTCCGCCCGCTGCGGCTGGCCCTCGAAGGGCGGGATCCGCTCCTCGCCGTCCTCCGTCCGGATCGTCACATTCTTGCCCTGCCAGTGTACGCGCCGATCGGTGCACAGCACCTCCGCACCGGATCCAGTCGGCGCGCCCTCCGTGAGCGCGTAGCAGTTCGTGATCGTGCCGAGGGCGCCGCTCTCAAAGCGCACGCAGGCCGCGCCGACGTCGTCATTGTCCCAGTCCTCCCAGCCCCGGTGCACCACGTTGGTCTGCCAGCCGAAGACCTCCGCAATCTCCCCCACCGCGTAGCGCATCGTGTCCACCACGTGCGTGACCTGCTCGACGACCTGCCCGCCCGAGCGCTCCTTGAAGCGGTTGAAGAAGAGCTTCGGCGTGCCGATGTACCACCACATGTTCACAAGCACCGGCGTGCTGGCCTGCACGGCCTCGCGCAGCGCCTGCCCGACCGGCGAGTGCCGCCACTGGTAGCCGACGCAGGTGATCAGGTCCTGCCGCTCGACCTCCGCCGCGACCTCGCAGGCGAAATCAAGGTCCAGCGCCTGAGGCTTCTCCACGAAGAAGTGCGTGCCCGTCTCAAGCGCCGCCCGCTCGGCCGCCCCGTGGGCATTGGGAGGGATCGCGATGTACACCGCATCGGCTCGCTCACACACCTCGACCTCGCTCCCAACCGCCTCTCCGCCGAAATCGGCGGCGAAGCTCTCCGCGGCCTCGCGGTTGATGTCGTAGTATGCAACCAGTTCCACGTCGGGGTGGTCGCCGAGTGTCGGTCCTATGTGCGCGTTGCGCATGATGTTGCCGCAGCCGATCACGCCGATCCTGACCATCACAGCCGCCTCCTGCCAGGTACTTTGTATCTGCACGCGAACGCTTCGCCAATTGTGCGGCCGGCTCCTTCCCCCGGGGTTACGGCGTGCGGAGGAGGGCCTCCGCACCACGGACGCCGTTGTCTTTACCGTTGCCGTGCGTGGCACGGGCGTCTCGCCCGTGCGCTTTTGCCGTTGGGCCGTTGCCGTCCGCCCTCCCCCGAAATTGCACTTTCCGCCTTCCTGTGCTAAACTCACGCGCGTGTGTGACGAATTCGTTATCACCCCGAGTGATCAGAAGGGCCTGAACGCCGCTTGCTAAGCCTGCTCCCGTGGAAACAAAAGCTCGCGATCGACGTGGGCACCGCAACCTGCCACATCAGTGTGCAGAACGCGGGCCTTCTCGTTCGCGAGCCCACAGTCATCGCCTTCGACACGGAGCGAGGCCGCCCGATCGCCTACGGCGCGGAGGCCAAGCAGATGCTCGACCGCGAGGTCAGCGACGTGCAGGTCGTGCGACCTCTCGAGGGCGGCGTCGTAGCTGACTTTGACGCCGCGGTCACGTTCCTCCGCCACTTCATACACCAGGCCATCGGACACCGCCCGCTCCTCGCGCCCACCGTGGTCACCGCCGAGCCCACTCGCGCCACCCAGGTCGAGCGCCGGGCGCTGATGAACGCCCTCAAGGCCGCCGGAGCAGGCGAGGTGGTCACCGTGCCGAGGGCGCTCGCAGCCTCGATCGGCGCTGGCGTCCCGATGGACCAGCCCGAATGCCGACTCATCGTGGACATGGGCGCCGGCTCCACCGACATCGGCGTCATCTCGATGGGCATGATCGCGGCCGGAGAGACCCTTCACTTCGGCGGAGATGACCTCGACGAGGCCATCCGCCGCTTCGTGCAGCGCCGCTACCGCATCACCATCGGCAGCGCCCGCGCCGAGGATATCAAGATCATGGCCGGCGCGCTCAGTTCCGAGATGATGGCCGAGCAGGTCCGCCTGGCCGACCTCGATGAAGGCAACGGCAACGGCGACAGTGAGAAGCTCGAGGGCATCGCCGAACTGCTCCGCGCCTCACTCAAACCTATCGCGTCAGAAGCACTGTGGATCCTCGATGCCCTGCCCGAGCGCCAGCTTGACGAGATCACGCAGGTCGAGTCGATCCTCACCGGCGGCTGCGCCCAGCTTCGTGGCATCACCGATCTGCTCTCCGATGAACTGGCACTGCGATTCACCGCCGCCCCCGATCCGATGTCATGCACGATCCTCGGCCTCGAAGCGATCCTCAACGACCTCGAGGCGCTCAGCCTCGACGGCCGACGCTTCACAAGGTAACGCTCATGCACTTCATCGGCATCGATGTCGCGGCCGCTCGCCCCTCGGATATCGTCGTACTCGACGAAGACCTTCGCGAGACCGAACTGCTCTCATCGACCGCCCCGTCCACCTCCGCACCCGAACTCTCCGCTCGCTATCCCGACGCCGTCGTCGCCGTGGACGCGTCGCGCTGTCTGAGCGCGGGCCTGATGCGATGCGACGATTTCCGCGATGCCCTCGGAGTCCCCGCCGGGAAGTACCGCAACTGCCGGTCAGCCGAGTACGAACTGATGCGCCGCAACGTGAGTGTCTATCAGACATCCGTGGCGATGCCCGACTGGCTGGAGGCGTGGTTGACCGAGGGCTTCGCGTGGTATGAGTCGCTCATCGCCGCCGGCTACGCCGACCACTCCCACGATCCGACCACCGGCCCTCCCTGCGTCATCGAATCCTATCCCTACGCGAACTTCGTGGCGCTGCTTGGTGGCCTTCCGCCGAGCAAGTCAACCCGCGCAGGTCGGGTGGCCCGGGTCACTGCGCTGCGCGATGTCGGCGTGGACGCCGATTTCGCCCTGATGGACGCCGACCAGCTTGACGCAACCGTCTGCGCGGTGGCCGCCGAGCGGCTGGCGGAAGGAACCGCCGTGGACTACGGCGACCCGCGGGAGGGCGTCCTGACGGTCGCCGCGAACCTTCCCGACAGATGCCGCAGAATCGAACATTGACGAGGGAGGGCGCTCAGATGACGGAAGACTGCCTTTTCTGCAGGATAGCGGCCGGCGAGATTGAATCTGAGATCGTCCACGAGGACGAGCAGTGCGTTGCGTTCCGAGACATCAACCCGCAGGCCCCGACGCATATCCTCGTGATACCGCGCAGACACATCGCCGGAATCGCCGAGGCCCGCGAGGACGACCAGGATCTTCTCGGACACCTGCTGCTGACTGTCGCCGACGTAGCGCGCCACGAGGGGATCGCCGATTCGGGCTACCGCACGGTGATCAACTGGGGCGCTGACGGCGGGATGGAGGTCCCGCACCTGCACATCCACGTGCTGGGCGGCCGCGCGATGTCCTGGCCCCCCGGCTAACGAGCGGCCTCTCGAACGTATCAGCAACGACGCCGGTCCGCCGTTGCATTGCTCTCCTTAGTCGCCGCCATCTTCTCCTGCGTGTGTGCGGAGAGCTCGATCTGCCTCACTGCTCGGCGCGCAGTTCCGCCAGCGTCGCCTGCGTCTCATCATACATCCTCCGCGCGAGGGCCACTCTCTCCTCGTATACGCGCTCTGCTGTGACCGCTGCCTCCGCCTCCTCGAGTGCCTCACCGACTCCCTCCATGACCTCCGGGGTGAAGACCTTCGACCCCAAAGACGCATCCGCCGTGCCGTCGAGGCCGTAGGACGAGCACCGGTCCCAGTCGATCATCGCCTGCTCAAGCGCCATCCAGAAGTGCTCCATCGGCCCGGCTGCCCGACCGTAGAATCCGCTGAAGTAGTCCGCCAGCAGCGCATCCGGGTCGAGGTCCGCGTTCCACGCGAGCTTTGTGGCGAGGTAGTAGTTGATGCCCTGGCGGTAGAAAAGCTCGTCGGAAAGCTGCGTGTAGAACCCCTCCGCGCCACGGTCGCGGTACCACGGGATGTCGGTGCGGATCGTATGCACCAGCGGCCACGGGAGGCCGGCGCCCGACACGCCGCCGAGGGTGTAGTATTCGTAGATGAAGAGGTGCTCTGCGATCTCCGTCCACTGCTCGAGGATGCGCTCGTACTCACGGTTCGGCCGGAAATCGTCGCTTGGCTCGAAGGTCTCTCCTGCCTCGCACCGGTCGCTGCCGAGCGGGTGGTTGTGGCAGAAGTAGATGTGGCAGAGCTGCCACAGGAGGTTGTCCTCAGAGCGCCAGTCCGGGTCCAGCGGCGGGCGTGCGTACATCGCGTACGCGCCGACCTTGATCATCACGTCCGGGTGCTTTCCCGCTACGAGCCGCGCTACCTCGTTGTTGAAAAGCGCCAGCCTTCGGGAGTACTTCGCGAACCAGTCCCGCCCGGGCTCATCGAGCGCCTCGCACCGCTCGCACTCGCAAAAGCCCCCGCCGTCGTTCGGCGAGAGCGCGATGATCTCGATGCTCGGGTCCTCGTCGAGCACCTCGATCATGTTCTGCCCCACCTCGCGGACCACGTCCGGGTTGGAGGTGCAAAGCTGGTTCCCGTGGGTCTTGCTGTCGGTGATCTTCCGCTCGCCATCAACCAGCGCGAAATACTCCGGGTGCTCGCCGTGGTATTCCTCCGGGGGGATCAACCGACGGAACGTGTGGAAGTGCCACTTCCAGTTTACCCCGACATCGCGCCCCTCGGCCGTCACGAACGCATTCATCCGCTGGTGCAGCCCCCACTCGCCATCGCCGACCCAGCGCACGCGAAAGGAGGGTTTGAAGGTCAGGTCGATCTGCCCGAGGCTCAGCGTCTCAGCCTCCGGCACGACCTCCCCGATCTCCCCCGGCATGTACCACCGGACGCCGAAGTGCCGCTCGAGCAACTCGTAGACCCCGAAGAGTGTGCCGAGGTCGTTGGATCCGCGGATGACGAGGGCCTCCCCGTCCGAACGCATCGTGAAGCCGTCGCGGCCCATCACCCGCTCGTCGGGCACGATGCCGGCTGCATCCGCGGCGTTGGTGGCGCCGATCGCAAGTGCAAAGCAGTCAGCCGACGCCTCCCCCTCCACCACGATCGGCAGACTCGCGCCGGAGATCCGCAGGATGTAGTCCTGCAATTCGCGCGCGGCGAAGTCTTCGAGAAAGCTCGGCTCAGCGGACACGAGAATGCGCGCAACCGCTGCGCTCTCCGTCACAATCGCCGCCTGCGGATCGGGCGCCGGTTCATACAACCGCGCATCTGTCGGGGTCATCACGGCCAGACCTCCCGCTCTTCAGCAACGCCAACGACGCCCGTCCGCCGTTGCCGCCTCCCCCGCCCGAAGGGCGTGGGTCGCTGTCGTTGCCGCCGTTGCTTTCGTTGCTGTCGTTGCTGCCGTTACCAGTCCATCGCGACCTTCAGGACCACCTTGTTGATCGGGCCCTCGCCGAGCATCGGCGCATGGGCGTCCTCGGGGAAGAAGATCGCGAAGGCACCGGGCAGCAGCGGGAACCAGCCCTCGGGGATGTCCTCGTACTTGATCGTGTCCTTGTCGGCGTTGTACTCCCCCATCGGCATCTCGCAGTCATCGGCAAGCTGCCAGCCGAACTGCTCCTCGCCCGAGATCAGGTACTGGATGTCGATGTAGCGGCGATGCACCTCCAGCCACACATCCTCCATCCGCTTCGCCTGGCTGCGGATCACGTTCATCGTCAGCCGATCGCCGTCAATCTCCTGCGTGCCGTCGGGCACCGACTCGAAGTCGATCTCACGCAGCGCCTCGAATGCTGCCGCGAAACCGGGGTGCAACGGGTTGTACCTGTCGGCATTCTCCAGCCTGTCGATGATCATCGGATCGTCCTCCCGTGGATGTCGAAGTCACGTGTGAGTCAGTTCCCCACGCGGGACCTGTGCTCCTGCAGAGCGCGCAATTCATCCCGCCCGGTCGCCGGAAGCACGATCGAGCGATCACGCCTCTCCCGCCGCATCCCTGCGGTAGCGCAGCGGCGTGGTGTTGCGGTAGCGCTTGAAGACCTTCGTGAAGTAGCTCTGGTCGCGGAAGCCGCACTCCAGCGCGATCATCGCGATGTCCCTGCCCGTGCGCGCGAGCATCTCCGCCGCCACGTCGATCCGCATGCGGTTGCGCTGGTCGGTGAAGGTCGCGCCCGATTCGCGCTTCATCAGCGACGAGAAGTGCGAGGGCGACAGATGGACCGCCTCGGCCACATCGTCGCGCGAGAGATCCTCGCAGCAGTGCCTGCGCATGTAGTCGAGCGCCTCGAAGATCAGAAAGCCCGCGTCATGCCCGCGCCTGCGCTCGATCGCATCCATGATCCCCTCGAGCATCTCGCGGAGCCACCGGGCAAGCTCCTCGTGGGAGGTGATCTCCGCCACCTCCACCATCGAGCGGTAGTTCATCCCGAGAAACTGCTCGGGCTCACCGCCCGCCTCCACCGCCGTGCGGCTCATCGTCACCACCAGTTCGAGGAAGATGCTGCGCACGAGATCGATCCGGTCGCGAGCGTGGTAGTGCACGGTCATCAGCAGGCGGTTGAGGATCTCGCGCGCGGCCCGCCGGTCGCCGGAGCGGATCGCCGCCATCAGTGCCGGCTCCTCGCGCATGTAAAGCTCGCGGATCGAGTAATGCACGTCGCGCTTGAAAGCGTGGATCGCGTGGGCACGCTGCTGCTCGTCGTGGTAGCTGCGCCGATTCAGTTGCAGCGCCGCGGCATTCGTGATGTTCCGCGCCTCCGCAAGCTCGCGCAGGTTCGCGCAGACCCGCGGGATATCCAGCGGCGGCGCATCGTC
>JBNJEK010000066.1:0-17641 GCA_051745855.1 Armatimonadota bacterium
GGACGATGCACCGGCAGGTCTTCCGCGCCACCGGCACCGAGGGGCGCCTCACTGTATCAGACGCTGAGCCTGGCGAGGTGTACTGGGACTTCATGCAGGTCGAGCCGTTCTTCGAAGGATGAGCGGCGGGCGTCAGTGATTGACGGGGCGAGGGATGTTCGCGGGATCGACGGCGGCGGGAGGCGAGCCGCTGCGTGGCGGCTCGCGGCGGCGCTGGGGGAGGCATGTGAGGCCGTAGAGCGCCAGCCCGGCCAGCGCGCCCGCGGTAGCCGGGATGAGGAACATGAGCGCGCTGCCGAGCCACTCGGAAAACCCTTCGCTGAAGCCAAGGCCCTCGACGCAGTACAGCGTGATCTCGAGGGGCACGTTCCAGATCTCTTCGAGTGGGGCGGTCGTCGCGTCCACCCATGTGCCGATCGCGGCCAGACGCTCATCTTCGGCGTCCATCATGAAGCGGGCGGGCATCAGGATGACCTGGAATGCCATCCAGATAATGAAGCCCGCCTCACCGCCGAGGAGGATGTAGCGGAACATCGCCCGATCACCTCCGAATCATGGTGCGGCGCTGCCGTTGCCGTGCGCCGTCCGGGCCTCCCACCATGTGCCGAGGGTGGTCAGGCCCGCGACAATCAGTATGAGCACAATGTAGGCCGCCGCTCGGAAAGCGAACATCCTGAAATCCGCATCTTCTTCCCACCAAAGCTCGTACGCCTCGTTGCCGAGTATCAGTAGAACCAGGAGGCCTCCGCCGCCAATTCCGACGGCCGCTGCGGCAGCAGGGTCAAGCCCATGATCCCGCTGGAGCCATCGCCCGAAGTAGAAGGCGGCTACCAGTGGCAGGAGACACCCCGCAATGACGAACGGCGCGTAGAGGAGCAATCGTGCTCGCTCAGGTAGGATTCCCGCGATCACCGCGACGAGAAAGCCGATTGCTCCGATCCCGTAAAGGACCACGAACAGCCACACAAACAGGCGAAGTGAGTGTCGCCATAACGCGACAGGCTGGTCGCCGGCCATCGCACGCGCCTCCTGGAACTGCTCGGCCCGCTACTCGATCGCCGTCACCTTCACGTTGTCCCACCACAGCACCGTCTTGTAGGTTCGCAGCCCGATCAGGCCCTCGTTGTACGGGTTGTGGTCGCGGACGCCGATCAGGTAGCGCCCGTCCACCCAGAACTCGATGAAGTCGTCGCGCTTGACGATCTCCACATGGTAGGTGTTGCCCGCCTCGCAGTGGTAGTTGAAGGTCTCGCCAATCAGTGTGAAGCCCGGGCAGTTGCGGACACGGATGCGCGCCCTTGATTCGTCCTCGGGGATATCGCCGTAAGCGCCGCGTGTCTCATTCAGGAACGTGATGATGTTCCCGTTGAGTTCGTGATACTTGCGGTAGCCGCCGTCCGCCCGGTCCTCGCGTGTCTCGTAAAGCGGAGTGCCGTCCGGGTCGGAGTAGTAGAAGAAGAAGTTGATGTTGTTGACGTCCGTACTGGATGAAATCACGTGGGCGTCGAACTCGATCCGCGTGTTCCCCTCGATCGGCGTGTGACACCAGATCGTCGAGACGACCGGATCGTCGGAATCCTCGCCGGGGTCCGACTCCACCAGCAGGCGGCCGTCCTCGACGCAGACATTCTCGTTGCCCTCAACCCACCAGTTGTCCATCCCGTCCTCGAAGTCCTCATCGATCAGCACATCATCGGGCATGGGCGCATCCCCTTCCTGTGCGCAGAGCATCGGAGTCAGGACCAGCAGTGTGGTCAGCGCGAGCATGGTGCACAGTGCGTGACGCATCATAATCACCCTCGCAGGAGCTTGTCGAGATCAAATCCCCCAGCAAAATATTCCCGGTTGGGGCGCACGTTTCCTCCCCAACAAAAGCGTGTGCTCAGTCGATCCGCACCCAGTCCTCGCCCTGCTTCTCCCATGTGGCGCCGCCGTAGCGCTCGCGGCGGACGGGCATCCCCTCGTCGTACCACCAGTGATCGACAGCCACCGGCGGGCCGTCGGAGTCGGGATAGCCGAAGCTGATCGTTTCGGTGATGAACCCGTCGGGCGTGTAGATTTCGCGCGTCCTCAGCCGCGGATCGCTCGACGCCATCGGCTGCCAGATCTCGCGCATCGTCAGCGTCCCCGCGTCATACGTGTCCCGGCGGCAGGCAAAGCCGTCCGCGTTCACGTCCTCAGCGGAGGTCAGCGCGCCGCGCTCGTAGCGCTCGATGCGGAAGAGGCCCTCCGCGCGCTGCACAAACTCGCGGGTCGCCTGCTCCGCGGCCAGCGCCTCGGCCTCGCTGCAGAGGCGATCGCCCACGCGCCACTGCTCGATGATCCACGAGAAGTCATCGGGGATGGTCGCGAGGACGTTCAGCGGCATCTCCGCCTCGACGGCGATCTCGTCGCTCGGAGCCCCTTCGAGGCCGCTCCACTCGACGGCGACCGCCTGCCACGCGCCCGGCTGCAGCGTCATCTCAGTGCCCGGGCGCAGCGGCTCGTCGGTTAGGCGCGCGCCGTCTCGCAGGAGGTGGTAGCCGAAGGTCTCGCGATGGTTCTCGCCGGGGATCAGTTGCATTACCCCCTCGCGTTCGCGAAGCCACGGCGGATCGGGCCGGCGGATCACGCTCATGTACACGTCCGTCTGCCGCTGGTGCAGCAGCGGGCAGTCCTCGTCCATCCCGGCCTCCTCGACCGCGCGGGCAAGCCACGGCCATGGCTCGATCGCACGCCCGCGCTCATCCTCGGTCATCAGTCGCGCATCGAAGAGCGTCACGTCGAGGCCGCCCTTGAGCGTGTCCCGCCCACCGGTCGCGTAGCGGTGCCGCTCAAGGCCCTCGAAGGTCGTCTCCGTCTTCGAGTCGTAGGCGATGACCTCGGTGAGCACGTCGATCTCGCCGGAGGGCGGGAAGCCCTCGGTGCTCTCGACGCGCACGCTGTCCTGGTCGGCCAGCGTCTCCATCAGGCGCGTGTGGGGCGCCGTCTCGAAGGGGTAGTTGGAGACGAAGCTGATCTTCGTGCCATCCGGGGAGCCCTTCGGATCGGCGTCGTAGGGGCCGGAGTGGTCGATGATGCTGGCCGGGTAGCACAGCGATGACGGTGCCCGCGGCAGATCGACGCCATCGGCGGTGCGCAGGTCGGCGACGCCGTAGTCGCCGCAGATCCAGCGCCCGGAGCGCCCGCAGGGGCTGATGTCACCGAAGGACATCCACGCGAGCACGTGGAGGTTGCTCGGGAAGGGATTGCTCCACAGCCGCCCGCGCGCCCGGCCGTTCCCGACAAGCTGCCATGTCCCGTCGCCTGACCACGCGCAGTGGGCGTTCTGCACCATCGGTACGCCGGTGCGCTGGTTCGAGCCGTCGTAGTCCATCCACATGCGCGCGTGCTCGAAGGGGCCGTCGAGGTGGCAGCGGATGCTGATCAGATCATGTTCGGCGTTGCACAGCGGGCGGTTCGCCTGGTTGATCTCGCAGATCTGCTCGAGTTCGGCGGCAGGCTCGATGCGCGCGCGGACGGTCTTGCGCGGGGTGTCGTCGGGGTTGTCGTAGCGCCAGCGATTGCCGAAGATCCAGCGGTCGAGGCGGTCGGTGGAGCCGAGGCGCTGCATGTCACGGGTCACCACGAATTCCTCGCCGGTCGCGATGTCGTGGCGGATGACCTCGGAGCTGGCCTCCCACGAATCCTCCGGCCCGCGATTCGTGCGCACGTAGAAGAGCCAGTTGTGCTGCTGCGCCCACCGTGGCGAGGAGCCGATGCCGATGAGCCGGTCCTCACCGGTGTGCAGGTCGAGTACGCGGATCTGCTGCGGATCGACGTGGTGCAGGTCGGGTGCGACGTAGCGGGTGAAGCACACGTAGCGCCCGTCGGGGCTGAAGCTGTTGGTGTTGTGATAGTTCGCGTGGTCGCGGAGGGCCGGGTCGTGTGTCAGCCGCCAGTACTCGACCACGTTGCCGCGCGGGTGCGGGTCCGCGAACCTGGTGACCTCCGCATTCGCCGGCCACGCGATCAGCATTATCAGTATGATTCCCGCGGCTTTCAATGAGGTCGGCCTCCCACGCTTCATCATATTCGGCCTCAATCTCACGGTAAATTGCTCCATGGCGCCGTGAATACCTCTGCGGCCTTGTACGTGGTGGTCTGAGTGCCCGCAGTCCGGGCCGGGAGTCGGCAGAGGGCTCATCTCCGAGGTGCGGACGCCGATTCTTGTGTCTACCACACCGATATTCTGAGGATACACCACCGCCGCGCGCCGTTGACTCTCATGCTGTGGAGGGGTAGAATGATGCCGAAACGTCCTCGAACTCGGCCTCACTGAGTGGAGCCCGCGAATGTCCGGCACGTCGTCTCCGGAAAACTCCTCGTCCTTCCTCCGCCGCCAGGCCGTGATCCCTGGATTACTGAGTGTATTCGCGCTGATATGCGCCTGGCTGGCATTCGTCCACCTCGATCAGGCGGTGGTCGATCTTGAGAAGCCATGGACGGAACACCCCGCGTGGGCTGTCGCACTCACGATCGCCACGTGGCTGGGAAGCTGGCAACTCGCGCCGCTGATCGCACTGCTGGTGGTTATTGCCGCGCGGCCTCACTGGCGCCGACTGCTCAAAACTCTCGGCGTCGCGTATCTTCTGCGAACGCTCGTCGTGCAGTGGATGAAGCTGCTGATCGGGCGACCTCGGCCACGCGTGCTTGCCGACGCCACCGTCTTTGAGGGCTTCGGCGGGGGGCGGTCGTTCCCGTCCGGCCACGCGTCATTCGCGTTCATGATGGCAATCATTATCTCCGCGTGGTTCCCACGCTGGCGGTGGCCTGTGTGGGGCATCGCAATCTTCGTCGCCATCAGCCGCGTGCTGGTCAACGCGCACTTCACCTCCGACATAATCGTCGGTGCGCTGATCGGCACGGTTACAGGGGCGGTCGCGCTGTGGATCTGGCCGCCGGTCACTGACGAAAACCGCGAGGCGATCGAGCGGGAGGAGCGGGAGCGTCTTGAGCGGCGCTCAGACCGGTCGGCGGAGAGCCATGCGGACGAGAGACGGCTCGCCATGCGCGTGCTGGCGGTTGTGCTTGCCATCGCCGCGGCGTTGCTTTCCTACTGGTACATCGATCCACTTCCCGGTCTCTACGCCAACTCGTTTGTCGAGCAGTCCTGGGTGAGCACGGTCGCGCGTGTCGGGAACTGGCTTGGCACGTGGGAACTCGCGCCGCTGCTTGCCGCGATTGCGCTGATTGCCGCAGGTGACCGGTGGCGGCGGATGTTCTACACACTCCTGGTCGGCTACATCATCCAGGCGACCAGTACCGAACTGGTCAAGGATCTCTTCGGCCGACCCCGGCCGTCGCAGCTTCGCGATCCCGATCTATTCTTCAGTTGCGTCGAGAAGCACACATCGTTCGTCTCCGGTCATGCCTCCTACGTCTTCATGTTCGCGGTCATCTGCGGCACATACTTCCCGCGCGTGCGAATTCCGGCGTACATCTTCGCCGGCTTCGTCGCGGCCTCGCGCGTGGCGCAGAGCGCCCACTACCCCTCCGACATCATCATCGGGGGGCTGATGGGCGTGCTCTCGGCGTGGATCGTGCTCGCGATCTGGCCGCCGGAAGCTGCTGAGGAGACGGAGGATGAGCGGTCGGATGACGAGGCGCCCACCGCCAGGGCGGAATGACCGGCGGCCTGGAGAGCGGGGAGGGGTACATGAGTAAGGGATGCGCCGGGGGGAAGAGCGCATCCCTTGAAGGCGCCCCGTAGGGGCGCCAAACCTCACAAATCTCGTTATCAGTACGCGTAGAGCTTGCCGTAGGGTCGGCTGCTCCACGGGTAGAGTTTCAAAAAGTCATCGGGCGAGAAGCGCCCCGGGTCCATCTCAAATGCCATGCAGTACCGCCGGATCGTCGACTCGAGCAGGTCCCAGTCCGCGTCCTCGACGTCCGCCACCGCGACCTCGGCGCCAAGCTGATGCTGCTCAATGTCGCCTCGCACGAAGATCATGCCACCGTGCATCCCGGTCCCGCAGAACCTGCCGACCGGAGATCCCTCAGCATCCTCGCGGTTGAGCACCACGATCACGCCGCCCGCCATGTACTCGCCCAGATAGTCACCGGCGGTAGTGCCGACGACCATCAGCGGGAGTTTGCTCTCGTAGGCCTTGCAGTGGATGCCGCAGCGGTAGCCGACGAGGCCCTCAACGAAGATTGCGCCGCCGCGCATCGAGTGGCCAAGGATGTCGCCGGCGTCGCCGTGAACCACGATGGAGCCGTCGTTCATCGTGTTCGCGACGCCGTCCTGGGCGTTCGAGTTTACAATGATCTCAGCGCCATCCATGAAGGCGGCAAGGTCGTTCCCGGGGATGCCATTGATTTCAATTGTGACACCCCCCTTGAGTCCGGCACCAATATACCGATGACCGAGAACGTTGTCAAGTGCCAATTTCGTGGCGCCGCCCGCCACGGCGTCGTGGATGCGCTCATTCAACTCGCGGTAGTGAATTCCGGCTGCGTCGATTCTCATTATCCCGATCCCGTCCCTGACAGCACGCGCTGGCGGTAGTCGGCCGGCAGTGAGATCAGGCCGAAGTCGTCTGAGAGCAGCAGTTCGCGGATGTCCGAGACATCGACCTGCTCGCGGATCAACCCGGTGATGATCCCGGCGCGGTCGATCTCGCCGACGAACACCGCGCCCACGATGCGGTCGCCCTCCAGCACGATCTTGCGGTAGGTGTACGCGTCTTCGTCAAGCTCCGACAGCACTGCGTAGTCCTCGCCGAGCGCCTCCGTCACGCCCACGGAGATCGTCGGCACGTCCACCACGGTCACCGAGTTCATGACCAGGCCGCCGTCCCACGTGGCGTCATCGCCGGCCATGTTCCGCCCGGCGATCTCGCCCTGGCGGTAGGCATTGGGGAAGATCGCGATGCAGCGCTGAGTGCCGCACAACAGCGCTCGCGCCTGCGCGACGTCGCCGGCCGCGTAGACGTCCTCGGCGGTCGCCTGCATCCGGTCATCGACGAGGATGCCGCGATCCACCTCGATCTCGGTGCCCTCGATGATGCCGATGGCGGGGAAGACGCCGATCGCGAAGATGACAAGGTCGGCCGGGATGGTGTCGCCGTCGGTGAGCTTCGCGCCCACGACGCGCCCGTTCTCGGCGAGCAACTCGCTTGCGGTAGTCTCGCAGCGGACCTCGACTTTCGCCTCGCGCAGTCGCTTCTGTGCGAGCAGCGAGGCGGTTTCGTCGAAGGTTGAGCTGAGCATCCGGTCGGCAAGCTCAACGACGGTGGTGTCGATGTCCAGCGCAAGCAGCGCCTCGACGGACTTGAGCCCGATCAGGCCGCCGCCGATGACAACCGCCGACTGGACGCCGCGGTCCTCAATGTACTCTTTGATCGCGTCTGCATCGTCGAGACTCGTGAAGGTGAAGACGCCCTCGGCGTCGGTGCCCTGGAGATCGGGCGGCACGATCGGCGTCCCCCCGGTGGCGATCAGCAGTTTCTCGTAGCCGAGCGTCTCGCCGTCCGCGGTCTCCACGGTGTGTGCCTGGGGATCGACGGAGACGATCTCGGTGCCGAGCATCGCGTTTACGCCGGCCTTCTCGTACCAGTCGGCGGGGCGGTAGAGCATCTGCGCCTCGTCAACCTTCCCGCCGAGCAGGTAAGTGATCAGCGGGCGGGAGTAGGTGTGATGCTCCTCCTTCGCGACCAGCGTGATCGACCCGGCAGGATCGACCTCGCGGATCCCACTCACCGCGGCGACTGCCGCGACCGAGTTGCCGATGATGAGGTACTTTGACTTACTCATCGCCATCATCCTCAAGGACCAGCGCTTCGTTGGGGCAATTGACAACACAGACCGGAATCTCTTCCCCTATGCACAGGTCGCACTTGGACGCGACCTTGCCGTTGGCGCCGCGCTGGATCGCGCCCGCCGGGCAGGCCATGATGCACATCCAGCAGCCCACGCACCTGTCAGTGTCGCACAGCACCGCGCCGGTCTCCGGATCGCGATACATCGCGCCGGTCATGCAGGCCTCGATGCACAGCGCCTCATCGCAGTGGCGGCACTGCAGCGCGAATGACAGGTAGCCGTCGCGCTCAACCTGCACGGCTGGGACGATCGAATCGCGCTCCTCGCGGAAGGCGCGGATGATCTTCTTCGACCGCGAGTGCTGCACGAGGCAGTGGACCTCGCAAAGTCCGCAACCGATGCAATGCTCTTCGTAAACTCTTATTCGCTTCATTTGCGACTCCCCTGCACGTGGGCTCTGACATTAGGAAATCCGCAGCCGATGCAGTGTTCTTCGTGTATTCTGATGCGTTTCATTGGTTGCTCCCGTGTGTACTTGCGTGCTCCGAATGCGGTTCATGGAGGGGCCGCACGAGGGCGCATGTCGTTTATGCGCCGCGAGGCCGGCCCTCACGGTCGTTCGCGGGCACGCAGGCCCACCGCGACCATGGGCCGACCTCGCCCTGCTCCTCGCTGGCGCTCGTCGCACGGCTTGTGCGGCCCCTCCAACAACGAACGGCACAGGCGGAGAGATGTCGTCTATCTCCCGGGGTCCCGCCTCTCCAGACGGATCACGGCATTACTCCCCGGCCATCTGGATGCCGAGGACCTGCAGTTCGCGGTCGGTGAGGTTCACGCCGCGGATGTGGTCACGATTGCCGCGGAGGCTCTCGATGGCGTTGATGCCCATCCCGCCCATGATCTCCTGGATCTCGTGGCCCCAGCTTCGCAGCAGGTTCTCCAGGCGGCGCTCGGCGATGTTGGGGTTCAGGCGGCGCGTGAGATACGGGTCCTGCGTCGCGATCCCCCAGTTGCACTTGCCGGTGTAGCACTTCTGACAAAGGTGGCAGCCCATCGCCACGAGCGCTGCGGTGCCGATGTAGCAGGCGTCCGCGCCCAGCGCGACGGCCTTCACCACGTCGCCCGCGCAGCGGAATGAGCCCGCGACGATCAGCGACGCGTCCTGCCGGATGCCCTCTTCGCGCAGCCGCGAGTCGACGGCCGCCAGCGCAAACTCGATGGGGATGCCGACGTTGTTGCGGATCATCGTCGGGGCCGCGCCGGTGCCGCCGCGGTAGCCGTCGATGGCCACGAAGTCAGCCCCCGCCCGCACCGCGCCGGAGGCGATCGCGGCGATGTGATGCACCGCGGCGATCTTCACGCCGACCGGCTTGTTGTAGCGAGTGGCCTCCTTGATGGCGTAGATAAGCTGGCGGAGGTCCTCGATCGAGTAGATGTCATGATGCGGAGCGGGGGAGAGCGCGTCGGTCCCCTCGGGGATCATGCGGGTGGCGGAGATGTCCGCCGAGACCTTCTCGCCTGGAAGGTGGCCGCCGATGCCGGGCTTGGCGCCCTGACCGATCTTGATCTCGACCGCCGCCGCCGCGTTGAGATAGTCCACGTCAACGCCGAAGCGCCCTGACGCGACCTGCACGATCATGTTGTCGGCGTACTCGGCGATGTCCGCGTGCAGCCCACCCTCGCCGGTGTTGGCGTAGGTGCCGACCTCGTGGGCCGCGCGCGCCAGCGCAATCGAGGCGTTGTAGCTGATCGAGCCGTAGGACATCGCCGAGAACATCACCGGTACACTCAGTTCAAGCTGCGGGGCGATCTGCGTCTGCAGCTTGCCGTCCTCATCGAATTCGAGCTTCGAGGGTTTCTTGCCGATCTGCGTGTAAAGCTCCATCGGCTCGCGCAGCGGGTCGATGGAGGGATTCGTCACCTGCGAGGCGTTGAGCACCATCCGGTCCCAGTAGACGGGGAGCGGCTCGGGGTTACCCATGCCGGTGAGCAGCACGCCGCCCTGCTCCGCCTGGTTGTAGATGTTGCGGATGATGCCCGCGGACCAGTTGGCGTTCTCGCGGAAGTCCAGTTCGGTCTCCTGAATGGAGATGGCGTCCGTGGGGCACAGGGAGACGCATCGGTGGCAGCCGGCGCAAAGCTCGCTGTCGCTGAAAACCTCGCAGAGTTCCTCGTCGAACTCATGGACCTCATTGGCGCACTGGCGAACACAGACCTCGCACTCGATGCACCGGTCGGGATCGCGCTCCACGACAAAATCTGATTGTATCAGCCAGTTAGGCAACGCTGACAGCTCCTGTCAGGTGGCGTGTCGTTTGTCGTTGTCGTTCGTGGCATCCCGCCCGCGGGCGGGACCCGTAGATCGTCGTCGTTTGCCGTTCGGAGGGGCCGCCGCTCACGTTCCCCCCCCGACCGGAGCGAGTGGGTCGTCGTTTAGCGGCGCGAGCCGTGATCCCGCCTGCCGTTCAGGCGGGAACAGTCGCCGGGAGTTCGCCAGCGAACTCCCGGCCCGTTGTTCTTGCCGATGCTGCAATCCGTGGCGCATCCGAGAAGCCTGCATGGCGTCGGACCGGATGACGTAACGGCGGGCCGGTCAGGCGACTGAGCTGACGCGAATACACGACATTCGTATCGGCTCAGCCCTTCGGGCCGGCCCCTCCGTACGGCAAACAGCCGCGCCGAGCGCCGCGTCCGGTCAGCCCACCTTAACCCCCGCCTGCAACTCGCCCACGACCGGCTCGCCGCCGTCGGGGTGCCAGACGACGTCCGGATCGGGGCAGATGGTGCGGATCGCGGCCTCTTCTGAGGCGATGTAGAGCCGGTGGCCGCCGCGCGCGCAGACCTGCGGGCGCAGCTTGGTGCGGTCGGAAAAGCCGATCATCCGGCCGGTGCTGCCGACCACCACCGCGAAGGGCCCATTGAGCAGCGCGCCGCCGTAGACCGCTCGGATCGCCCGCGCCTGCGCCTGCTCGCTCTCGTCCATCCGCGCGATGTCCTCCCAGAAAGGCGGCGCCATCGCCTGGCAGGCGATCTCAAGGGGCAGATCGTGCTTGCGCATCAGCAGGTCGAAGAAGTACGCGATGACCTCGGTGTCGGTCTGCAATGTGCATTCGTAGCCGAAGTTGCGCAGGTAGCGCTTGTTGATCCCGTATGACGAGATCTCGCCGTTGTGCACGATCGCCCAGTCGAGGATCGAGAACGGGTGCGCCCCGCCCCACCAGCCGGAGGTGTTGGTCGGGAAGCGGCCGTGGGCGATCCAGATGTACCCCTCGTACTCGTCAAGGCGGAAGTACTCCCCGAGATCCTCGGGGTAACCGACGCCCTTGAAGCAGCCCATGTTCTTTCCGGCGGAGAAGACGAATGCGTCCTGCACGGTGGTGTTGATCTCCATGTGAAGCTCGACGACCAGATCATTCTCATCGAGGTGGGGGCGGTCGTCGTCAAGCTCGATGTTGATGAAGTAACGATGCACCAGCGGCTCGTCGCTGATATTCGGGTGCGGGCGCGTGGGGATGCGCTCATCATGATGCACGATGCAGCGATCCTCCAGCAGAGCCTCCGTCGCGGCCTTCGCGGCGGGCGTGTCGAACATCAGGTGCATCGCGTACTGATCGGCTCGCTCGGGGTAGATCCCGTAGGCCGCGAAGCCGCCGCCGAGTCCGTTGGAGCGCTCGTGCATATTGGCGATCGAACGGATGACCTCATCGCCGCTGAAAAGGCGGCCGCTCTCGTCCATCACACCTGAGATGGAGCATCCGCCCATGTCCTTGAAAGGGAGGACCCGGTTCGTCTGCATGCAATCTGTCACCCGATCGCTGATCTTATCTCGTGGGAGCTGAGGGCGGGGCGTACTCGCCGCCGCCGAGGCTCTATTGGTGGAAAAAGGGGGGCGGCACCGGAAGCCGACTGCCGCCCCCCTCGTTGCTCTTCGCCGACCCTACAGGATCGGGAGGTACTTGTCAAGTTCATGTTGCGACACGTGAGAGCGGTACTCGTCCCACTCAATGACCTTGTTGGTCAGGAACTTCTCGAAGATGTGGTCGCCGAGCGCCTCGCGCACCAGTTCGCTGTTGCGGGTCTCCGCGATCGCCTCGCCGAGGCTGCCGGGCAGGGCCTCGATGCCGCGGTCGGCGCGCTGGGCCGGCGTCATCTCGAAGATGTCCTCCTCAACCGGGTCGGGCAACTCATAGCCCTCCTCGATCCCCTTGAGCCCCGCGGCGACCATGACCGCAAACGCGAGATAGGGGTTGCACGCCGGGTCGGGGCAGCGGAACTCCATCCGCGTGGCCTTCTCCTTGCCGGGCTTGTACATCGGGATGCGCACCAGCGACGAGCGATTCCGCCGCGCCCAGGCGATGTACACCGGCGCCTCATAGCCGGGCACGAGGCGCTTGTATGAGTTGACCCACTGGTTGGTGATCAGGGTGATCTCGCGGGCGTGGCGCAGGATCCCGGCGATGTATCCGCGGGCCGTGTCGGAGAGGTTGAACTCGCCGTCGGGGTCGAAGAACGTGTTCCGGTCGCCCTCGAACAGCGACATGTGCGTATGCATCCCCGACCCGTTCTCGCCGGCGATAGGCTTCGGCATGAAGGTCGCGTAAACGCCATGCTTGAGCGCGATCTCCTTCACCGCGAGGCGGTAGGTCATCGCGATGTCCGCCATGTGGAGCGCCTCTGTGTAGCACAGGTCGATCTCATGCTGGCTGGGCGCGACCTCGTGATGCGAGTACTCGACGTCGATCCCCATCTCCTCGAGCGTGAGGATGGTGTCGCGGCGCAGGTCGGAGGCGACGTCGAGCGGAGTGAGGTCAAAGTACCCGCCCGAGTCGAGGCTCTTGAGCGGCGTGCCGCAGTCGCCGAAGTAGAAATACTCAAGCTCCGGACCGACATACATGTCAAAGCCCATATCGGCGGCGCGCTGGAGGTTGCGCTTGAGCGCCCACCGCGGATCGCCGGTGTAGGGCTCGCCGTCCGGCGTGACGATGTCGCAGAACATTCGCGCGACTCCCGCGCCGTTGGCCGGGCGCCACGGGAGGACGGAGAAGGTCGAGGGGTCGGGCATCGCGATCATGTCCGATTCGTCGATACGCGCATAGCCCTGGATCGAGGACCCGTCAAAGCCCATGCCCTCGTCGAAAGCCGATTCAAGCTGCGTGTCGGTGATGGCGAAGGACTTGAGGAAGCCGAGGATGTCTGTGAACCAGAATCTGACGAACTTGATCTCCTGGTCGGCGACGGTGCGAAGGACGTCTTCGCGCGTCATCTGCTGATGCATCGGTATCTCCTCCCGCGGCGCTGGTGGTAGTAGTCGGCAGTCGGTTGCCGACTGCCGACAGGCGCATTATATCAACACAGTTCTGCCTGTCAAGGCCCTCACCGACAAATGGCGCAATTCACCCGACCGGCAGGAGCGTCGGCAAGTGGGATGAAGTACATTCTGAGAGTGCATAGACGGGCTTGAGTGGAGTGGTGGCAGTGAAGAGAGGTCCATGGGACTTCGTGCCGAGAAGATGGCCGGTGCTCGGGCTGGCGGCAGCCGCCCTTGTAGTCCTCGGCGTGACCGGGGGCTGCGGCGGCGGTGGCGGCGGCGACGGGCCTGAGCGCCTCCAGCTTGTGCTGACACAGGTGGGGGAGGGTTTCGATCGGCCGAACTACGTGACATCGGCGAATGATGGAACACGAAGGCTGTTTGTCGTGGAGCAGGGAGGGACGATCAGGATTATCGATCCCTCCGGGCAGGTGCTTTCCGAGCCGTTTCTCGACCTTTCCGACATCGTTGTCAATACGGGAGAAGCCGGCCTGCTTTCGGTGGCTTTCCACCCGGACTACGGGGACAACGGCAGGCTCTTCGTCTACTTTGTAAGCGATCGGAGTGGTTCGCTCAGGAGCTATGTGGCCGAGTTTCATGTGTCTGCGGGTAACGCAAACAGGGTCGATCCCGCCACTGAGCGGGTCCTGATTGAGGTAGAGCAGGGAGCGACCAATCACAACGCAGGACTTGTCACTTTCGGGCCTGACGGCTATCTGTGGTGCTCGCTGGGAGATGGTGGCACCGTCGCGTCAGATGCCCAGGATCTCGGGAACCTGCTGGGCGCACTTTTGCGTATCGATGTCGATCGCGGCGACCCGTACGGGATCCCCGGCGACAACCCCCTCGTCGGTCGGGCCGGTGCTCGTGAGGAGATCTTTGCATACGGTTTCCGCAATCCGTGGCGCTACTCGATTGATCACCCGACCGGGCGTGTTTTCGTCGGCGATGTGGGGCAGAATCAGTGGGAGGAGATCGACCTCGTGGAGGCCGGCGGCAACTATGGCTGGCCGATCATGGAGGGCCCTGACTGCTTCCCGCCGGGCAGCAGTTGCGATACGACCGGCCTTGAGTTGCCGATCTACGAGTACTCGCATGATGGTGACGTATGTGCGGTCACCGGAGGATACGTGTACCGCGGCGACAGGCATCCGAGCCTGCGAGGGGTCTACTTCTTCGCTGACTACTGTTCCGGTGTCATCTACCGTCTTACCGAGGATGATGGACAGTGGCAGGCTCAGGCAGAACTGGAGACCGACCTGCAGATACCCTCATTTGGCACAGACGAGGATGGTGAGATGTACGTGGTGGACATCGGCGGAGGCGTCTACCGCATGGACTTTGAGCCCGCGGAAAACGGATGATCAGTTCATTCGCATGACGGGGCGTTCCCGGAATTCGGGGCGCCCCGTTTGAGTGTACCCTCTCGCAATCGCTGCTCTCAAGTCCGTGCCCCGGCTTCCCGAAAGCCTTCACTGACGCCTGGCGCCACAACCTGCTGGTCGCATGACTGCTTTTTCGGGGTTTTACCTGCCTCCGAATCCGGACCATCAGGGATAAACACCACCTCGGTGGTGGGGTATACTGCTCGTGAGGTTGGAGGCGACCACTATTCGGGAGGTCGTAGGGACATGGAGACACGCGATCCGAAGGCGCTCTCATGGGAGAAGCTCAATCAGTGGATCGGATGGGCGGTCATCTGCCTTTCCGGCGGACTCGTGGCGGCGACGATGTTCATCCCGCACGGGTAAAGCATACAATCGAGAAGACCGAGCATCGACGGGGCCGGCCTGGCGGAGCCGGCCCCGTCGCCATTAACCGGGGGATGTCTGGACGGCTCGCGATTTCCGCGCAAGGGGTCTGGCCTAATTCTGCAGGTAGCTTTGGGTGAGCGGCCACGACAACCTCACCCCCTGCGATAAACGACATCGCTTTCCCCCTCTCCTTCGCATCTACCTACAAAATCCGGTCGCACCCCCGCGCAAGAATCGTTCTTTACATTCGGCCGCCGGCTTGGTATACTGATGGTCCACAGGACGTGGGTGGGCGCTTAGTTCAGGGGAAGAACGCCACCTTGACACGGTGGAGGTCGGAGGTTCAAGTCCTCCAGCGCCCACCACCATTGAACGGGACTGTGGTTGATCCTGGAAGGGCTGCCCCGTGCCCCTCGACATAGCGGGCGCGGCGTTGTTGTTCCGGGAGGTAACCATCTTTTTTACGACGCAAGACGTGGCCCGGGGGTACGCCCTCCGGGATCACCTATCTGTTTCGACGTGAGATCCGGGCTGGGCATCTTCTTCGCCAGCGGTCAACAACTGTTCGACGGCGTAGGGCCGGGCCTGAGGCAAAGCTGCTCAGCGTCCGCCATCTGTTTGACGGCAGCAGGTGAGGCCTGGAGGCGTTCCTCCGGCACTCACCATCTTCAGCGACCTGTGACGGGCCTGGAGGAGTTCCTCCAAAACGCACCATCCGACGAACGATACGATGGCGCGTTGAGGCGTTTCCTCCAGTGCCTCGCATCCAACAACAATCGATCCGCGCTGCAAAGCGGCCTCAGTCTGGCCGGCAACATCCATGATGATTTCCCCCGCCCGCATCCACACATGGATGGGGGTTTGTGCTTAAGCGAACAGCATACGCCAAACGACGGGCGCATCTAAAGATACGCCCCTCCGGACGACCTTGCCTTTACCCACATATTGGGAGCGACGAATTCACGTCGGACGCGTTTTGGAGGGGCCGCACGAGGCTCCACGAGGAACGAGTGGAGGCGAGGTCGGCCCACTGCGGTCGTCAGAATCGCCGTGGATCGAACGACCGATGGGCCGACCTCGTGGCGTATAAACGACATACGCCACTCGTGCGGCCCCTCCGACGGCAAACGGCGTCGCCGCAAATTTGTGCATAAAGGTAAGCTGGACGACAAAGGCAACGACGACGGCGAGGAGCCCTCAGCATGAGCAAACAGGTCACTCTGACGCTTCCCGATGGCACACCCCTTGAGGTCGAGAAGGGCACCACCGCTCTCGAGGCCGCGGAGCAGATCGGCCCGCGACTCGCGAAGGCCGCCGTCGCCGCCGGGATCAACGGTGAAGTCGTAGACCTGACCACGCCCATCAGCGAGGACGCCGAGTTTTCGGTCTACACATTCGACTCGGACGAGGGCAAGCACGTCTACTGGCACTCCGCCTCGCATATCATGGCCGACGCGGTCATGCAGCTTTTCCCTGAGGCGAAGCCGACCATTGGCCCGGCGATCGAGGACGGCTTCTACTACGACTTCGAGGTGCCCGAACCGTTTACCGAAGACGACCTGCGCGCCATCGAGGAGAAGATGCAGGAGATCATCGACGCCGATCAGCCCTTCGCCTGCGAGCACCTGCCGAAGCCCGAGGCCGAGGAGCACTTCGAGGAGCGGCAGAACAAGTATAAGCTCGAACTGATCGAGGAGATCGAGGACGACATGGTCTCGGTCTACGAGCACGGCGATTTCACCGACCTCTGCCGCGGCCCGCATGTCCCCTCGACCGGGTACATCAAGCATGTCAAGCTGCTCTCGGTCGCTGGTGCGTACTGGCGCGGGAGTGAGGCCAACATCATGCTCTCGCGCATCTACGGCACCGCCTATCCGAAGAAGGAGCAGATCGAGGAGCACCTGAACCTGATCGAGGAGGCCCGGCGGCGCGATCACCGGCGCATCGGCCGGGAGCTTGACCTCTTCAGCTTCCACGAGGAGGCTGGCGCTGGGCTCGTCTACTACCATCCGAAGGGCGCCACGCTCCGCCACCTGATCACCGATTTTGCGACCAACGAGCACATGCGCCGGGGCTATGAGCTTGTCCGCACTCCGCACCTGGTTAAGTCCGACATGTGGGAGACCTCCGGCCATGCCCAGCAGGGCTACCCGATGTACTTCACGGAGATCGACGAGCAGTCGTACGGCATCAAGCCGATGAACTGCCCGGGCCACGTGCTGATCTACAAGCAGCACACCCGCTCATACCGCGACCTGCCGATGCGATACTTCGAGCTTGGCACGGTCTACCGCCACGAGAAGTCCGGCGTGCTGCACGGTTTGCTGCGAGTGCGCGGGTTCACGCAGGACGACGCGCATATCTTCTGCCGCATGGACCAGCTCACCGACGAGATCACCGGGGTCCTTGAGTTCGCCGACGACATGCTGCACGTCTTCGGTTTCGACGAGTACGAGGTCTTCCTGAGCACGCGGCCCGAGAAGTCGATGGGCGCCGACAGCGTCTGGGAGGAGGCGACCGAGGCGCTGAGGGGCGCGCTGGAGGCCAACAACCTGAGCTGGGAGGTCGATGAGGGCGGCGGTGCGTTCTACGGGCCGAAGATCGACATCAAGATGAAGGACGCACTCGGCCGGCTCTGGCAGGGGCCGACGATCCAGTGTGACTTCAACCTCCCCGAGCGCTTCGACATGACGTACATCGGCGAGGACGGCGAGGAGCATCGCCCGGCGATGGTCCACCGCGTGGTGCTGGCCGGGATCGAGCGCTTCATGGGCGTGTTCATCGAGCAGTGCGCGGG
>JBNJEK010000067.1:0-17488 GCA_051745855.1 Armatimonadota bacterium
GAGACATACATCGTCGACGGCGCGCAGGGGGATGACGCCAATGACGGGATCACGGCGCCCTTTGCGACCATCGCCCGAGGCGTGGCCGCGGTCGGCCCCGGCGACACGCTGAAGATCGTACCCATGGACGAGCCCTACCACGAATCGCTGCGACTGAGCCGCCACGGCCTGCCCGGCGCGCCGATCGCCATCGAGGGCGGCGGCGCGACGCTTACCGGCGCCGACCCGGCCCCCACCGAGGGCTGGACCGAAGAGGACGGGATCTGGCAGGTACCGCTGAAGGCCCACGATCGAATGATGGTCTTCGGCGATGAGCGCTACTTCATCAAAGGCGCCGGGCCTGCGAATCTTGAACCCGAGCAGTGGCGATGGGCTGAGGGAACGTTCTACTTCCGCCCGGCCGAGGGGAAGACGCCCGCGGACTACGACCTGCGGCTGGCGGTGGATCGCGTGTCAGGCGTGATCACCACAGGAGCGGGCTTCATCATCGTACGGGACCTCACATGCATCAACTTCTGGAACGACGGCTTCAACCTTCACGGCGGCACCGGGCCGATCTGGTTTGAGAACATCGTCGGCAACTGGAACGGCGACGAGGGATTCAGCGCCCATGAGAACACCGAAGCATACGTAAACGGTGGCGAGTTCAGCAACAACTACTGGCACGGCATCAACGACATCATCTACTCCCGCACGCACTTCGTGAACGTGGTATGCCGCAACAACCGCTCGAAGGGCGTGCGCTTCAACGGCGGGATGCACTCGCTGACCGACTGCGAGGTCTCCGGCAGCCCGATCAACGTGGAGCTTCTCCCCTACCCGCGCGCGAAGTTCCCTCTGGCGGAGCAGCATCCGCTTGCGGTCAGCCTGACCAACATTCGCAACACCGTCATCCGCTCCGCCAACGACGAAGTCGGCGTGTTCGTCGGCCCGGACTCCGAGGCGGTCATCGAGCACTGCCTGCTGGAGGGCGGCGCGCCCGTGATCGATGTGCAGCGGGAGGGCAAGGCGTTCGTGGTGAACTCCGTGGTGATGCGCGGCGACGACTCCGAAGTCGTGGCTGAGGGCGAGTATATTGCCGATCACAATCTCTACCACCCGGGAAGACTCACCATCGCCGGCGCGGATTACGACAGCGATACGTTCGAGGACTACCGCTCGGCGACCGGCAATGACGAGAACTCGCTGATCGGCGAGCCGATGCTGGCGGAGGACGGCGCGCATATTGCCCCCGAGTCCCCGGGCTATCGTGGGGCCGACAGCGGCGCTTACGGTGGATACGCGATCGGCCCGCAGGATCGTACGCGGGCCTCGGCCTCCACAGGCAGGGCGGGCGTAAGGATTGTGGAGGGCGAGACGGAGGAGACCGGGGACGGCGGCAGGCGTCACGTCTATGACTTCGAAGAGGACAATCCGTGGTCTCGCGTCTATCCTGAGCCTGAGCAGAGCGCGGACGGGATCGCGGTGCAGGGCGCCTCGGAGCTTTCCGATGAGCAGGCGCACAGCGGCGAGCGGTCAACGAGACTGCATGTTGTCACAGCTGACGGGCAGCCCGAGCGTTACAACATCAAGCTCTTTTCTCAGGATCTGCCCTTCGAGCAGCCGGTGCGGAAGATCAGCTACTGGCTCCACGGCGACGGCTCCGGGCGCACCGCGCGCCCGCGGATTCGCGATGCCAGCGGCGAGGGCTTCTACGGCCCGGCCACGAGCATCGACTGGGAGGGCTGGCGGCAGGTGACGTGGGATCTCGATGACACGCCGCCGCTGAATATCGCGGGCGGGAACGGCAACAGGCGCCAGGACGGGCCGACGATGGAGCTTGTGCTGGAGATACGCGAGGACGCGGGGTCGGAGATGACGCTCTTCTTCGACGATCTCGAGGTCGAGCTTGCGCCTGAGGGATGGACGACACCGACCGCCGGCGGCGGCGAGGCGGTACAGCCCGCGAGGCCCGCCGACCCTGTCCTCAGAGGCAGAGTGCAGGACGGGCGGATGATCTTCGACTTTGAAGAGGAGAATGCGTGGTCGCGGACCTATCCGGAGCCGGCGGAGGTCGGCGGCACGAAGGTACCGGCATCGTCGGAGCTTTCCACCGAGCAGGCGCATTCGGGCACGACCTCAGCGAAGGTCACGATGAGCGCGCCCGAGGGAGCGACGGAAGGCATCGGGCTCAAGCTCTTCACCGACGACATCGACACCGGAGGCCCGGTCAGCGCATGGAGCGCCCGGGTGTACTCGGGCGAGCCGCTGAGATTCAACCTGCGCATCCGCGACATCCGGGGCGAGAGCTTCTACGGCCCGGCCATCGTCCATGAGGGCGGGGGCTGGCAGGAGCTTTCGTGGGACCTCAGAGAGACGCCGCCCGGGCGAATCGCGGGTGGCAACGAGAATCGGGTGCAGGACGCGCCGCTGGAGTTTATCCTCACCACTTCGATCCGCCCGCAGGATGGGCGGGATGAACTCACGTACTACGTTGATGATCTTGAGTTACGGCTCACCGATTGAGATTCGACGGCGGCGTGCATTGGAGGCCGATCGGATCTCAGAGCGCCACGCAGACACGCAGGAGGTACATTGGATGCGACGCGCACTGATACTGATGTGTATTCTGCTGACCGCGACCGCCGGGTGTGCGCAGGTCCCCGGCGCCGACTGGGCCGGCAGCGAGGACGTCACGTTCTATCTTGACTTCGAGGACACCACCTACGCGTGGAAGGCGACGGGCAACCCCTACCAGTTCGGCTACAACTTCGAGTTGGTGGATGGCGGGGTGCACGGCAAGGCCTGGCGGAACACGCACAAGCTGGGTTACATCGGCTTCGACGGTCTTGACAACGTGCCGCTGGAGGCCGGGACGGTGTCGCTCTACGTGAGATCCGGTGACGCGAACATCTGGGCGGACGGCAGGCAGCACGGCATCGCGTCGCTGTGCCGGACGATCGAGGGGATGATCGATGACGAAAGCCTCTGGCCGGCGCAGGGACTGGCGCTGTCGCTGCGCAAGACCGACACGGACACCATCGATCTGATCGCGCATGTGGGCGGCGATGAGTGGAACTGGGACGCGGAGGAGGTCGTGGTCGCGAGCGCGGATGCGTCGGGCCTCGATCCCGCCGCGTGGCACCACTTCGCGTTCTCGTGGGATTTCAAGAGCCGCAGCATGTGGCTCGCGATTGATGGTGAGACGATCGAGGGCGAGATCCCGCCGGCGGTTGAGCGGCCGCACGAGTACCTCGCGGCGATCTTCGGCAATACCTACCACTACCGCCTGGAGAACCAGCAGCCGCTGGACGGGATGATGGACGAGATCGCGATCCTGGCTGTACCGTGGCCGGAGGCGCAGAGTGTGATGGCCGCCGATGCGCCGGTGACGTCCGAGCGGCCGGAGGACCCGACGTGGACCGCTGAGGCCACGCTCTTTCCCGATGACGAGAGTCTCGCGCGGTGCGAAAAGGTCGCGCGCCAGCACCTGCAGATGATGCTCGAAACGCAGCGGCATGGCGGCTGGTGCCTCAACATCAAGTGGCCGTCAATGCTGCAGTGGACGGCGAAGTTCAGGATGCCTGAGCCGCGCAACATGATCTGGCTGTCGAAGGATTCGATGACCGCACTGGGCG
Organism: Armatimonadota bacterium; assembly: GCA_051745855.1. Lineage (GTDB taxonomy): Bacteria > Armatimonadota > Zipacnadia > Zipacnadales > UBA5352 > UBA5352. The sequence goes on from JBNJEK010000067.1 coordinate 3,618, forward strand.
CGGCGCAGTTGCTCTTCGCGCACGAGGCGATGGGCGATGAGCGGTACTTCGAAGCGGCGCGCGCGACAGGGGAGATGTACCTGACGACACAGAACGAGCAGTTCGGGCTCTGGCACCACGCGTATTACTACGAGGACGGCGAGTATATCCCCCAGGCCGGGCATCATGCGCTGATCCAGGATCACTGCCAGACCGGGCCGATTATGTTGCTCGCCTACCTGCACCGCGTGACGGGGGAGCAGAAGTATCTCGACGCGGCAAAGCGAGGCGCGGACTTTCTGCTCACCGCGCAGAATCCGAACGGCTCATGGCCGCACCACTGGCTGCTGGCGACGCAGACCGGCGTCACGGCGCGCGGGCTCGAGCATGGCGGCGAGGTGAATGACTACGGCACCTCCGGCCCGGTGCAGGCGCTTTTCAACATGCATGAGTACACCGGCGAGGAGCGCTACCGCGAGGCAGCTTTGCGTGGCGCGGACTGGCTGGTCGAGGCGTTCATCGACACCGAGCAGATCGCGGGATGGGCGGGGCAGTATGATGCGGAGAACAACCCGGTGGAGGCGCGGCATTTCGAACCGCCGTCGGTGACGCAGTATGCGCCCCGCTGGGTGGCGAGAGGGCTCTACGCGGCGTACGCCGAGACGGGCGATGAGAAGTACCTCGCGCCGCTGGAGCGGGTGCTGGAGTGGTTCGAGGAGAATAAGGTGATGGTCGGCGACACGCCCGCCTGGTGGTGGGACTACGACGCGGAGACCGGGCGGCCGATCCAGATGTACCGCCAGCAGGTGTACTTCATGGACGATCCGCAGCAGGTGGAGGCGTACATGGAGGCCACCGGCCGCGATACGCCGCCGCAGCCGGCGGATCGCGTGAACGTGCCGGGGCTGCGCAATCAATACGAGCGAGTGGTGGCGGGGACGGAGGACCGCATTCTCGATCAGCCGACGCGCGAGGAGCTTGCGGAGTGGGTCAAGGCCGCCGCGCCGCGCTACGTCGCGAGTTACATCGAGGGCGGCTCTCCGCCGCTTAATGAGCGGGTCGGGCTTTACACGTGGGAGTATCAGTCGGGGCTGGGCACGAATCTCGTGCGGCACCAGGTGGTGCGCTTCTCCGATCTGCTGATGCGGGCGCGAGCGGCCCGCGGCGACATTCCCGCGGACAATCCGCTCTTCCGGCGAATCGACGCGGGGATCGGATGGAATAAGATTCTCCTCGACTATGACGAGGATTGACCTTCCGAGCGGTGGCGCCGGATGAAACAATTCGGCGCCCGGAGAAGACTAAAGAACGGAGGTTCATCAGACTCAGCGCCAGACCGTTGCGTAACCAAAGATCAACCGTCGGCGAATTCTACTTAAATGCCACGTGACCCCGACCTGCCTGAGGCCAGGGGCTCGTGTTTATGTATTGCCGTCCGGCTGAGATGAGGATGCGATCATGAAAACAAGGTCATTGCTTTTGATGGGGACAATAGCCATCTGCGTGGCCGCCGCCCCTGCCGGCGCACAGAAGGCAAAACTCGACGTCCTCGCCAACGTGAGTCCGGAAAATGTGCTGTACTTCGAAGGCACCGTCACACCGCAGAAGCTGACTCCCCAGGGGCAGCTTCAGGTGCGCAACGAGGTTGAGGTGCTCGTCGAGTACATCGAGAAGGGCGGCAAGTTCCGCACGCTTCCCGATCGCGTCATACCAACGTCGAACGAGGCATACAAAGGGCGGAACCTGCTCGAGGGCGAGAGGCTCGACGGGTGTGACTCGACGCTGGTCGAGATCTCCGGCGCCGAACTGCTGCCTGAGGACGAGGGCGAGGCATACGTCACCACCGGCACCGTCGACCTGACGGATGCACACCTGTTCCGGATCATCACGCGAGTGCGCCACCAGTGGGCAGGCACATTCCCGGAGGTCGAATGCTTTTACGACATCTCCGGGCCGTATCCCGTGAAGGCCGGTGTGGCGAGGAAGCGTCAAAGCAACGATGTTTTCAGCAAGACCGGCCGATTTCTTGAGCACTCAGTCTCGGAGATCGGCGAGGGGATCGCGCGGTACGGCGGGCAGGCCGCCGGACTGCTGCTGGCGGGCGGCGCGAATCCGGTGGGACTGCTGCAGGGTCTTCTGCTGGGCGAGGTCCAGCAGCAGAGCGGGGCGCTGGGCCACGCACTGCGGTTCATCGGAGGTGCGGTCGGCGCCGGCGCCTCACCAGGTGGCCTCGACCAACTCCTGTCCGGCGGCGAGGCCTCCGGCGACGACCTCACGACCAGCCTGGTGCGCGGACTTGTGGCGCGCTACGGCGGTGACCTGACCACGGGCGGGATCGTGGGTGGTAATCAGCCCGGCGCCCGGCAGGACTTCAACGTCACGGATGTTCTCATCAACGCCGCCGTGCAGCAGATCGATGAAGAGCTTGGGGGAAACCTCGGGCTGCGCAACCTTCGGATCAACGTCGATCAGGACACCGCGGTGGTCGCCAGCCAGATGCCGAGTCTCGACGGGCGCGGGCACCTGGAGCCGATCATCGCGTACATGCTGGTTGATGCGGCCCTCGCGGCGCCGTGGACGGAGGCGGTCGCAGCGGTCTTCGACACCGGCAGCGGCGGCCAGATGAGCATATCCGCCCCGACGGAGGCTGCGCGGAATCTCGCGCGCGGCCAGATCGACGTGGACACATTCCTGCAGCTCTGCCGCTTCGCCGACCCGGACCTGCCGGTCGTTACCAGTGGGGGCATCGTCGGGGACACCGCTGCTCCGGCGAGGACTTCCACCGCCAGTTCAACCCCGCTGCTGCCGCAGGCCCAACTGCCGCCGGGCTGGCTGTCCAGCGGGACGCACACAGTTGATGTCAGCGATCTCGACGCAATCATCCCCGGGCTGAATCTCAGCGCCCAGTCGATCTCATGGGGCGGCATCCAGGTGATCCAGGCGAACTCGCGGCCCGTGACCGTGGTCGGGCTCGATCTCGGCGAGGCGGGCAGGGCGCTGGAGCTTATGCAGATGCTCGGGACACTGGCCGGCGGCGAGGCAGGCACCAACCTGTTGCGCCTCTCAACCGACCCGCCTTTGCACGCGGTGCAGAGCGGTGAAAGGACGTATCTGCTCCAGGGCGATCAGAATGCATGCGCCGAGGTCGCGCAGGTGCTCACAACCGGCGGCGCCATGCAAGCCTCCGCAACGCCGGGCATCGGGCTGACGGGGCTCTTCCCCGGCGATGCGACCGTGCCCGCACCCGACCCGGGGCAGCCGGGACCGGCCACCGCGCCCCAACCTGCGGCACAGCCGCAGCCCGCACGGCCGCAGCATGAGGACACACAGACTCCCCCCGCGCCCGCGGCCGAGCAACCGGAAGCCCAGGACACGCCCGCTACCCCTGCGCCCGCGCCGGCTCCGATCGTTCCGGGGCTGCCGGAGGGGCCGGATTCGCCCCCTGAGGCGCCCGAAGACCCCGCAGCCGCACCCGGCTTCGAACTACCGGAAGAGATAGCGCTCGACGGGAGCGGCTATCTGCGCAAGACCTACCTGTGTACTGTGGTTGAGGACGGACAACCGGTCGAACTTGAGGGGCCGCTGGCCGCCGGGAGTGAACGTCTGGGTGTGTACCTCGAGCTCAGGGGCGCTCCGCGCAGTTCGATGCTCGAGATGGAGCTTTACCGCGGCGGCTTCAGTTGCGGTCGCCGAATGATGGGCGTGAACGGCGATCGGCGGACAGTGGCGTACTTCGCGCCATCCGGGGGCTTTTCGCCCGGCAAGTACTGGCTGGAGATCCGCGCCGATGACACGCTGGTTTCGCGCATGGTCTTCGAAGTGAAGTGAGCCTGTCGGCCCCCCCCCGCACACATTCGTGAAAGGACACGTGATCGCATCGTGAACGTACGCAGGAGTCTCATCCACGCCTGCCTCGCCGCCCTGTCAAGTCTGATGATTTGCGCGCCGCTGGCGGCTCAACCTGCGCCGTGCGCGGAGTGGGCGGGAGATGAAGCAGTGACGTTCTACGCCGATTTCAGCGAGGGCGTGGGCGCGTGGAAGGCCGCGGGGAACCCGTGGCCGGTGGGACGGCACTATGAGCTGGCCGGGGGCGCGTGGACAAACACCGCGCGTGAGGGGTACGTCGCCTGGGAGGGCCGTGAGAACGTGCCGGTCGAGGCCGGGACGGTCTCGCTCATGGTGCGGTCCGGGGAGCAGAACATCTTCGCCGACGGAGAGCTTCACTGCATCGCGTCGCTCCCGCGCACAATTTCGGGGATGTTCGAGGACGCTGAGCGCTGGGAGCGCGCCGGACTGGCTCTGTCGTTGCGCAAGACTGAGGAGAATACGCTTGATCTGCTCGCGCACATCGGCGGCGACTCGTGGATGCGGGGCTCGGAGGCGCTGCCACTGTTGAGCGTGGATGCGTCCGGCCTCTCGCCAACTGAGTGGCACCAGGTGGCATTCTCGTGGAACTGGGTGGAGCGCGCGGTGTGGCTTGTGATCGATGGTGAGGAGCACCGTGGCTCGATCCCGGAGGCGCTGGAGGAGCCGTGGCCTTACCTCGCCGCATGCTTCGGCAACACCGAGAACTACCTCCCGAATGCGCAGGAGCCGCTCGATGGCTGGCTCGACGAGATCGCGATGCTGGCGCTGCCGTGGCCGGAGGCCCGCGAGGTGATAGCGGCCGGAGCGCCGCTGACGGTGGAGCGACCGGAGCTTCCGGACTTCGGGACGGAGACGACTGTCCTCCCCGATGATGAGCAGCTCGCACAGCTTGAGTGGCTGTCGCGCAATCACCTCAACATGCTGCAGGAGACGCAGAATCACGGTGGCTGGGATCTCAACATCCAGTGGCCCTCGCTGATGGGAACCAACGCGAAGACACGCCTGCCGGCTCCGGAGACGTACATTCAGTGCTCGAAGGACAATCACACTGCGTTCGGCGCGATGCTGCTGGCCTTCGGGTACGAGGCACTGAGCGACGAGAGCTACCTCGACGCGGCGGTGCGCACCGCGGAGATGTACCTGCAGGCACAGGACGCGGAGGGCTGGTGGTGTCACGGGTACTGGTACGAGGATGGCGAGTATGTCCCTGACGCACCACGGGCGCTGATCCAGGATCACGTGCAGACGGGCCCGATGATGCTCATGATGTACCTCCATCATATCACCGGCGAGGAGCGATTCGTCGACGCGGCGAAGGCGAACGCGGACTTTCTGCTGAAGGCGCAGAACCCGACTGGAAGCTGGCCGCATCACTGGAATCCGGAGTTGCAGACGGGTCTGAGCGCGACCCGCGAGCCGGGCGCTGGCGAGGTGAACGACTACGGCACCTCGGGTCCGATCGAGGCGCTGCTGTGGATGCACCAGTTCACGGGCGAGGAGCGCTACCGCGAGGCGGCGCTGCATGGCGCGGACTGGCTGGTTGAGATGCTGATTGAGACGGACGAGGTGGTCGGGTGGGCGGGGCAGTACGATGCGAACAACGAGCCGATGCCCGCGCGCCATCATGAGCCGGCGGCGGTGACGCAGTACGCCCCGCGCTGGGCGGCCGAGGGGCTCTTCGCAGCATGGCGCGCGACCGGTGATGAGAAGTACCTCGAGCCGGTCCGGAAGGTGCTGGAGTGGTTTGACGCGAACGAGACCGAGGAGGGCGGCTGGTGGTGGGATTACGACATCGAGACCGGCCGGCCGATCGAGATGTACCAGCGCACCATCTACTACGTGGACGATCCCGAGCAGCGCCGCGAGTTCATGGAGGCCTCGGGCCAGCCGGCGCCGAAGCCCAGCGATTCGGTGAAGGCCGATCGGCTGCGCAATCAGCATAAGAAGCTCGAGGAGAATCCCGAGGCAGGGCTGATGGACCAGCCGGACGCGGATGAGCTGGCTTCCTACGTGGAGCAGCAGGCGCCGTATTACGTTGAGTACTACGTTGGGAGCGACCGGCAGCCGCTGAATGAGGAGGCGGGGCTCTTCACGCACGAGTCCACGGCCGGCACCGCGCTCCCACTGGTCAGGCATCAGATAGTGCGCTTCCTCGACCTGCTGATGCGCGCCAGGGCCGTCCGGGGCGAGATCCCCGTGGATGATCCTGTCTTCCGTCGCATTGATGCCTACGTGGGCTGGCACAAGATTCAGCCCCAGTGGAAGACCACTCATTGAAGACTATCCTGTCTGAGAACGAACACACGGGGAGTTGACCGCGCTGGACATTGAATGCGTGCTCTCGACCATCAGCGTGACGGTGCTGGTTCTGACCATCATCGGGCTTTTCCTGCGTGACTGGCTGCAGGCGCGCAACGCGAACGAGTGACACGCCCGTCGTTGACACCGCTGCGGGGAGCTTGAGATCATGAGTGACGCCGGGGGATCGCCGACGCGCGAGGCTGCTCGGGCGTGGACCTTCGCCGCGTGGACTTTCGGCATCGGGTGGGCCGCGGCGGCGGTTCTACGCCTGATCGCAGGCCCGATGGGCGGGCCTCTCGACCCTGATGCCGCGACGCCCGCCGACTGGGCCGCCACCACGCTGAGCGTGCTCTTCTTCCTGCTCCCCTTCATTGTGACCGTGGTGATGGCGCGGCGCTGGGGCGTTCGGATGAAGAGCTGGGGCCTGCAGATGGCGCCACTGAGCACTCTGCTGATCGCACCCCTGGTCGGCCTCGCCCTCGCACTGCTGGCGACCGCACTTCCCATCGCCATCGGCATCAGCGAGTTCGAGCCGTCGGGGATGGGCGAGGTCCAGCGCCTCGCTCAGGCGCAGAACATCGAGGCGCTCGAGTTGCAGCTTGAACTCGCCGACGTGGAGCGCCCGCTGGGACGCGAAGTCGTCAGCGGCCTTGTCTCCGGGCTGCTGCTGGGGCTGCTCTTCGCGGCCATCATCGAACTGCCGTGGCGCGGGCTGGCTCTGACCGAGCTGTCCGGGCGCGGGTTCGCACATGCAGCGCTGGTTCCGGCTGTGCTCGCCGGGCTGTGGTGGCTGCCCTACCAGCTTCTCGTGGGGATGGTGGGCTACCACGGCGGCGGCGCCGCAGTCGTCGGCATTGCCTCGTATGCGCTGCTGGGAGTGCCGCTGGCGTGGGCGCGGCTGAAAACCGGCTCGATCCTTCCCGCGGGCATTCTGGCGGTGACTGTGTCGGCGCTCAGTGAGCTGCCGCGGCTGGCGACCGCTGGCGGGACGCACCTGCAACTTGAGCTGTGCGGCCTTGCGGCCGTCGGCCTGCTGGCGGCAGGAGCGTTGCTCAGGCCGCCGAAGGAGTCAGTGAGGCGATCTCGCAGCGAGTGACCGCGTTGCACGGAGCGTGCTCATGGGCAGTCGGAAACAAGTCGGGTTCCATCGGGCGCTGATCTTCTGCGTGATCGCCTTCACGCTCGCATGGGCTGCAACACTCGGAATGAGACTCATCGGCGCCCCTTTGCCGGCTCCCAATCGCTATCGGTCGATCCTTGACGCGATGAGCTTTCGCCCCTGGTTCGCTCTCTGCGCCTTCGCTGCGCTGCTGCCTCCCGCTCTCGCGATCATCCTTGCGGGGAGATGGGAGACCCGCATTACCGAGTGGGGATTGCGGACTCCGAGGGGGCTGATCGTACTGCTGGCGCCGATGGTAGCACTCGCAATACAACTCACTGCGATCGCGCTGACCGTGGGCTCAGGAATTGGCCGCTTCGATGCGACCGGGACCGCACAGATCGAGAGGCTTACCGAGCAGAAAGAATATACTGATGCGTGGGAGACCGAATACGAACTGCAGAGTACAATGAACCCGGCGCTCCGCCGGATGGTGGTAGGCGTGATCGCGGGTCTGGTCATCGGCGCCGCCGCCTCGCCGATCATTGAGATTGCGTGGCGAGGACTGCTTTACACGGAGTTGAGGTGGATCGGATTCGCGCGGTGCAGCCTGCTCGTTGGCGTCCTCGCGGCAGCGTGGTGGGTCCCGTGTCTGATCATGGCGCCGATGGCGGGAGCCCAGACACTCACGGCAGGAGTGCGGCTTGCCGCACTGGCGCTGCTGGGCGTCCCGCTCGCCTGGCTGCGGGAAGCGACGCGCTCGATCATCCCCGGGGCGGTGCTTGTCACAAGCTGGGTGGCGCTGCTCGAACTCCCTCCGATGATGGTGCTCGACGCTTCTGACCTTCAGACCGCGCTGACCACGTTCACCGCAACGGGGTTACTGGCGGGGGTGGCGCTGATGAGGCCGCCGGCAGCCATCCGCGAACCCGATGAGGAAGCGCAAGAGGGAGAGTGATCGCTGAGCTTTGAGCGAGCAGCTTGCTGCGACGACACCCACCCCCACCGTCAACTGGCGACGCGTCCTCATGTTCATCGGCATTACGTTCGCGATCAACTGGGGCGCGGTCGCGGCCCTTCACCTCGCGGGCCGGCAGTTCAGCGGGGCGGCCGGGACGATCTTCGCCGCCGGGTACATGATCGTGCCCGCGCTGGTCGTGTTTGCGCTTGCACGTCGGTGGGGCGTGCCGCTGCGGAACTGGGGCCTGAGGCTCCCGCGCAACTGGTACCTCGGACTCGCCCCTCTCCTGCCGATCGTCCTCGCGCTGCTGACCATCGCGGCCGCGGTGCTGATGGGCTTCGGGGAGTTCGACCCGACCGGGATGGCGATGATCGAGCGCTGGGAGGGGATGGGCAGGCAGGAACTCGCGGACGCGATGAGGCAGCAGGCTGATGAAATGCCCATCAACCTCGTGCTGGTGACGCTGCTCGCAGCGCCGGTCGCGGGCTTTACGATCAACGGACTGCTGGCATTCGGCGAGGAACTCGGGTGGCGCGGTCTGCTGCAGCAGGAGCTTGCGCCGCTGGGATTCGCGCGGGCTTCGGCGCTGATCGGTGCGGTCTGGGGGATGTGGCATGCGCCGCTGATCCTGCTGGGGCACAACTTCCCCGGGCATCCGCGCCTGGGGGTGCTGGTGATGATCGTCGCATGTGTGCCGCTCGGGATCGTGATGTCGTGGATCGCGCTCAAGGCGCGGACAGTGCTCGCGGCGGCCGTGGCCCACGGGACATACAACGCGGCCTCGGGCGTGACGCTGATGGGCATGCGCGGTGGCGAGACGATCGAGGTCTTCATCCTCGGCTACGCGGGCATCCTCGCGACCGCGGTCGTCGCAGCGGTGTTGCTCGCGTTCCGGCCGGATCGCGCAGGTTACGAGCGAGCTTACAACGAGCCGAGGTAGTCGATCGCCTCGCCGCCGTATTCCGTCGAGAGGTCGGCATAAAGCGACAGGAGCGCCTCCACGCCGATGATCCCCGCCCGCAGCTTCGCCATGGCGTCCGAGGCAAGCTCCACCATGCCCTCGGAGATCGCCGCATGGCGCATCGCCTGCTCGTCAACTCCGCTGAGTGTCATCTCCTTGAGCTTGGGCGTCATGCGCATCAACTCGAAGAGGCCGACGCGGCCGGAGAAGCCGGTGCCGCGGCAGCGGTCGCAGCCCTCGCCCTGCGCCACCACCGAGATCCGGTGCTCCGCGAGACGCTTGCGCAGGGCGGGCGTCTCCGAGAGCACATCGTCAACCTCGACCGAGATCTTGCAGTCCGGACAGACGCGACGCGCGAGCCGCTGCGCCAGTACCGCCCGCAGGGCCGAGGAGACGAGGTAGGGCTCGGTGCCCATCTGCAGCATGCGAGAGGCGGCGGCGGGCGCGTCATTGGCGTGCATGCTGGTGAGCACAAGGTGGCCGGTGAGCGCCGCCTGGAAGGCGGCTTCGATCGTCTCCACGTCCCGCACCTCGCCGACCATGATCACATCCGGGTCCTGCCTGAGCATCGCCCGCACGTGCTCGGCGAAGCCCACGCCGATGTCCGGTCGAGCGAATGACTGGTTGATCCCCTCAAGCTGATACTCGATCGGGTCCTCGACCGTCTCGATGTTCACCGAGCGCTGACGGAGGAAGTGCAATGCCGCGTAGAGGCTCGTGCTCTTGCCCGAGCCGGTGCCACCGACGATGGCGATCAGCCCGCGGGAGGCTTTCAGCAAGGATTCCATCTGCTCCTGCAGCGGTCCGGACATCCCGAGTTGCTCGAAGGTGATGTAAAGCCGATTCTTGTCAAGCAGGCGCATGACGATGTTCTCGCCGTGCGCGGTCGGTCGGAGTGCGGAGCGCACGTCGATTCTGCGCCCCGCGGCCTGGGTGGTGAAGCGCCCGTCCTGCGGCTTGCGCGATTCTCCGATGTCCATCCCGGCCATGATCTTCAGGCGCGAGATCAGGGCGTCCTTGATGGTGCCGGGCAGTGAGTTGGGCGTGCCGATGACCCCGTCGATGCGGTAGCGAACGCGCAGACCCTCACGTTCGGCCTCAATGTGGATGTCACTGGCGCCCTGCTTGACGCCCTGTGTGATAAGCGTGCTCGCAAGCTGCACCACCGCGGGTGCATCGGAGAGGTCCGCTATCTTGTCAACGCCCTCACTCAGTCCCTCTGCGCGCCCTGCAACACTCTCATCGAGTTCGATGATGTCGTCGCCCGTCCAGTAGGTGTCCATCGCCCAGGCGATCTCCGGGTCGGCGACCCGGAGGGGCTGAACCTTGTAGCCGGTCTGCCTGCGAATCTCGTCGATCGCAGTCACATTATCCGGGTCGCTCATGGCGACCTCGAGGGTGTCGTTCCGCACTGCCACGGGAAATGCCCGCAGGCGCCTGCCCACGTTCGGCTCGAGCATGTTCACAACCTGCGGATCGATGTCGCGGTCACGCAGCGACGCGAGTTCCGTCGCCTCGCCGCCTGTCGCCTCGTGGACCTGCTCATGCGTCAGATATCCCCGCTGGATGGCAAGCTCCAGCGCGGACAACTCCTCCCTCATACCCTCCTGATAGACTTCGCGGGCCTCATCGGAGGTGATGGTCTTCTGACGCAGGAGCACCTTGAGGATGCTTTGTTCGCGTTCCCAGTCAATCATGAGTTTCCCCCATCAGGGTCATGTCGGCGGGACTTCTTTCGCCGCGGATCGCATTTCCCCCTCCCGCGGCCAGCGTCGGTGTCTGTCGCAGTCAGCGCGCCTATCCACGCAGCAGCAGGATGTACTCGATCATCCTGTCCCTCATCGCATCGAGATCCGTCTCCGCGTCGGGCATCAGGCCCTCGAGCCACTCCTCTGCGTCGCGGGCAACGGCTGCGCGGCGGGCCTCATCGCCGTCGCGATGGTCGTGGATCAGGCGCTGCAGCAGACTCGCGTACATGATGTCCTGCTTCGCCTGGCGGTAGCCCTCCCATGCCATCGTCCCAACGATTCCGCTGGTCGTCGGATACGTGAACTGATGGTCGCGATAGTTCTTCACGTGCCCGTCGAAGTCGTTCCACACGTTGCCGAAGGCCGCCTGGTAGGCGAAGGTCATCGCGCCATCGTAGTTGTGCTTCCAAAGCCGCACTCCGTAGTTCAGCCGAAAGAGGTGCGGATTCTCCGGGCCTGACTGCGGGTTGCCGTAGCTGAAGATGCGATGGCCGTGGCTGTGCATGACGGCGGCGGTCTCCGTGGACAGCGAACCCGGCGCAACCAGCACGTCAAGCTCATCACCGGCGACCTCCGCCACATCATGCTTTCCGGCCACGAACACGCCCACACCCATCTCCCGCAGGATCGCCCAGAGCGCCTTCTCCTCGCGCACCTCGTCAGCGGGAAGCTCGTCGATCCCGTAGGTGTACGCCTTTTCGTAGCCGTAGTTGTCGGCGAGCGCCATGAGCCTGCGCGCTCGCTCTTTCATCATCTCGATGGTCTCGGGAGCGGTCCGCAGGTTCGCGCCGAGGTTGTTGGAGACGCCGTTGTAGTAGAAGCCGCGTCGCTCGATCCCCGCCTCGGTCAGGATCGACTGGAATGTCTCCATCTCCTCCTCGCGATCGAGGTGGATGCGGTTCTGCACGTAATCCATCCCGTGCTCAACCTGGTCGGTCAGTTCTGCGCGAAGCTGCTCGCGGCTCTTGTACTCCGAGCCGATCCACGGCTCGCCGTCGCTGCTGAGCTTCGCGCGGTAGTACACGCTGAAGAGGAAGGGAACGTCCGGGTCGTGGTACGACGCGGGCTTCTCAAGCTCGATCGGCAGCACGTGCAGATCAATGCCGATCTCGCCCACCGCGCCATCGGCGTCCGCGTATGCGATCGTGCCCGCGTAATCTCCCGGCTGCGCGTCGTCCGGCACGTGGATCGTCAGCCACATCTGCTGGTTGCGGCCCTCCCCGACCGTGATGGGCTGGAGCGTCCGCGCATCATCCGCGACGGGCATCTCAGCCAGGGGGACGTCAATGCGCGCCTGGTTGCCCGCCTCGATCTCACCGGGATAGTGCGTGACCTCATCTTCGCTGATGCAGACGTACTCAGGACCATCGTCACCGCGCAGCTTCAGGAAGTTGTGCTCGGTCTCCTCATCCACGCGTACAAGCTCGGGGGCGCGCAGCAGCAGTTCAGGGACCAGCACCGGCGTCCTCTCGCCGCCAAGACGCAAAGAACTCCACGCGGAGGTTCCCTGATACCAGCACTTGACCGCGCGCAGGTCGATGCCGTCGGGTGGGATCTGCCCCACGCCATCGGAGGCCGGTGGCGCAACGTCGAAGCTCAGCGCGCTTACCCCGTCCTGCAGCGGGCGCAGCACGAAGCTTGCGGTCAGCCACTCTCCCGGCGCCCCGCGCAGCGTGATCTGCTGTGAGAGCGCCTCGACAGGTAACGGACTGTCAGGAAGGATCGGCTCGGCGCTGAAGGGATCAACCACGAAACAGGCCATCCGCGGCGTCCCTGCCTCGGCAGCCGCCCGGCTGATCACCGCATCGTTGATACGCCGCGCAAAGGCATCGAGGCGCTGCTGTGTCGCGTGGAACTGATCCCAGGAGGCCTCACCGTCGAGCACCCCGCCGACGGCCTCCTCAAGCTCCGCGAAGTCCTCCGCAAGTTCCTCGCCGCCGTGCTCGCGGACATCCTGCTCGTACTCCGCCAGCGTCTGCACCCAGTCCTCGGCCGCCACCGCCGGCGCGTGCTGCATGTAAATCTCGCGGACGGCGTCATCGCTGAGGATCGTATGATAGACCGTGAGTTCGTCGAGACTGCCGCGGAAGAGGTTGTAATTGCCCGGATCGGCCCCGAGCAGAAGCGGCGCGTCACCCTCATCGCGTAGAGGCGCCGCACCCTCACCGATCGTCTCCTCATCCACCCGCTCGCCGTCCACGTAGAGCGCGAACTCCCGCTCGCTCGTCGAGTACTGGTAGAACACGTGGTGCCAGCGCCCGGTGTCAATGTACTCAGAGTAAACCTGCTTGTATGTCTGCCGCCACGGATCGCCGCCGACTGTTACCTCGAAGATGTCGGGCGCCAGTCGCAAGCGCCAGTTCCACCCGCGGCTGATCGGCGTCTGTGTGGCGCCCTTCTCGTCCATCCGCACCCATGCGGAGATGGCAAGATCGTCGGTGATCGACTGCAACTGCTCACCTCTGATCTCCACGGCCTGATCCTCCTCGCCCTCAAACGAGATGGCATCGCCGCTTACGCCGGACACCACGCGGACCTTTGCAGGGTCGAGCGTCCCGGTCGCGTCACCGAAGTCAGCGGTGATCACACCATCCGCGGCATCCTCAAAGCTGAAAGCGGCGACGGGCTCAGGGGCCTGCTGTGCGGAGGCCGACAGGCACGCAATAGACAGTGTGATCGTCAGTGCGAGCACAACTCGGCGGCGCGGGGTGCACATGTGCTTCATCTCCTGTGAGATCATCCGGGCATCACGGCAGGAATCGGCGGGGGGCGCGGGCAACACTCTCCCCCGTTGCGCGAATGTTAATGTTGACCGCGCCCACCGCCGGGACCTTCTCCAGACGGCAAGCCCCTCACATCTGAAAGCTCACTGGAGACACTCGGAAGCAACATGAAGCCCGCGCCCGTTGCCAGTAAGATGATGACCGAAAGCGCGGGTAACGCTGCTGGCTTCGA
>JBNJEK010000068.1:0-17430 GCA_051745855.1 Armatimonadota bacterium
AAGCTCCTCCTGGATGGCCTTGAGCTGCTGCCGCAGGAAGTACTCCCGCTGGGCCTCGCTCAGCTCATCACGGGCGTCCTGCTGCATCCGCTGGGTCAGTTCGTACTGCTGAAGCTCGCGGGTGGTGAGGGTCATGACGCGACGCAGGCGCTCGTCGAGCTCGATCATCTCGAGGATCTGCTGGCGCTCCTCCAGCGGGATGTCGATCAGCGACGCGATCATATCCGCCAGCGATCCGGGGTGCTCGAGGTTGAGCGCCTGGATGTAGATCTCCTCAGGCAGATGTGGCGCCATCTCAACGAGACGGCGCAGCAGGTCGAGCAGCGCCTGGTTCCTTGCGCGCACGTCGTCGGTGATCTCCTCGGGCTCCTCGATCACGTCCACGCGGGCGCGCAGGTAGGGCTCGGTCTGCGGCCAGTCCACCATCCGCGCGCGGCTCAGGCCCCGCACCAGCAGGCGCCGGTCGCCGTTGGGCAACTGGATCATCTTTTGTATGAGCGCGACAAGGCCGACTTCGTAGAGCCCCTCGGGCCCCGGCCGGTCGAGATCCGGGTCGCGCTGGGCGACCAGCCCGATCATGCGATTGTCGCTGAGCGCCTCATCGATCAGCTCAATGTCAAGGGGGTTTGTGACCGTCAAAGGAGCGAGCATCCCCGGAAAGATGACGCCGTTGAGCAGGCGCACCACCGGCAGCTCGTCCGGGATCGACGGCCCTCCCACGATCTCCTCGTTGATAACTTGTTCAGTCTGCTCCATGTCCTGAAGCCCACTTCCCCACAATCTCATCTGCTTTGCGTCCGTTCCTGGTGCATGGAATTGATGCGAATATCAGCCGATCGGTACATTCCGCGACCGTGCTTCGTCCTGTGCCCGGAGCGGAAGCCGGATGACGAGGAAGCCGCGGTCGTATGCGGCCTCGGCGGCCTCGGCGTCCACCGGGCGCGGAAGCTGGATCGTGCGGGCGAACTCGCCGCAGTCTATCTCCACGTTCACGTAGCGCCTCGGTTCATCACCGGCCGGATCGTCGCGCACACCGGAGATCGTCAGCCGACCGCTGCTCTCATCCAGCGACAGACCGATCTCCTCCGCGCTCATCCCGGCTATCTCCACCCGCACCACGATCGCATCCGAGGTCTGGTAGATATCCGTGGGCGGCTGGAAACCCTGCTCCGCCCCGCGCGAGCGCATCACACTGCCCCGACCGCGCGGATCGGCGTTGGCAACGAAGTTCACAAGCAACTTGCGACCTGACCAGCTCATGTCGCTCGATCAACCCTCCTACTGCAGCAACGAAAGCAACAAAAGCAACGACAGCAAAGACAGCGACGGCAAAGGCAACGGCAAAGGCCACGTCAAACGTGCGGCGGCGCCCGAGGGGGGGCGCCGCCGCGATGCGTATCCTTCTTATTCGACGGTCACGGTCTTCGCGAGGTTTCGCGGCTGGTCGATCTCAAGATCGAGCATGTCCGCAATGTGGTAGGCCAGGATCTGCAGCGGAATCGCAACCGTGATCGGTGAGAGCAACTCCGGACACTCCGGCAGCCACAGCACATCATCGGCCTGCCGCGGAATCTCGGTGTCGCCGTCGAACGCGACACCGATGACCGGACCGGAGCGCGCCTTGATCTCCTGGATGTTGCCGATCATCTTGTCGTAGACATCGCCGCGCGTGGCGATGGCCACGGTGAAGAGGCTCGGCTCCACCAGCGCGATCGGACCATGCTTCATCTCGCCCGCAGAGTAGCCCTCGGCATGGATATACGAGATCTCCTTGAGCTTGAGCGCGCCCTCCATCGCCGACGGGAGGTTCACGCCGCGCCCGAGGTAGAGCGCGTCGGGTGCCTCGTAGTACTTCGCCGCGACGTCCTTGATGTCGTCCTCGCGCTCGAGTATCTCCTGCGCCTGCTCGGGCAGGCCGAGCATCGCGCGGCGAAGCTCTATCAACTCATCTTCGCTGGCAGCGCCCCGGATGCTGGCAAAATGCGCCGCGATCAGCGAGATGGTCAGAATCTGCAGCGTGTACGCCTTCGTCGAGGCCACGCCGATCTCCGGACCCGCCTGGATGTATACGACGCCGTCGGACTCGCGCGCGATCGAACTGTCAACGACGTTCACGACCGAGACGACCTTCGCGCCTTTCTCCTTAAGCTCGCGGAGCGCCACGAGGGTGTCGGCGGTCTCGCCGGACTGGCTGACGATGATCGCCAGCGTGTCCTCAAGCACCACCGGATCGCGCGCCCGAAGCTCGGCCGCAAGGTCAGCCTCCGACGGAATGCGCGCCAGCTTCTCCATCAGAAAGCGGCCGACGAGACCGGCATGGTAGGCCGTGCCGCAAGCCGTGAAGACGATCTTGCGAAGGCCCTTGATCTCGTCCTCGGTCATGTTGAGGCCCTCGAGCGTAATGCCCTTCTCCGGGTCGGAGAGCCGGCCGAGCAGGCACTCGCGCATCGCCTGGGGCTGCTCGTGGATCTCCTTGTGCATGAAGTGCTTGTGACCGCCCTTCTGCGCCGCATCGGCGGGCCACGGGATCGTGTAAGGCTCGCGCTCGACGGGGTTTCCCTCGAGGTCGGTCAGTTCGATCTCATCGCGGGTGATGACCGCCATCTCGTCGTCATCAATAACGTAGACCTGATCGGTCCACTCGCGGACCGCGCCCATGTCCGACGCGATGAAGTTTTCACCCTCGCCGATGCCGATCACAAGCGGCGAGAAGCGGCGAGCCGCGACCATCTCGTCGGGGTGGTCGGCCGACACGATGCCGACCGCGAACGCACCCTCGAGGTCCTTGACCGCGGTGCGGAATGCCTCGGCAAGATCGCCCTCGTAGTACTTGTCAACGAGGTGTACGATGACCTCAGTGTCGGTCTCGGACGTAAACTCGTAGCCCTCGGCCTCGAGGTCGTCGCGCAGTTCCGCGTAGTTCTCGATGATCCCGTTGTGCACGAGAGCGATTCTTTCATCCATCGAGGTGTGCGGATGGGAGTTGACCTTCGAGGGTTTGCCGTGCGTCGCCCAGCGGGTGTGACCGATGCCCAGGGTCCCCTCCAGCGGCTGCTCCTCGAGTGCTTCGGCGAGGCCGGAGAGCTTCCCCACGACCTTCACGACGTCAAGGCGATCGTCTTCGACGACGGCAATCCCCGCCGAATCATATCCGCGGTACTCCAGGCGTTTCAATCCCGCCACGCACACATCGGTGGCCTGTCGCCCGCCTATGTATCCAACGATCCCACACATTGATTCTTCTCCCTTTCGGAATGTACATCAGATTATGTGCCGCCGCCTTCTCCGGGCGCCGGCGTTGTTATGTTGTCGTCCTGCTCTTCGACGGGCTGCTCCTCGTCGGGCTCCACCTCGTCCGCCTCTGCCGCGCCGTTGTCGCTTTCATCCCCGCCGTCGGTCTCAGGTACTTGATTCTCCGGACGCTCACCGTTGTCCTCCCCGACCGTCTCCTCGTCATCGGGTGTCGTCACCGTGCCTTCGTCGGTGGTTTGATCGGGCGCCCCGCCGCCCCCGCCGACCGGTTGCGTGGTGACTGTCACCTGCACGGAGGCCGATCCCTCCACCCGCACATCCGGCGGCACGTTCAAAGAGACGGAGTACTGTTTGCTACCGCGCAGCCCGGAAATGTCCACCGGCAGCGTCGGCACCGCACGAACGCCGGCGAGATCTCCCTCGCTGGTGATTGTCACTATCTCCGGCTCGGTGTTGACTGCGGCCACCCGGTAGCCCGGTGGCGGATTGCCCAGCACCGGGCGGACAGGGACGTACCTCACGTTCAACTCGCGCACTTCAACGGAGACCGTGATGGTAGCCGGCTCGAACGAGACACCCGCGACAGCCACGTTGCGGTTGTCACGCGCCTCGACTTCCACCTCGAAGGGAGCCGACTGGTTTATGCCCGAGACGTCCACCACGGCGACCGCCCGCGCGACCTCTCGCACGACGCTGGTCGCGCCGCGGACGGTCACCTCATCGGGGGCACTCGTCACGTTCTCGATCACGAATCCACGCGCCGGTTCGCCCCGAATGATCTCATGGACCGGCCGCTGGCGCTCGATGACCTTGTCCAACTCCACATGTGCGGTCGTCGGGTAGCCCTGTCGCACGCCGAGCGTGTAGGGGACCCCCGCGATTCGAAGCGGCACCTCATTCTCTCCAACGCTCGCTCCGCGCAGGTTCGCCTCCATGCGGATTCGTCCGACCTGCGCCTCGGCAAGTGCGCTCTCGCGGCCGCGAAGGCGCAGCTCGACCGTCTCCGGGGTAATGTCGATGGTCTTGAGGCCCTCAGGCTCGTTGACCGGCACCACCGGCACGGTGACCGCCTGGGTGCCCTGCGGATCTTCGGCGCCGAGCACGTGCAGCCACAGGATCACGGCCACTATCAGCGCCAGGAGCTTGAGGGGCCAGTTCTCCACGAATATGTCCCGCAGCCGCGTCCTTAAGCTGCCCATGTGGCCCTCTGCTCCTATCTGCGCCAGAAGAGCAGGCGCGCGCGCTCATCCGGCTTCTCGAAGAGGCGGTTGAGGCGTTCGGCAAGCTCCGTGCGCTCGAGATCAGGTGCGAGATTCCCCTCGACGGCCATCGAGATGGCGCCGGTCTCCTCAGAGACGACCACGCAGACCGCGTCGGTGCGTTCCGAGAGCCCCAGCGCCGCACGGTGGCGCATTCCCGTGGCCACCGACAGGCCAGGCTGCTCGGAGTGGGGCAGCACGCAGCCGGCGGCCACGATCACGTCGTCGCGGATCACGACGGCGCCGTCGTGCAGGGGGGTGTTCGGGTAGAAGATCGTCACCAGTGCATCGATCGAGACGCGAGCGTTGAGCGTCTTACCGGTGCGGGTGATGTCCATGAGGCCGCTTTCTCTCTGAAGTACGATCAGCGCGCCGATGTGGCGCCCGGACATCTCTTCCGCGGCATCCACGATCTCATTGATGACACGCTGTGTCTGCGCCGGCTCCGCTCTGCCGACGCTGAACCCGAGCAGGCCCGATCTTCCGAGCCGCTCGAGTGCCGTGCGCAGTTCGGGCTGGAAGATCACCACCAGCGCGATCACGCCTGGCAGCACGAGCTGGCGGAGGATCCAGTTGAGCGTGGGCAGTCCGGAGCTGATCCAGAGAAGAAAGAGCACCACCAGCAGGCCCTTGATGACAGAGCCGCCTCGGGTCCCCTGCAAAAGCAACAGGCCGCGGTAGATGATGTACGACACAACGATGATGTCCAGCACCGCCACCAGAAGGTCAAGGGGGCGCATGCCGAGGAACGTGGCGATCGCCTGTTCGGCGAGTGCGGAACCCATCAAGCCTGCCTTGCTTACGGTCGTTTTGCGCCTCTGTGAGGGGAACTGAAAGGTAGCACGAATATATCACAGCCTGACACCGGCCGTCAACGGCGCGCGCGATGCCGCTTCCCGCGCAGCGCAGACTTGTTTTCCCGCGCCGAACGGGGTATGATTCGACCACGTAGATAGATGCGCGCTGCTATCTCACACATGCGGAGGCCGGAGGATGGGACCCACGGAAGAACTGCGGACATTGCTCTTCACCGAACCTGGTCCACGCAACACTCATGCCACGCTCGAAGCGGCCTGCCGGCGGGCGAAGACGCTGGGGATCGAGCAGATGGTCGTCGCCACCAGCACGGGGCAGACCGCGCTGGGCGCCGCGGAGTGTTTCGACGGACGCGTGATCGCCGTCACGCTTTCCGCCGGCCACTGGGAGAGATACTGCCCGCCCGACTCGGAGATCATCGGCGAATGCAGGGGCCGGGGCGTGGAGGTGCTCACGGGCACTCACACACTCCTCGGCGGGATCGATGCCGCGGTGAGCAGCATCGGTGGCGTCGCGGCAGCGGAGATCATCGCGCGCACCTGCTACATGATCGGCCAGGGCACGAAGGTCGCGGTCGAGTGCGCGCTGATGGCCGCCGACGCGGGGGAGCTTGAGATGGATCAGGAGGCGATCACGATCGCCGGAACCGGCGGCGGAGCGGACACCGCCCTCGTCGTCAGCCCGGCGTTCAGCAACACGGCCTTCGATCTGCGCATTCACGAGTTCATTGCGATGCCGCGCTGAACTGCGAACATGGCGCTGCGAGAGAGCGCAATCCCGACTGATGACGGTCAACTGGCGATTGATAACTGATGACTGAATCACTCGATGCAATTTACATATACGATGCGCCCAATGCAATCGGACTCGACATCGGGGTGGTGGGGCGCTTTCTCGCCGAATTGCTGCCCGAGACGAAGGTCGAGACGCGCACCGACTTCTTCACCTACCAACTCGGCAAGTTCGACCCCGAGCAGGTGGAGGTGCTCACCGAGCAGATTGCCGCGCGGCTCGAAGAGCGCGAGGTGCACAATCTCGTGCACCCCGATCTTCGTGATGAGACATCACCGGTCACGCCCGAGGATAGCGACCTCGGAGTCGTCTACCGCGCGGAGCCGCTGCAGGCGGTGATGAAGCCGGTGATCTCACAGGAGGAACGCGCGGAAAGCCATCTGCACATAGTCTACCTGACCCAGTGCATCGGGCGTTTTGAGCCGGACAAGCCGCAACTGACGCTTCAGATTATCCAGCACGGCCAGCCGACCGTCATCTCGACCACCGCCTTCGTGGAGGTGCCCGAACTGCCGCGCGAGTACACCTTCCGGCGCGCGCAGATGGTGGCGATGGGCGTGGACGATGCCGTCGAGGAGCTGGACGAGCGCTTCGCGCAGAAGGCCCTTCATCACGGTGACGACCGGATCACCCGGGTTGCGGTCGGGTACGCGCTGCAGGCGCTCTTCCACCGGCTTTTCGGCGAACGAGGCTGCGATGATCCGCGGTGCTCGTTGTACCAGGCAAGCACCCACGATGAGTTGTACGACGCCCATCTTTCCGAGGAATCCGGCCTCTGTGAGCGTCACATGCGGAGGCTGATCGACTGGCGAGAAAACGAGAGCAGCGGTTGAGACAGGAACATGACCGTGCAGATGTGCGTCAATACTGCCGAAGGGGCCGGCAAGGCGCCGGGCTGTGAGGGTGTAGCACCACCGCATCAACGCGGAGAGCAATCATGAGCCGACGGGGTAAGAAGAAAACGAGACGCAGAAGCCGGGTGCTTCAGGTGTTCCGGGTCATCAACGCCATGATCGTGGTCGGAGCATTCGGCGCGGTCGGCTTCGTGTACGGCGGCTATCAGAGTGTTCTTGCGGTCCTGCCCGAGGACATTGACTTCACGCAGTACCGCCCACCTGGCGTCACGGAGATTTACTCCACGGAACGCCAAACCGACGGTAGCGTGACGCACACGCTTCTTGCGCGCATAGCCAAGGAGGATCGCACGCCCGTTGAGCTGTCTCGCATCCCCAGGCACCTGCGCGATGCAACGGTGGCGATCGAGGACGAGCGCTTTTACACACATCGGGGAATCGATCCCGAGGGAATCGTTCGGGCGGCGAGAGAGAATATTCGCAGAGGCGGGATCGCCCAGGGCGGCTCCACGATCACCCAGCAGCTTGTCAAGAATGTCTGGCTGACCTCCGAGCGGACCTTCGACCGGAAGCTCAAAGAAATGCTGCTGGCGCTGCAGTTCGAGCAGAAGTTCTCCAAGGACGAGATCCTTGAGATGTACCTCAACGAGGTGTACTACGGCCACGGAGCCTACGGGGTGCAGTCGGCCGCGCAGACGTTCTTCGACAAGGACGTGGAGGACCTGACGCTGGGAGAGGCTGCGTTGCTGGCGGGCCTGCCCCGGCGCCCCAGCCACTACTCGCCGTATGAAGACGCCGCGCGGACGAAGCAGCGGCGTCTCGTGGTCCTGACGAAGATGCTTCAGCTTGGGTACATCACCTCCGACGAGAAGGAAGCCGCGCATAACGAGCAGATCCAGAGCAATCTCGCTCCGCTGGAGGAGCGGGGGGTGGCGGTCTACCGTGCCCACCACTTCACGAACCTTGTTATCCGGAACCTCAGCAACGATCCGCGCTACGGGTCCGACGCGGTGTACCGTGGCGGCCTGCGCGTGTACACCACTCTCGATATGCGGCTGCAGAAGGTGGCTGAGGATCAGTTGACGCAGCAGATTGAGAGGCTGCGCAGCAATCGGAATCTGTGGTCGGCGCCGGTCGGTCAGGGCGCGCTGGCGGCGGTGAGCGTGCAGACCGGGGACGTGCTGGCGATGGTCGGCGGGGTGGGCGAGTGGGAGCAGACGCAGTATAATCGCGCGCACCCGGGCCCTCCGCAGCACGGCCGGCAGCCGGGTTCGTCATTCAAGCCCTACCTCTTCGCGACGGCCTTTGAGTCGGGCTACAGTCCGCGTTCGACATTCAGCGGTGGTCCGCTCAAGATCGGAGACTGGGCTCCGAAGAACTACTCATCCGGCCAGGGCGGGACGTACACGCTGCAGCGGGCCCTGGGGCAGTCGGTGAACCTCGTCGCGGTGCGGCTGATTCGCGCGGTGGGGATCAACAAGACCCGCCGCTACGCCGCGGGTATGTTGAACATCCCTGAAGAGCGACTGGCGCCCTACCCGTCGCTGTCGCTGGGGGTCTCCGAGATATCACCGCTGGAACACGCGCTGGGTTACGCGTCATTCGCCTCGGGTGGCTGGCGGCCGGATATGCGGCTTTACCACACGATCAAGGATTACACCGGTGAGTTGATCGAGTACCGCGCTCCGCACCAGGAGCGGGTGCTCAGCAAGCCTGCCGCTATCAGTGTGATCCAGTGCCTGCGTTACGTGGTCACAAGCGGCACGGGCCGGCGCGCGAGCATCCCCGGCATTGCCTGCGCGGGCAAGACCGGCACGACGCAGAACAGCCAGGACGCGTGGTGGGTGGGGATTACCCCCGACCTGTCATGCGCGGTGTGGGTGGGCAATGACAACAACAAGCCGATGCGCGGCGCTTCCGGTGGTGGATTCGCCGCGCCGGTCTGGCGGGAATTCGTGAGGCAGGC
Source organism: Armatimonadota bacterium (assembly GCA_051745855.1). Taxonomy (GTDB): domain Bacteria; phylum Armatimonadota; class Zipacnadia; order Zipacnadales; family UBA5352; genus UBA5352. The sequence continues at coordinate 8,940 of JBNJEK010000068.1, forward strand.
GACGGAGATACTCGCCCTCGACGGCAGCTATCCCGAGGGCAGCGGGGTGCGCGCCACGCGTAGCAGCGATCAAGACGACGAGGATGAGGAAGACGAAGAGGACGAGGAGGAGCAGACTGAGCAGGCGCGGCCTGCGCAACCGGTCGGGCGCACAGTCACCGTCTGCTCAAGCTCGGGCGGCAGTGCGACCTCGTACTGCCCTGACACCGTTGAGCGCGTGCTCGGGCCCGGTGAGAGCGCGCCCGGGCCATGCACGATTCATAGAGGCTCAACGAGGCCGTCGAGCACGCCCGATCGGCCGCGACCGTCGTCGTCTGAGAGTGATTCATCGTCATCCGGCGGTCAGACGGTGACCGTGACCGTCTGCACGCAGTCCGGCCAGGCGGCCGGGCCCTACTGCCCGGACACCGTGGAGCGGACTTTCCCGGCGGGACAGGCCCCCGGAGCCTGCTCGGCACATGGCGCGTCGCGGCCGTCTCCGAACCCGCGACCGGAGCCCGCCCCTGAGCCCGAGCCCGACCCCGAACCCGGCCCTGAGGACACTCCAGCGCCGGATCCGGCCCCTGAGCCTGAGCCGGATCCCGCCCCGGCGTCCGAGCCTGTGGATGACGGCTCGGCGGCGGCAACGCCGTAGCTCGTCGGCGTCCATCGGACAGATAGCGCCAACGCATTGTGAGAGCCCCGCAAATACTGCACACACGTGAGCGTCAGCTTTGAGCGGCTTTGACCTGAGACTGAAGACAATCGGTCTTTTCACCGGCGTCCTGCTGATTATGCTGACAGGGCGACTGTGGGTGCTGCAGCTCACTCAGTGGGTGGACTTCCGCGAGAAGTCGATGCAGAACCGCACCTCCATCGTGAGTACGCCGGCGCCCCGCGGGCTCATCTACGATCGCGAGGGCCGGGTGCTGGCGGAGAATCGGCCGAACTGGTGTGTCATGATCACGCCGGCCGAGCTTCCTCCCGAGAGCGAGAGTGAGGAGCGCGAGCGCATTATCACATTCCTCGCCAGCGTGCTCCGCGAGCGTGACGTGAGCACTTCCGAGGTGCGTGCTGCGCTCGAAGGGGTCTGCAGCGCCGCCCGCTTCACTCCGACACCGCTCGCGACCTTTGCCGAGGACCTCTCATTCGAGCTGGTGGCGCAGATAGAGGAGCGCAGCAGCGAACTGCCGGGCGTCAGCGTCGGGCAGCAGTTCCGGAGGCATTACCCGCACGGCAAGCTTGCGTCGCATGTCGTCGGCTACGCCCGCTCGATCAACGCCGAGCAGTACGAGAAGTGGCGGGCGCTGCAGTACCCGAGCGTGGGGCCGATCGTCGAGCAAACCGAGGGTGCCGAGCCGTGGCGGAACGACCCGGTGTACAAGCCGGACTCTATCTTCGGGAAGGCGGGGATCGAGGCATCGTACGAACTCGACGCCGCCGCGGAGCCGACCACCCCCGTGTTGCAGGGCCGCAGAGGGATGCGCGTGTGGGAGGTTGATCGCTTCAACCGACCGGTGCGCCTCATCCGCCAGGAGAGAGTACCCCAGCAGGGGGCGGGGGTCTATCTGACGATCGATGCCCAACTGCAGCAGGTGGCCGAGGACGCGCTCAAGAAGGCGATCGGCAGCAGACTGACGGGCGCGGCCGTGCTGATGGATGTGCGGACCGGCGAGGTCCTGGCGATGGCCTCCGAGCCGAGTGTTGATGCGAACGAGTGGGTCAGCGGCATCTCCGGCGAGCGCTACCGCGAACTGAGCGAGGACCCCCGGCATCCTTTCCTCAACAAGGCGATCTCGGGGTCGTATCCGCCCGGATCGATCTTCAAGATGGTCAGCGCGCTGGCCGCCCTGGAGGAGACCGGTGTGTCGCCGGAGCAGAGCTTTGATTGCGAGGGGCGGATCAGTGTCGGCAATCCGCCGCATATATTCAAATGCTGGAAGACGCATGGTTCGAGGATCAACATGTGGCAGGGCCTCGCGGAGTCCTGTGACGTGTACTTTTACGACCTCGTGCGCAAGTCGGGCCTGACGTCGGACATGATCGCCGCCTACGCGCGCCTTTTCGGCATGGGAGAGCCCACCAACTGCGGACTGCCCGGTGAGGTGGGAGGGCGTGTGCCTGACCGCGAGTGGAAGGCCGACGCGCTCGACCAGGACTGGTACACCGGCGACACGCTGCAGTTTGTCATGGGGCAGAGCTTCCTGCGCGTGACGCCGCTGCAGATGGCGGTGATGACGGCCGCGTTGGCAAACGACGGCAAGGTCATCTCCCCGCGCCTTGTGCGCAAGATTGAGTGGCCGGAGTATCTCATGCGGGGCCCGACCCTCTTTCGCGCCAGTGTGGTCAACGAGCTTGACGTTGATCCGGAGAATCTGAAGATCGTCCAGCAGGGGATGAGACGGGCGGTTACAAGCGACGATGGCACGGCTCGTGGCCTCGCGGACATAGGCTTCAGTGTTGCCGGCAAGACGGGCTCCGCGCAGTTCGAGCCGAACAAGCGCACCCATGCATGGTTCGTATGCTACGCACCTTACGAGGAACCGCGCTTTGCATCTGCGGTGCTGGTGACCGAGGGAGGCGGGGGGAGCGAGAGCGCCGCTCCGGTCGCCGCCGCCATCATGAAAGCCGCGATGGCGAAGTACGCCGGCGGTGACTCGGTCAGCATTCAGACGCTCATGCCCGAGTCGGCCAACGGTGAGGTCCTCACTTCCGACGAGGGCGACGAACACGCGGCGGCGAATGAGACTGACGAGGGCTGACGCGCGCCCTTTCGTATTCCACCAGCTTTCACCTCACCACGGCCACGTAAGAGAGGTCTGATTCTCTCCATGTTGCTTGACGAATCCCGGCGTGACGAGTGGAACGAATTCGTGCGCGCCTCCGAGTACCCGTCCGTGATGCAAAGCTGGCAGTGGGGCGAGCTTAAGGCGGCCACGGGCTGGGACCCGATGATCGTGGCTGTCGAAGACGAGGATGCGATCGCCGCCGGAGCGATGATCCTTCGCCGCCCCGTCCCGCATGTCGGCAAATCACTGCTCTACGCGCCGCGCGGCCCGGTGCTCGACTGGTCGAATGCGGAACTCTTCTCACGACTCATCGCTCGGATCCGCGACGTTGGGCGCGACCACGGCGCGATCGCGCTGAAGATCGACCCCTGCCTGCCGGTCGAGCGCTCCGAGGTCGTTGGGATGATCGAGGACGAGGGGTTCGCTTTCACCGGTGACGATGACCCGGACCTTGGGGGCACACAGCCGCGATACGTCATGAAGACCGATCTGACGCCCGACCCCGATGACATCATGGCGGACTTTCACAAGAAGTGGCGTTACAACATCCGCCTCGCCGGCCGCCGGGGGATCGAGGTGCGGGAGGGCACGCGCGACGACCTTCCGGAGTTCTACGAGATCCTCGAGGACACCGCCGAGCGCGACGAATTCCGCGTTCGCGGCTTCGAGTACTTCGAGCGCATCCACGACCTGCTCGCCGAGGACGGTCTCGCGAAGCTCTTCGTGGCGGAGTTCGAGGGAGAGATCGTCGCGGGAGTGCTCGTGTTCACGATGGGCAAAGAAGCCGTGTACGTCTACGGCGGCTCTGACCCGGAGTATTACAAGCACATGCCCAACCATCGGCTGCACTGGGAGATCATGCTCTGGGCGCGGGAGCAGGGCTGCACCGCGTACGACTTTCGCGGCGTCTCGAAGGAAGTGGACGGCGAGCCGGTGGGGGAACTTGGCGGTCTGAACCGCTTCAAGAGAGGATTCAACGCTCAGTACATTGAATACGTCGGGGAGTACGACCTGGTGCTTTCGCCAGTGTGGTACGGTCTTTACGCGATGGCGATGAACATGCGGGGCTGAGCCCTCCGCACTGACCTCACCCCCCAGCCCCCTCTCCGTCCCGGAGAGAGGGAGCAACGGCGACGGCCGTAAAGCGTCGCTACCCCCTCCGGAACGAAGGGGGTGCCCGAGTGTCCGCTGTCGTTTAGCGGGACGACGGCGGGGGAGATCGGGCTTCCAGCTACCGTGCCGGCCTGAGGTCGAACCACGCGGGGGGAGAGGCGCCGTTCGCACCACCACGTCACGCCGGGGAGACATGTAATGCGCGAGTTGATTGAGGATATTCTAAGTGACGCGAAGAGGCGCGGAGCGAGCTTCGCGGATCTGCGAGTGACTGACGGCGAGGGCACATCGATCGCCGTCGAGGACGGGCAGGCGGACAAAGTCTCATCGGCGTCGCGTTCCGGCGCCGGTCTGCGCGTGCTCGTCGATGGCGCGTGGGGCTTCGCGCCGACCAACACCGTCACCGCCGCGGAGCTTCGACGCTGTCTTGATGACGCGCTTTCGATGGCGAAGGCGGCTTCCGGGCATATCACCGAGCCCGGGGTGGTGGCCGAGGTCGAACCCGTGGAGGCGACGATCGAGTCGGAGGCGGAGATCGACCCTCGCGAAATACCGCTCGCGGATCGCGTCCAGCGGATCTTCGAGATCGAGCAGGTGGCGCGCGAGCGTGACGATCGGATCGTCAACACGCGCGCCAATTACGCCGACGGCGTCGGCAGGCTGATCATCGCGAATACCTTCGGCACATTCATCGAGCAGGAGGCGACACGCTGCTCCGCGCGACTCTCGACGACGGCGCAGAGCGGTGAGATTCGGCAGGCGGCGAATGAGAGCGAGGCGCGACCCGGCGGGTACGAGATCATCGATGCGATCGATCCGGGAGAGTGGGCCGCCGATGTCGCCGACCGGGCGCTGGCGCTGCTCGATGCAGTCCCCGCGCCGGCCGGCACCTTCGACATCATCATCGACCCGCGCGTCTGCGGGTTGCTCGCACACGAGGCCTTCGGGCACAACGCCGAGGCAGATGCGGTCTGGGCCGGCGAGTCGATCCTCGCCGGGCGCGAGGGCGAGCAGGTCTGCTCGGAGCTTGTGACCATCGCCGATGACCCGACGCTCGAGGGACTCAACGGCTCCTTCCGCTACGATCACGAGGGCGTGCCCGCGCAACGGCATGATATCATCCGCGATGGTGTGCTGGTGGGCTACCTCCACAGCCTCGAGACCGCGGCGCGGATGGGCGTCGAGCCCAACGGGTGCGCGCGCGCGCAGGATCATCAGAACGAGCCGATCGTGCGCATGAGCAACACGTTCATCGATGGCGGGGACACCACGCTTGAAGAGATCATCGCGGACACAGAGGAAGGCTTGCTGATGAAGGGCGGCTACTGGGGGTACGTCTTCACCGCCCGCGGGCAGTTCACGTGCAACGTGGAGAACGCGTGGGAGATCAAAGACGGTAAGGTCGGCCAGCATTTCCGCAACGCGTCCTTCGCGGGGCTGACGCTTGGGATGCTCTCGCGCGTGGACGCGGTCGGCAGTGAGGTCAAGTTCGATCTCGGGGGTACGTGCGGAAAGGGCGGCCAGGGGATGCCCGTGGACGCGGGCGGACCGTTCCTGCGGATCAGAGACGTCGTCGTGGGCGGCCAGCAGCAGACGGGGAGTGAGCAATGATGGGCGAACTGCTTGATATTGCACAGGCCGCGGTTGAGGCCGCTCAGAAATCCGGCGCCGACTTCTGCGACGCGTACTGCTCGGACAGCACCGAGGTGTCGGTCGAAGTCGAGAAGTCATCGATCAACTACTGCTCCACGGTTCGCGACCAGGGCCTTTCAGTCCGCGCGTACGTCAACGGCGGCCAGGGCTTCGCGACCGTCCAGCAGTTGACCACCGAGGGCGCCCGCGAGGCGGCACAGCGCGCGGTCGAACTCGCGCGGGCGGCCCACCCCGACCCGGACTTTGTGCGCCTTCCCGACCCCGCCGAGGCGGAGCCCGTCCCGGAGCTTTTCGACGAGGAGATGGCGGGGCTCGACGCCGGTGCGTTCGTGGACTGGTGTCTGCGCGGGATCGACGAGGCGCGGTCTGTGGCCGAGGACGCGATCGTGCAGGGCGGCGCGGGAGCAGGCTGGGGCGAGTCGGCCCTGGCAAGCTCCACCGGCATCGCCGTGAGCAAGCGCGCGAGTTCCGCGGGCCTGAGCTTCTTCGTGATCATCGCGCGTGACGATGACGTCGGCACGTTCTTCGAGCAGGACATGGCGAGGCGGATGCAGGACCTTGAGATCGACCGCATCGGCGAGAAGGCCGCACTGGAGGCGCTGAGGCAGCTTGGCTCGCGTCCGGTCCCGACCGCCCGCGTGCCGCTGGTCCTCGGGCCGCTTGCGACGATGTCACTGACCGGATCGGTCATCAGCGCGGCGGAGGCCGACGGCGTCCAGCGCAACCGCTCGTGGCTGGCCGGGCGCGAGGGCGACCGGATCGCCTCGGAGGTGCTGACCGTCCGCGAGGAGCCGCTCGTGCCGGCCGGCCTGCGGTCATCGGAGTACGACGGCGAGGGCGTCGCGCGAGAGCCTCGCGCGCTCATCGACGAGGGCGTCCTGACCACCTACCTGCACAACTCGTACACCGCGTTCAAGGAGGGCGTCGGGCCGACCGGCCACGCCTCCCGGGGCGGCTACTCATCGACGGTCGGGATCAGCCCGAGCAACCTGCAGATCCAGCCGGGTGAGAAGACCGAAGCCGAACTGATCTCCGAGATCGACGAGGGCATCTACGTCGCCTACGCGGGGATCTCCCCGAACTCGGTGACCGGCGAGGTTTCCACCACCCTCGACTTCGGCTTCCGCATCGAGGATGGCGAGTGCGCCGCGCCGATCTCCACGACGCTCATCGGCAGCACCGGCGAGGAACTGCTGCTCAACATCGACGCGGTCTCGAGCGACTACCGCGAGGAGCCGGGCCTGATCCTGCCGAGCCTGCGCATCAGCGACATCCAGATCGCCAGCGAGGGGTAGCCGTGGCCGCTCGGGGACGCATGTTCACATGCGTCCGCAGTTGTCCTGGGCCGTTAACGCGGGAGGGACATTCATGCCCAACCTTAAGGGCGTACGCGACGAAGCGATCGAGTTGACCCACGATGCGCTCGTGACCGACATGTACACCACCAGCTTCATGGTGGCTCTGCGCGCGCTCAAGGCCGGCGCGGGCTCCCATGAGCCGGGGTGGCTGGCGCTGCCCGGTGAGGAGTGGGGCGGAGGGCGCTTCGCCGATCGCTTCGACCTGCCGCAGATGAAAGAGGGCGGCCTGAATGTGTTCGGGCAGAGCATGCTCGATCAGACCGCCACCCCCGCGCAGTTCGAGACGCAGAATGAGTACGAGCTTTCCGCGAGCCTTGGCCGCGAGCACGCCCACGAGCTCTTCTGGTCGGAGGACTGGGCGGAGTTCGAGTGGCCGCCCGAGCCGTGGGGGCATTACACCCTCCAGTACCCGCCGCGCAGCCCGCTGACGAACCCGCTGATCCAGTGGGAGATCCTCATGCGCGAGATCGACGCCATCGATGAACTCATGCTCATCGACTGCGCTGACGACATCGTCCGCGCGAAAGAGGACGGACGCGTCGGGGTGATGCTCGACTGCAACTGCGTGCAGATGATCGAGGACTCGCTGGAGATGCTCAGCATCCTCTTCCGCCTCGGCTTCCGGCAGATGCTCCTCGCGCGCTTCAGCCGCAACCTCGTGGTGGATAGCTGGGTGCAGAGCCGCACGATGGGCGGTGTGACGCCCTTCGGCGCGGCGGTCATTCGCGAGATGAACCGCATCGGCATGATCATCGACGTCTCGCACACCTCCGACGCCGGCATCTGGGACGCGATCGAGCTTTCGGAGGATCCGGTGATCGCGTCACACTGCAACGCGCGCGAGATCAACTTCCATCCGCGCAACCTCACCGACGAGCAGATCCGCGCGATCGCCGAAAAGGGCGGCGTCATCGGCCTGATGACCTTCTTCATCGGCCCCGGAAAAGAGTACAACGATCAGCAATCGTGGGACGTCGATGACCCTCGCTTCGACAGGTGGCTCGATCACGCGGATCACATGATCGACCTCGCCGGCCCCGAGCACGTTGGCTGGGGCTCGGACGGCTACCTGACGATGATCGGCTCACCGGCCGAACTCCCGAAGCTCACGGAGGGCCTGATGCGCCGCGGCCACGATGAGGCGACGATCCGCGGCTTCCTCGGCGAGAACCACCTTCGCGTGTTCCGGGAGGTCGTGGGGTAGGCGGCGGACTCGTCTCTGTTGTTCTGGAGGGGCGGTCCTACGCGACCGCCCTGTCGTTTGTCGTTCTTCCCCCCTCGTCCCGCCTGCCGCTGCGTCGTTTGCAGCGGCAGGGAGCAGGGAGAGGGGGGATCGAGGGGGGTGAGGCCCGACGAACGGGCCCGCTTGGTACTCTCCCCACGAAGGTCCCCCGTGCTTTGTCGCGAACCATCCCACCGACTGAGATATCAAGGATCGATGGAGACGTGACATGGACCCTGTGAAAGTCGGAGTCATCGGCTGTGGCGTGATTGGCAACCGGAATCTGCAGAGCGCGCAGGCAAGCGAACTGTGCGAGGTCGTTGCGGCGGCGGACCTGCGCATCGAGCGGCGGCAGTGGGCGACGAAGGAGGCGAAGG